>NZ_JBSXOB010000057.1:0-417833 GCF_056857915.1 Marinobacter sp. B-12 | reverse complement strand
CCAGCGCTTTGCCTGCGGCTTCCTTCAGATTCCACCTCGCGGTGGACACCCTTGCCGTCCGGCTAGTGGTTCCCCTTGCCGGGCCCACAGGGGACTTGCACCCCCAAGTCATCCGGCCAGCACCACCTAGACCGGAACAGCGCCCGTCAAGGCGCTACGCGCCATGCCTGGCGCACCAACTAAAAAGCCCGGGACGTTGCCCGGGCCTCTCATGGCAGTACAGCAAAAAAGGCACCCATTATCGGGTGCTTTTTTGTTACGGCCGCTCTATTTCGGCGCTCTCTCTCAGGAACTGCTGATACGCCTGGTACTCACGCTGCCCCTCAAGCGATGCCAGGAAACCGCGAAGCTGGCGGAATTCACCCCCATCACGGTTAACCTCACCCTCGTTAACCGCATCGAGAGCCACGATGGACGCGCTGCCATCGGACACCACCGAGCCGTAGACATTGTCACCATCGCCAGGGCGCTGAAGTGAAAACACCTGGGACATAACAGCACCACCGAGCGCCGGGTTGCTTCTGGACTGCTCCTCATAGGATTGCCACTCGCCGACCCCCAACTCTTCGATGTCCTTGCCGGATTTAAGGTCAGCGATGATTGAGTCAGCACGCTCGTTGAGTGCTTCGCGAGTCTTCTGGCGGGTCAATGCCGCCCGGATCTCGTCGGCCACCTCTTCAAGCGGCTGCTGTTGTGCCTCTTGGTACTCACCTACCCGCGCCACAACGGACATATTATCGCCCACGTCAATCAGCTCGGTGTTAAACCCTTCGGTCAACACATCCTCGGAAAACAATTGGCGGATCAGTCCCGCGTGGTCAAAAGGCGCTTCACCGCCATCTCGGGTGATGCCACTCTTTTCCCGTACTTCAAGACCCAGCTCCTCTGCCGGACCGGCCAGATTGTCAGCCGCATAGGCCAGGTCAGCAAGCTCTGAGCGAACTTCAGCAAAACGCTCAGTGGCCTCACGCTGGGCAAGCTCACGGCGGAGTTGGTCTTCCAGTTCCGCCAATGGAGGCGCTTCGGTTTTCTGCACGTCCTCAAGCTTGATGAGATGAACACCGAAGCTGGTGGACACCGGCTCGGAGACTTCCCCTTCTTCAAGCGCAAACAGAGCGTCTTCAAAGGCTGGGTCATAGACACCGCGATCCGCGAAGCCCAGATCGCCCCCCTGCTCTGCGGAAACCGTATCCACGGAGAATTCTTCAGCGAGGGCTGCAAACGACTCACCGGCTGCCAGACGCTCCTGAATCGTCGCCATGGTCTCGTCAGCGTTTTCTCCATCCTCAATCAGGATGTGTGAGGCACGGCGCTCTTCCCTCGCCAGCTCGGAGGCACGCTGCTCGTAATAATCACGGAGCTGGTCGTCACTGATCTCAATGGTTTCGGCAAGTGCGGCCAGTGACAGAACAATGTAACTGGCATCCACGCTCTCAGGCAGCTTGAAGGCGCCCTGGTTCTCATCGTAGTACGCTTCCACATCGGCTTCGGTCACTTCCACTTGATCGCTTACAGCGTCTGCAGAGAGCGTTGTCACGCGGAAGTCGCGGGTCTGGTTCTGAATGCGCAGCAACTGGGCGACGTTTTCATCCGTCACAACGCCGCTTTGAGAAATACCGGCACGAATCTGGTTAACCACATACTGCTTTCGCATGGTCTCGCGGAACTCGGCAACGCCCATTCCCATATTCCTGACTGCCGACACAAACCGATCACGGTTAAAGGTACCGTCTACCTGAAACTGCGGCATCTGGGTGATCAGGGAATCAATATCGGCATCGGAGAGCTCCAGCCCCTGATCTTCGGCGTTCAGGGTCATCACTTTTTGCTGGATCAGGGCATCGAGAACATCCTGGCGCACCTGATCTTCATCCAGCAACGACGGATCTGGATTCTCCATCTCTGACAGGCGACGTTGACTCTCGATCTGTACAACCCGGAGAAATTCCCTCTCGGTGATGTCTTCCCCATTGACCGTGGCCACTTCAGGCTCGCCGGAAAAACCACCGACAATCGCGTCCATTCCCCAGATAGAAAGTGAAACAATCAGAAGGCCAATAATGATTTTGGCAATGGTGCCCTGGGCATTTTCCCGAATATCTTGAAGCATGTCTCTCCCGGATCCCTGATCAAAGTCTGTGAGGGTCTCTTAACGTAAAAAGGCGCATTCTTTCAGGAATGCGCCTTGAATTCATCCGGAGCAGGCTGGCAGCGGTATCGCCACCGGGCCAACCGCTCCGACAATGACCGGGAACCCCGGACATTGCCAGATGAAAGAGTCCGTTACTTAACGGAGTCTTTCAGGGCCTTACCTGCCTTGAACCCAGGCACTTTGGAGGCCGGGATCTTGATCTCGGCACCCGTCTGCGGGTTACGGCCGGTACGAGCGGCACGCTCTTTAACAGAGAAAGTACCAAAACCAATCAGGGTTACCTGATCGCCTTTTTTAAGGGCACCGGTGATAGAGGTGGTCATGGCATCCAGAGCACGGCCAGCAGCGGCTTTGGAGATATCTGCGGATTCTGCAATTGCATCGATCAGTTCGGACTTGTTCACACTAAACCCCTTCGATTTCAGGTTGAAGATGTTATAGGTTGGTTTGTTGTTTCCTGGACGTTCCCGACTATCGCATAAGCGGTCAGAGAATTCCATTCTTCACTATTTTTATTCCTTTCGGTTACTAACCGGTGTTCGGAATAGGCACTAACTGCGCGGGAGCCCTTGATATTGGCTGCTTCACGGCGAAACAGTTATACCAATGGGCTCTCTCGCATGTCAACAATACAACGCGTGTTTAATGTGTATTTATGCGCTCTGCAGCGTCGCCGTCTTCGTCACGGGGCTTACCTGCCCCTGTTTCTGAGGACGAATCTTCGGTGCGCGGTTCCGGCGGATAGGCCAGTGCAATATCGAGCACCTCGTCAATCCATTTGACCGGTCGAATTTCCAGTGACTCCTTGATATTGTCCGGTATCTCTTTGAGATCACGAGCATTTTCATCAGGGATAATGACGGTCTTTATACCACCTCTATGGGCCGCCAGGAGCTTCTCCTTTAGCCCTCCGATGGGCAGAACCCGACCGCGAAGGGTGATCTCACCAGTCATCGCCACATCGGCCCGAACCGGAATCTGGGTCAATGAAGAAACCAGTGCCGTGCACATGCCGATACCGGCGCTCGGTCCATCTTTTGGCGTCGCACCCTCGGGAACGTGGACGTGCAGATCGTGCTTTTCATGGAAATCGTCACTGATACCCAATCCCAGCGCACGACTTCTGACCACTGTCAGGGCAGCCTGTATTGACTCCTGCATCACATCGCCCAGGGAGCCGGTCTTGACCACCCGCCCCTTGCCTTTGGTCAGCGCGCATTCGAGAGTCAGCAGCTCACCACCAACCTGGGTCCAGGCAAGGCCCGTCACCTGTCCGACCTGATTCTTCTCCTCGGCCAGGCCATACTTGAACTTCTTGACGCCAGAGAAGTCTTCAAGCATCTCCTGCGAGAGCGTCACAGAGGCCTTGTCACCGCTTTCAACATGATCGCGCACAACTTTACGGCAGATCTTGGCAATCTCACGCTCAAGGCCACGTACACCGGCCTCACGGGTATAGTAGCGAATCAGGTCACGAAGCGTTTGCTCCGGCATGTCCAATTCGTTTTTGCGCAGGCCATTGGCCTTTACCTGCTTGGGCAACAGATATTTCAGCGCAATATTAACCTTCTCGTCCTCGGTGTACCCCGGGATGCGGATAATTTCCATGCGGTCCAGCAGCGCCGGCGGAATATCCATGGAGTTCGACGTACACACGAACATCACGTCGGAGAGATCGTAGTCGACCTCCAGGTAATGGTCGTTGAAGGTGTGGTTCTGTTCCGGGTCGAGCACTTCCAGCAACGCTGACGCCGGATCGCCACGATGGTCCATGCCCATTTTGTCGATTTCATCGAACAGAAACAGCGGGTTCTTCACCCCCACCTTGGACAGCTTCTGCAGCAACTTGCCCGGCAAAGCCCCGATATAGGTTTTGCGATGGCCACGAATCTCCGCCTCATCACGGACGCCACCCAGCGCCATACGCGTGTACTTGCGATTTGTTGCGCGGGCGATCGATTGGCCAAGAGACGTCTTACCAACACCGGGAGGACCTACCAGACAGAGAACCGGACCCTTCACTTTCTTTACGCGGCTCTGAACAGCCAAATACTCCAAAATCCGCTTCTTGACTTCGTCCAGGCCGTAGTGGTCTTCATCCAGAATGTCGCGGGCCTTCTCGATGTCGTGGCGAACCCGGCTGCGCTTTTTCCAGGGAATGGCAAGCATCCAGTCGATGTAACCACGCACAACCGTTGCCTCCGCAGACATCGGTGACATCATTTTGAGTTTGTTCAGTTCCGCTTCGGTTTTCTTGCGAGCTTCTTCGGGCAGGCCGGCTTCTTCCAGCTTCTGCTCAAGCTCTTCAAAATCGTTGTTGCCCTCACCAAGGCTGCCCATCTCCTTCTGGATGGCTTTCATCTGCTCGTTGAGATAGTACTCCCGCTGACTGCGCTCCATCTGTTTCTTGACGCGGCCGCGGATGCGTTTTTCGACTTCGATCAGATCAATTTCGCCGTCCAGCTTGCCCAGCAGCAAGTCAACGCGCTGACGTATCTCGAGGGCTTCGAGGAGTTCCTGCTTCTCGGGAATCTTCAGTTCCAGATGAGCCGCCATGGTATCTGCGAGGCGCTCAAGCTCATTGATGCCGGTCAGCGCATTGGAGACTTCCGAGGGCACCTTCCTGGAGAGTTTGACGTACTTCTCGAACTCGTCCATCAGGGTTTTGACCAGTACATCCTCTTCCTTGGCCGGCAGCGAGTCCTCATCCATCAGCATGGCCGTACCGACAAGATACTCGTCATCAGCGATGCCGGTAATGGTTGCACGGGCGCTGCCCTCCACCAGGACCTTGACAGTGCCATCCGGCAATCTGAGCATTTGCAATACCGTGGCTACAGTACCCATGGCAAACACATCATCCGGGCCTGGTTCGTCCGTTGACGCATCTCTCTGGGCCACCAGCAGGATTTCCTTGTTGCCCTCCATGGCCGCTTCCAGTGCCTGTATGGACTTTTCTCGGCCCACAAACAGCGGCACCACCATGTGCGGGAACACCACCACATCTCTCAGCGGCAACAGCGGGTATTCTTGCACGGACTCTTCAGGTATCAGGGTCATAGAAAATCCTCTGACGATGTTTGATTCAGCATATCACCCTTCATTGGGGCGACAGCAAAAATTGCAACTTTTTACGCTCTCAGACATTGCTTCCCGGACCGGTGCGGGCATAAAAAAAGGGCGTTTCCGCCCTTTTTTAAACGCCGACTGACCGGAGCATCAATCCTCCGGCACCGCCTTGGCGTGGTCGCTGCTTGCATAAATCTTGAAAGGCTCGGATTGGCCACTGATGACGCTCTCGTCAATCACCACCTTGGAGACGTCATGCTCAGACGGTATCTGATACATGGTGTCCAGCAATGTCGCCTCCATGATGGAACGAAGACCACGGGCGCCGGTTTTCCGCTCCATCGCTTTGCGAGCGACAGCCCGCAGTGCGTCTTCTCGAAAGTCCAGTTCCACGCCTTCCATGTCAAACAGCTTCTGATACTGTTTGGTCAGAGCGTTCTTGGGCTCAGTCAATATCTGTACAAGCGCCTCTTCATCCAGTTCCGTCAGAGTCGCCACTACCGGCAGACGACCGACGAACTCCGGAATCAAGCCATACTTAACCAGGTCTTCGGTTTCGACATCCTTAATGATATCGCCCGCGTTCTTGGTGTCGTCCGGACTCTTCACCAGCGCAGAGAAGCCAATGCTGCTGCGCTCTGAGCGTTCCTGAATCACCTTATCCAGGCCAGCAAAGGCGCCGCCGCAGATAAACAGCATATTACCGGTGTCCACCTGCAGGAATTCCTGCTGCGGGTGTTTGCGGCCACCCTGCGGAGGAACGGACGCCACAGTGCCTTCAATCAGCTTGAGCAGCGCCTGCTGAACGCCTTCACCGGACACATCCCGGGTGATGGACGGGTTGTCAGACTTGCGGGAAATCTTGTCAATTTCGTCGATGTACACAATGCCTCGCTGGGCCTTGTCGACATCGTAATCGCATTTCTGCAGAAGCTTCTGGATGATGTTCTCGACGTCCTCACCGACGTAGCCGGCTTCGGTCAATGTGGTCGCATCGGCAATGGTGAAGGGAACATTCAGCATCCGAGCCAGCGTTTCGGCAAGCAGGGTCTTACCACTACCGGTCGGGCCGATCAGCAGGATATTACTCTTGCCAAGTTCCACTTCGGCCTTGCCCTCACCGTAGCGAAGGCGCTTGTAGTGGTTATAGACCGCCACGGATAGCACCACCTTGGCCCGGTCCTGGCCGATCACGTATTCGTTCAGCGTGTCGCGGATTTCAGCGGGTGTCGGAAGACGATCACTGGCCTCTTCCTGCGCATTTTCCTGGATTTCCTCCCGGATAATATCGTTGCACAGATCGACGCACTCGTCGCAGATGAACACCGAGGGCCCTGCAATGAGCTTACGGACTTCATGCTGGCTCTTTCCACAAAACGAGCAGTACAGCAACTTGCCGTTATCGTCGCCCCTGCCGTTTCTTTCATCTGCCATTGAAATACCTCTGAGCTTGGTTTGCTGGCGTACTCACCTCAATACGCCAGCAGGGAATGTTGCGATTACCTTCAGTATTATTTATTCGGTACACGCTTATCAAGTATAGAATCAATCAGCCCGTAGTCCTTCGCCTGCTGAGGATCCATGAAATTATCACGGTCCGTGTCCTTGGCGATGGTGTCCAGCTCCTGGCCGGTGTGATGGGCCAGGATGGAGTTCAGGGTGTGGCGAATCTTCAGGATCTCACGCGTGTGGATCTCGATATCCGTTGCCTGACCCTGGTAACCGCCTAACGGCTGATGAATCATAACCCGCGAATTCGGCAGGCAGGCACGCTTGCCCTCTGCACCGCCCGCCAGCAGAAACGCGCCCATGCTGGCAGCTTGCCCCACACACAGCGTGGCCACATCAGGCTTGATAAACTGCATGGTGTCGTAGATAGACATACCCGCAGTAACGGAGCCACCGGGGCTGTTGATGTACAGATGAATGTCCTTGTCCGGGTTCTCGGACTCCAGGAACAGCAACTGAGCCACAATCAGGTTGGCCATATGGTCTTCAACCGGCCCCACCAGGAAGATTACCCGCTCCTTTAACAGACGGGAGAAGATGTCAAAAGAACGTTCGCCTCGTGCGGTCTGCTCGATAACGATTGGTACCAGGCCGGAATTGGTAACCATTGCGGGACCATCAATTGGTGTCTGCGTCATGATGCGCGTGAACTCCTTCTGGACAATGAAGTGGCGTTTTTTCGCCACCGCTTATAAATCAGCTACGCCTCGTTTTTCTTATTGCTACGAATCAGCGTTATTGCTGTATTGGCTATTACTGTGCCAGCACCGGGCCAAGATGAAAACAGCCGGACATACCGGCTGCTCTACTCCCCAGGCATGCGGGGCCAATCTGCAATGGCCCTGCCGTCTTTAACGCTGCTGCTGACCGGCCTGGATAGCCTCTTCGTACTTGAGCTTCTTCTCCTTGACCTTAGCCTGGTCAAGAATCAGATCAACGACCGCATCTTCGAGAACAGACGACTCGATCTGCTGCTTCTGCTCCGGGCTGCTGTTGAAATGCGCCACAACCTCTTCAGGCTGTTCATACGTTGACGCAATTTCCTGGATCTTTTCATCCACTTTAGCAGGATCTGCCTTCAGGTCATTCTGCTTGACCACTTCCTGGAACAGAAGGCCTGTTTTCACACGACGACGGGCCTGCTCTTCGAAGATTTCCTTGGGCAACTGCTGGAAGTCTACCTGGCCGCCGAACCGCTGTACTGCATCCTGGCGCAAGCGATCGATTTCCTGATCCACCAGAGCCGTGGGCACTTCAAGCTCGGTGCTTTCAAGAAGCCCCTCAACCACGTCATTCTTGACCTTGTTGGAGACCGCCTGCTTGAGCTCACGCTCCATGTTCTTCTGCACTTCTTCACGGAACGTGGCTTCGTCTTCGGCGTCGATACCAAATTTCTTGAAGAATTCAGCATCCAGCTCCGGCAGCTGCGGCTCCTGAACGTCGTGAATCTTGATGTCGAATTTGGCCGGCTTGCCCGCCAGATCTTCGTTCTGGTAGTCCTCAGGGAAGGTCACTTCGATCTCAAGCTCTTCACCGGCTTTACCGCCAACAATGCCTTTCTCGAAACCGGGGATCATCTGGCCCGAACCGAGGGTCAGTTTGTGGTTTTCGGCAGCACCGCCTTCGAACTCTTCACCATCAACAGTGCCCTTGAAATCGATCAGTACAACATCCTTGTTCTTGGACTTGCGTTTGACCGACTTCATGGTGGCCTGCTGGCGACGCAGGTTGTCAATCATGGTGTCGACGTCTTTATCGGCGATCTCGGCCTTTGGCTTTTCCACGGAGATCTTGCTGAAATCACCCAGTTCCACTTCCGGCAATACTTCGAAAATGGCCACGAACTCGAGGTCCTTGCCCTCTTCCATGGTTTTCGGCTCGAACTTCGGCCAACCTGCCGGGTTGATGTCCTGCTCCTGCAACGCCTTGATGTAGTTGTCGCGCATTACCTCGCCGACAATCTCCTGCCGGACGCTGTCACCAAAACGACGCTTCACCACACGCATGGGCACCTTGCCCGGGCGGAAACCGTTCATTTTTACCGTGCGAGCGGTTTCCTGCAGGCGTTTCTGAACCGCCTGGTCGATTTCCTGGGCGGGCACACCGATTGTCATCCGACGTTCGATGTTGGAGGTCGTTTCAACAGACACTTGCATGGAAGATCCTCAAATTACAGGTTCGGTATGTGAATGAAAGTAAAAGCTAAATTCGATTTCAGGACAAATCCCCTGAAAAGGACGAAAATTTAAAAGCGGGTAGTTTATCACGGTTTGCCGTGCCGAGAGAATCCACCTGTTACAGGCAACTTCCGGGAATATGGGCGCCCCGCTCTTTTATCTGAAACGAGAGTTGGGGATTAAAACCAAAAAAGAAAGGGGGCTGTATACATCAATGTGACAGGAATCACTCTCCAGCCACTTCTGTAACCCATAAAAAAACCCCCTCAGAGTTTCTGAGAGGGTTTCTGATTTGGTACCTCGGGAGGGACTTGAACCCCCACGCCTTGCGGCAACAGGACCTAAACCTATCGTGTCTACCAATTCCACCACCGAGGCAAAAAAATCGGAATTCTGTCCCTAAATGAGCCATAGATCACTGCAAGCAGGAAAGTGGGGTGGACGAAGGGGTTCGAACCCTCGACCGCAGGAGTCACAATCCTGAGCTCTACCAACTGAGCTACGTCCACCACATCCAGACTACCGCCGGGCAGAGACCCCAACAGGCACTTCAGGTAAACTTTGCTGATTCGGTGTCTCCGGGACGGATCAAACCGTCTGCGGTATGGCGCGCCCGGCAGGACTCGAACCTGCGACCACCGGCTTAGAAGGCCGATGCTCTATCCAGCTGAGCTACGAGCGCATAAACCGTTCGCCCACCTGACTGTTCAATATCCTGGACTGACCAGAAAGTGGTCGGGGTAGAGAGATTCGAACTCCCGACATCCTGCTCCCAAAGCAGGCGCGCTACCAGACTGCGCTATACCCCGTCTCAACTGAACAACAGATACCTCAGCAAAGTTGGCGCGCATATTACCGGCGCCGAACCGGTCCGTCAACACGCATTTCGGGTTTTCGCCCTTCGATTGGCGACGGAGCCTAAGCATGAGACAATGCTGCGCCTTTATTCTCGCACAACCGACAAGACAAAGACATGAGCGCCAAACTGATCAACGGAAAAGACATCGCCGCCACTGTGCGACAACAGGTTGCGGCAGGAACTGAAGCCCGCAAGCAACAGGGGCTTCGCGCCCCCGGGCTGGCTGTGGTACTGGTGGGCAATGACCCGGCCTCGCACGTCTACGTAGGCAACAAGCGCAGAGCCTGTGACGAGGCGGGCATCATGTCGCTCTCCTACGACCTCCCGGAAGACACGTCACAGGAAGCCCTGGAGGCCCTGGTTGACGAACTCAACGAGAACCCCGACGTAGACGGCATCCTGGTACAGCTCCCCCTGCCTGACCATATGGACGCGGATCCCATTCTGGTAAAGATTCGCCCCGACAAGGACGTGGACGGTTTCCACCCCTACAACATCGGCCGCCTGATGCAGCGCAAACCGGCCCTGAGACCCTGCACGCCTGCAGGCGTCATTACCCTACTGGACAGCGTAGACACCCCTTACAAGGGCCAGCACGCCGTTATCGTGGGCGCATCCAACATCGTCGGCCGCCCCATGACCATGGAACTGTTACTCAAAGGCGCCACAGTAACGATATGCCACCGGTTTACCGACGATCTTGAGAAGTTTGTGCGGGAAGCGGACATCCTGATTGCCGCGGTCGGAAAGCCGGGACTGATCAAGGGCGAGTGGGTCAAGCCCGGAGCAACCGTGATTGATGTGGGCATCAACCGGATGGACGACGGTAAGCTGCGTGGCGATGTGGATTTCGCTGCGGCTTCGGAGCGGGCTGCGTACATCACCCCAGTGCCTGGCGGCGTAGGCCCCATGACGATTGCGACGCTGCTACAGAACACGCTCTATGCAGCGAACGAGTTACACAAGGATTAATCCGGCCCCACAAAAAAACCCCGCATTCGCGGGGTTTTTTGTTCGCCGGCCCTGATTACTGACCGTACTTCTCTTTCGCCTTCAGACGATAGGCGTGCAGAAGCGGCTCGGTATAGCCATTCGGCTGCTCGCGGCCCTTGAGAACCAGATCCATGGCAGCCTGGAAGGCAATACTGCCCTCGAATTCCGGCGCCATGTCACGGTAGGACGGGTCGTTCGCGTTCTGGCGATCAACCACTGCCGCCATGCGTTTCATGGTTTCGTTGATCTGCTCTTCGGTGCAGATACCGTGGTAGAGCCAGTTGGTCAGCAACTGCGAAGCGATACGCAAGGTAGCGCGGTCTTCCATCAGGCCCACATCGTTGATATCGGGAACCTTGGAGCAGCCGACACCGCTGTCGATCCAACGCACCACGTAACCGAGAATACCCTGGGCGTTGTTGTCCAGCTCCTGCTGGACCTCTTCCGCCGACAGGGATTCCGGATCATCCATAACCGGCACGGTCAGGATGTCATCCAGGTTGGCACGGGTGCGGCTTTCCAGCTCTTTCTGGATATCCGCTACGCTCACCTGATGGTAGTGGGTAGCGTGCAGCGTAGCCGCCGTTGGTGACGGAACCCATGCGGTATTGGCACCGGCTTTCGGGTGACCGATCTTCGCTTCCAGCATACCCGCCATCAGGTCCGGCATGGCCCACATACCTTTACCGATCTGGGCAACACCACGGAAACCGGTTTCCAGGCCGATATCCACGTTCCACTGTTCGTAGGCCTGAATCCAGGCAGCCTGCTTCATCGGCCCCTTGCGGATAAATGGCCCCAATTCCATGGAGGTATGGATCTCATCGCCCGTGCGATCCAGGAAGCCGGTATTGATGAAGACGGCACGCTCTCTGGCGGCATGGATGCAGGACTTGAGATTAACGGTGGTACGCCGCTCCTCATCCATGATGCCAACTTTCAGGGTGAACGCCGGCAGACCAAGCGCATCCTCAACGCGACCGAAAAACTCATTGGTAAACGCCACTTCTTCAGGCCCGTGCATCTTCGGCTTAACAATGTAAACCGAACCGGTGGTGCTGTTCTGCAGCTTGCCAGTGCCCTTGAGGTCGTGGATCGCAATCAGCGAGGTCATCAGGCCATCCATCAGCCCCTCAGGCACTTCACTGCCGTCTTTCAGCAGGATGGCCGGGTTGGTCATCAGGTGACCCACGTTGCGTACGAACATCAAGCTGCGGCCTTTCAGCACCAGCTCTCCGCCTTCCGGCTTGGTGTAGGCGCGATCACCATGCATCTTGCGGGTGGTTTGCTGGCCGCCTTTCTCGAAGGTTTCTTCCAGGTCGCCCTTCATCAGGCCCAACCAGTTGCGATAGGCCAGCGCCTTGTCATCAGCATCCACGGCAGCGACAGAATCCTCACAGTCCATGATGGTGGTCAGAGCCGACTCCATCAGCACATCTTTTACATGTGCCCCGTCATCCTTTCCGATCGGGTGGCTGGCATCGACCTGAATTTCGAAGTGCATGCCATTCTTGACCAACAGCACGCCAGTAGGTGCATCGGCGGCGCCGGTGTAACCCACAAAGCCGGATTCATCTTTCAGGCCAGTAGCCTCACCGTTCTGCAACTTGACCACCAGCTTGCCACCCTCAACCAGATACTGGGCTGCGTCTTTATGGCTGCCAGAAGCAAGCGGAGCGGAACTGTCCAGAAGGTTACGCGCAAATTCAATGACCTTGGCGCCACGAACCGGGTTGTAGCCACGGCCTTTTTCGGCGCCGTTTTCCTCGGAGATCGCATCGGTGCCGTACAGTGCGTCGTAAAGACTACCCCAACGGGCGTTGGCAGCATTCAGCGCAAAACGGGCGT
Organism: Marinobacter sp. B-12; assembly: GCF_056857915.1. NCBI lineage: Bacteria > Pseudomonadati > Pseudomonadota > Gammaproteobacteria > Pseudomonadales > Marinobacteraceae > Marinobacter > Marinobacter sp. B-12. Next base: position 405,226 of record NZ_JBSXOB010000057.1, on the reverse strand, counting down.
TCATCACCGGAACCACAAGCTGCGGACCAGCCATGGTGGCCACTTCCGGATCCACGTTTGAGGTGGAGATCTTGAAGTCGCCGGGCTCATCAACCAGGTAGCCGATATCCTTCAGGAACGACTTGTACTCGGCCATGTCGAGCTTCTGGCCCTTGTGGTCACGATTCCAGGTGTCCATTTTCTCCTGGATGTCATCGCGCTTGGTGAGCAGCTCTTTATTACGGGGAGCCAATTCGTGAACAATCTTGTCGAACTCGGCCCAGAATTTGTCAGCGTCGACACCCGTACCCGGAATTGCTTCGTTATTAACGAAATCGAACAGGTTCTTTGCGACCTGAAGGTCGCCGACTTGTACGCGTTCTGTCATCGTTGTTTGCCTCAGTGGGTTACTGTATTCCCTGCCCTTTTACGGATTTACCTGCCAGGGCCGTTATAATTCGAGGGCGGTATTGTACGGGAATTTCCCTACAAGGTCATTCCCGCGCCAACAACACGACCTTTGGTTGACATCATCCTCTGCGCCAACTGGTGCCTTCGCGACTGTCATCCAGAATAATGCCTTTATCTGCCAACTCATCCCTTATACGGTCCGCCTCGGCGAAATCTTTCTGCTTACGCGCATCGGCACGGGCCTGGATCATCGCCTCGATGTCGTCGGCACTGAGTTCGCCCCCGGTGTCGGCCTGAAAGAAAGCTTCCGGGTCCTGCTGCAACAGCCCCAGAACACCACCGAGCCTTACAAGCACCGCAGCTTGCTCGTTAGCCTTTTCGTCGCACCCTTCCCTGCGGTGCAGGTTGATTTCATTAGCGACTGCATGAAGAACCGCAGTGGCTCCTGCAGTGTTGAAGTCGTCATCCATGGCCTCGGCAAAGCGCTGGTCGTGTTCTGTTTCCGCCACGTTCTTGGCGGGCACCAGACCACGCAGGGCATGGTAGAGCCGGGTGAGCGTGCGCCCAGCTTCCGCGAGATTGTCTTCCGAGTAATCCACCTGACTGCGGTAATGACTGGACACCAGGAAGTAACGCACCACCTCCGGCGCATACTTCTCAAAGATCTCACGAATGGTGAAGAAATTGCCCAGGGATTTCGACATTTTTTCTTTGTTCACCCGAATAGCGCCGGCGTGCATCCAGGTGTTCACAAAGGTATGGCCATTGGCACACTCGGACTGAGCAATTTCGTTCTCATGGTGCGGGAACAACAAATCAGGCCCACCGCCGTGCATATCAAAGGTCTCGCCGAGGCAGCGGTTAGACATGGCAGAGCATTCGATATGCCAACCCGGCCGACCGTCACCCCAAGGTGAAGGCCAACTTACCTCACCCTCTTTAGCGGCCTTCCAAAGCACAAAATCCGCCGGGCTGCGCTTGGCTTCCTGGACATCCACCCTTGCGCCAGCCACGAGATCCTCAAGCTTTTTCTTGCTGAGCTTGCCGTAATCGGAGTACGACTCGACGGAGAAGTAGACGTCGCCGTTGTCAGCGGCATAGGCATGACCGCCTGAAACAAGCTTGTGGATCATGGCCACGATTTCGTTAATGTATTCGGTAGCGCACGGCTCTTCTGTCGGCGACAGGACACCCAGCTTAGCTTCATCCTCGTGCATGGCCTTGATCATGCGCTTGGTGAGGTCGCTATAGACTTCGCCATTCTCGTCCGCGCGGCGCAGGATCTTGTCGTCGATGTCGGTGATGTTGCGAACGTAGTGGACATCGTAGCCGCTGTGACGCAAGTACCGCGTGATCACATCAAACGCCACCAACACCCGCGCATGCCCCAGATGACAGTAGTCATACACCGTCATGCCACAGACGTACATGCGAACCTTTCCTGGCTCTATCGGTTTGAACTCTTCCTTTTGCTGACTCAGGGTGTTGTAGATTCTAATCACGCTACGCTCGTTAAAAGATTGAATGAATGTACCACCGAACTCGACGGACCAGGCGGGCAGGGCCTTCCGGGACCGCGGCCCTAACTTACTTGCCCTTCCCCCACGAATCCCGGAGGGTCACTGTACGGTTAAACACCGGACGGCCTGCTGCCTCAGTCAGTTCCTGATCGCAGAAGAAATACCCCTCACGCTCGAACTGATACGGTAAATCAGTACGGGGCTGGGCCAAGCTTTTCTCTACCCTGGCACCTTTGAGGACAACCAGAGATTCCGGATTGATCGAGTCCACAAAGTCGGTTTCTTTATCACTGTCCGGCGATTCATGGTTAAACAACCGGTCGTACTGATTAATATCCGTTTCAACGCTGTCCGTCGCTGATACCCAGTGAACCACACCGTTCGGTTTATAGCCGTCAGGGTTCACGCCCAGCGTGTTGGGATCGTACTCACACTTCAATTCAACAACCTCACCGCTGTTGTCACGGATAACCTCACGACAGGTCATCACGTAACCACCGCGCAGGCGCACCGCCTGATCCGGAGCAAGGCGTTTCCATTTGCGGGGCGGCTCTTGTGCGAAGTCTTCGCGATCGATGTACAGAACCTGGCTCCAGGTGACTTCCCGCTCGCCCATGTCCGGGTTCTGGGGGTGAACCGGCAACACCAGGGTTTCGGTCTTGTCTTCCGGGTAATTGGTCAGTGTCACCTTCAGCGGGCGCATTACGCACATCGCGCGGGGCGAACGGGTGTTCAGGTCTTCGCGAATGGCGTGCTCCAGCATTCCCATATCCACGGTGCCGCCGGCCTTGTTGACACCGATCATGTCGCAGAAGGTACGGATGGACTCCGGGGTATAACCACGGCGGCGCATGCCGGAGATGGTGGGCATGCGCGGGTCATTCCAGCTATCCACAAAGCCTTCGTCCACCAAACGCTTGAGCTTGCGCTTGCTGGTGATGGTGTAATTGAGATTCAGCCGGGCAAACTCGATCTGCCTTGGCTGGCAGGGAGCTGAGATGTTGTCCAGCACCCAATCATAGAGCGGGCGATGATCCTCGAATTCCAGGGTGCACAGGGAGTGCGTAATCCCCTCCATGGCGTCGGAAATCGGGTGGGTGAAGTCGTACATCGGATAGATGCACCATTTATCGCCAGTCTGGTGATGGTCGGCGTAGCGAATCCGGTACAAAATCGGGTCCCGCAGATTGATGTTCGGGGAGGCCATATCGATTTTGGCGCGCAGCACCAGCTCACCGTTCTGATACTTACCGGCGCGCATATCGCGGAACAGCTGAAGGTTTTCTTCTACCGGACGGTCACGATAGGGGCTGTTCTGGCCCGGCTCTTTAAGCGTGCCCCGGTACTCAGCCATCTGATCCGCAGTCAGCGCACACACATAGGCTTTGCCCTTTTCGATCAACTCAACGGCGAAGTCGTAAATGGCGTCAAAATAGTCCGAAGCGTAGCGAACCTCCCCGCTCCATTCACAACCCAGCCAATGAACATCCTGCTTGATGGAGTCAATGTACTCCTGGGATTCCTTTTCCGGATTAGTATCATCAAACCGCAACGTGCATTCGCCGCCAAAGGTTTCAGCAATGCCGAAATTCAGGCAAATGGATTTGGCGTGGCCGATGTGCAGGTAACCGTTCGGCTCAGGCGGAAAACGGGTCACAACCTTACCCGCGTGCTCGCCTTTGGCAACGGCGTCTTCGATCATGCTCTGGATGAAGTTATGGGCTTTCTTGGACTCGGCGCTCATACAATCTCAATCGTAGGGTGTGTATCTGAAACCGCGTATTATACTCACAAATCATTGCCTAACTCATGCACGCGTACAAACTCTTCAGTACAATATCAGCCACGTTGCTTTTAATACCTACTTGAACAGGAAACCCTGATGATTCTGCTGAAAACCTCCCACGGTGACATCACTCTGGAACTGGATTACGACAAGGCCCCCGAGACCGCCAAAAACTTCGAACAGTACGTTCGCGACGGCTTCTACGACGGGCTGATTTTCCACCGTGTCATCAGCAACTTCATGGTTCAGGGTGGCGGCTTTGAACCGGGTATGACCCCGCGAAAGACCCGCGAGCCCATTCAAAACGAAGCCAACAACGGCCTCAGCAATATGCAGGGCACCGTTGCCATGGCCCGTACCATGGACCCGCACTCCGCCACGGCGCAGTTCTTCATCAACGTCGAGAACAACGGCTTCCTTGATCACACTGCGGAAAACGCCGAAGGCTGGGGCTACTGCGTTTTCGGTAAGGTTGTGGAAGGCATGGAAACAGTAAACGCAATTCGCGCCGTGCGTACCACCATGCGCTCAGGCCATCAGGATGTGCCAGCTGAGGACGTGGTGATCGAGAAAGCCGAGATCACAGGGGATGGAGGCGCAGCGTGACCACGCTGTTCATCTCAGATTTACACCTGGAAGAGTCCCGCCCGGACATCACCAATGCGTTTCTGGGGTTTCTTGAAGAGAAGGTCCGCGGTGTGGAGCAACTCTACATTCTCGGCGACTTTTTCGAAGCCTGGATTGGCGATGACGAGCGAACGCCCCTGCAGGAGCAGATTGCGTCGGCATTGCGCGCGGTCAGTGACTCGGGCACCAGGTTGTTCCTGATGCACGGAAACCGGGACTTTCTGATTGGCAAGGATTACTGCAACCGAGTCGGCGCCACCCTACTGGATGACCCGACGGTGGTGGACCTTTATGGCACGCCCACCCTGCTGATGCATGGTGACAGCCTGTGTACCGCGGATGTGGAGTATCAGAAGTTCCGCGCCAACATGCGCAACCCGCAATGGCAGCAGATGATTCTCCAACGCCCCCTGGCCGAACGTCAGCAGATGGCCCGTCAGTTACGGGAAATCAGCATGGCCAAGAACCAGGGCAAGGAAGAGTTCATTATGGATGTCACCCAGGATGAGGTGGTGAAGGAAATGGAAGCGCACGGGGTGCAGCGCCTGATCCACGGCCACACCCACCGTCCGGCGGTTCACGAGCTGGAGGCAGGCGGTAAGCCGGCAAAGCGGATTGTACTCGGAGACTGGGACGAAAACGTCTGGTGGCTGGAGGTGGAACCGGAAAAGGAACCCGTTCTAACCAAGCAACCACTATAAAAAGAGCCGGGCATCGCCCGGCTCTTTTCGTTCAGTGTTGCAGGATCTGCTTCAGGAACTTTTGGGTTCTGGGTTCCTGCGGGTTGGTGAAGAAATCGTGGGGCGGCGCCTCTTCAACGATTTCACCGCCGTCCATGAAAATCACCCGGTCGGCCACCGTCTTGGCGAAGCCCATTTCATGGGTGACGCACAACATGGTCATGCCGCTACCGGCCAGTTCAATCATGACGTCCAGCACCTCCTTGATCATCTCAGGGTCCAGCGCGGACGTCGGCTCGTCAAACAGCATGATTTTCGGCTTCATACACAGCGCCCTGGCGATAGCCACCCGCTGTTGCTGGCCGCCCGAAAGCTGGCCTGGAAACTTATTGGCCTGGTCCGGAATTTTCACCCGTTCCAGGTATTCCATCGCCGTGGCCTCGGCTTCCTTACGCGGCGTTTTCCGCACCCAGATAGGTGACAGGCAGCAGTTCTCGAGCACCGTCAAATGCGGGAACAGGTTGAAATGCTGAAACACCATGCCAACCTCGCGCCGGACGCTGTCGATCTGGCGCACATCGTCCGTCAGTTCCACGTCGTCGACAATGATCTTGCCCTGCTGATGCTCTTCCAATCGGTTGATGCAGCGAATGAACGTGGATTTACCCGAACCGGAAGGGCCACATATAACGATCCGCTCACCATGGCGGACTGTCAGGTTGAGGTCCTGCAACACGTGGAAATCGCCGTACCACTTGTGCATGCCCTCCACCCGAATAATGTCGGACTTGCCAACGTCTGAGGACGGTGACGATTGTGTTTCAGGAGTTTGCGTTTGTTCTGTCATTGGTTTACCCATCAGGTTCTGTGACCGGTATCAAGTTTGCGCTCAAGGTTCTGGCTGTATCGGGAGATGCCGAAGCAAAACACCCAGAAACAGAACGCCACAAAGACATACCCCTCCACGGCCACGTTCTGCCAGGCGGGATCCGTAACCGTCGATTGAACGGTGCCGAGAATATCGAACAGCCCGATAATCAGCACCAGCGTTGTGTCCTTGAACAACGAGATAAACGTGTTAACGATGCCGGGAATTACGAGCTTGAGCGCCTGGGGCAGGATGATCAGCCCCATTTTCTTCCAGTACCCGAGGCCCAGGGCACTGGCGGCTTCGTACTGTCCACGGGGAATGGCCTGCAGACCGCCACGAATGACCTCTGCCATATACGCGGACTGCCAGAGCGTGATGCCGATGAGCGCGCGCGCCAGCTTCTCGAAGTTCATGCCTTCCGGTAGGAACAACGGCAGCATCACCGAGGCCATGAACAGTACCGTGATTAACGGGACTGCTCGCCACACCTCGATGAAAACCACACAAAGCCCACGAATGATTGGCATCTCGGAGCGACGTCCCAGTGCCAGCAAGGTGCCAATCGGCAACGAGGCAATGATGCCGATATACGCCAGAATCAGCGTCAACATCAGCCCACCCCACTTCGAGCTCTGGACCTCCTCCAGGCCAAATACGCCACCCGGAACCAGGAAGTAGCCGACAATCGGCAGCCCGGTCAGCCCGAACAACCCCAGCCATTTACGACCCGGAAAGCGCTCAATGAACTGGGGCGCGAAAGACAGTGCCAGCAGGCCGAACATGATGTCCACGCGCCACTGGAGTTCCTCGGGGTAGAACCCGTAGATAAAGAAATTAAGCCGCTGATTGATAAACAGCCAGCAAGCCCCCGCTCCGGTACAGTCACTCGCGTCACTGCCCTGGAAGTTCGCATCCAGCAATACCCAATTGAGCAAGGGACCCACGCTGGTCACGATCAGATAGCCCACCAACAGGGTCAGAATCGTGTTGTGCCAGCTTGAAAACAGGTTCTCCCGTGCCCACCGGACCGGACCAATGCGCCGCTTTGGCGCCTTCATGGTTGACTCAGCCATCATCGCTCCTTAATCGCTACAGCCCGGTTGTAGATGTTCATAAACAGCGAGATCAACAGGCTGATGGTGAGATAGACGGCCATGGTAATGGCCACAACTTCCACGGCCTGACCAGTCTGGTTCAGCGTGGTTCCCATAAACACCGCGACCAGATCGGGGTAACCGATGGCCGTGGCAAGCGAGGAGTTCTTCACTAAGTTCAGGTACTGGCTCGTCAGCGGCGGAATAATGACCCGCATCGCCTGGGGAATAACCACCAACCTGAGCGTGAGGCCATTTGGGAGACCCAGTGCCTTCGATGCCTCAGTCTGCCCCTTGCTGACCGACAGGATGCCGGACCGCACGATTTCCGCGATGAAACTGGCAGTGTACAGGGACAAGGCAATCCATAGCGCCGCCAGTTCCGGAATGATGGAAATGCCACCTCCGAAATTGAATCCCTTAAGCGCTGGCAAATCCCACTCCAGGGGCTGACCGGCAAGGAGGTACGACATTACCGGAACCAGAACAAGAACTCCCACGCCCACCTTGAACGTCGGGAAAATCGCTCCGGTCGCCAGTTGGCGCCTCTTGGCCCATATACGAATGCCGATGACGGCTGCAATGGCCGCGAAAACGCCTCCCCACACCAGGCCAAAGCCATCCTGAGTCACCGGTTCCGGCACATACAGGCCACGGTTGTTGAGAAAAAAGGCGCCGCCGACGTCCACACTTTGTCGCGGTGAAGGCAGGCTACTGAGCACCGCGAAGTACCAGAAGAAAATCTGCAGCAGCAGGGGGATGTTGCGGATCACTTCGATATACGCCAGAGAGACTTTGGCAACCAGCCAGTTGCTTGAAAGCCTGGCGACACCGATGATGAAACCGAGGATGGTGGCGGTCACCACACCCATTGCCGACACCAGAAGAGTATTGGTGAGGCCGACCCAAAAGGTTCGACCGTACGACATGGTGGCGTCGTAGGGGACCAGGCTCATGATGATGCCGAATCCGGCAGATTCATCAAGAAACCCGAAACCGGTGCTTATGCCACGGCTCTCCATATTGGAAAGCGTATTGTCGATAAGAACCCAGCCACCCCAGAAGACAAGGGCAATGGCTACTACCTGGAAAAAAATAGCGCGAACCCGCGGGTCGTACCAGGGCTTTGGCCCCGCGGGTTTGGAATCAAAGGTTTGTTTTTTCATGCATGTTCCCGGAAAGCTAGCCCGCGACGAAACGAATCACAGATGTCAGCGAGCGGCTCCACCGGGAGCGCGCCCACTGGGTGCTTTCAGGTATTAACGTACCGGAGGCGCGTACATAACGCCGCCTTCGGTCCACAGGGCGTTGATTCCCCGCTCCAGACCAAGCGGAGTATCCGGGCCTACGTTACGATCGTACATCTCGCCGTAGTTACCGACCTGCTTGATGGTCTTGGCCCCAAAATCAGCCGGCAGGCCGAGCTTGGCTCCCATATCGCCGTCGGTGCCCAACAGACGCTGGATGTTCGGGTTGTCGGACTTCAGCATGTCATCAACGTTGGCGCTGGTAACGCCCAGCTCTTCAGCGTTGATCTGTACAGACAACACCCACTTCACGATGTTGAACCACTGGTCATCGCCCTGGCGCACGACCGGCCCAAGGGGCTCCTTGGAGATGGTGTTGGGAAGGATCTTGGCGGAATCGGGATCGGACAGTTTGGAGCGAAGTGCCGCAAGCTGCGAACGGTCTGAGGTCAGCACATCACACCGACCGGACGAAAAGCCCTGGACCGTCTGCTCAGAGGTGTCGAATACAATCGGTTTGTATTCCATGCCCTTGGCGCGGAAGTAGTCCGACAGGTTGAGCTCAGTGGTTGTACCGGCCTGGATACAGACAGTCGCACCGTCCAGTTGGGTGGCATCGTCCACGCCAATGCCCTTGTTCACCAGAAAGCCCTGACCGTCGTAGTAGTTAACACCGGCGAAGTTGAGACCCAGCGATGCATCGCGGGTAAGTGTCCAGGTGGTATTACGGGACAGCATGTCAATTTCACCCGACTGGAGTGCGGTGAAACGCTCTTTCGCGGTCAAAGGCGTGAACTCGACCGCCTTGGCATCCCCAAAAATCGCAGCGGCTACGGCACGGCAGGTGTCGACGTCTATACCGGTCCAGTTACCTTTGTCGTCTGGCTGTGAAAAGCCCGGAAGACCACTTGTTACACCGCACTGCAAATGTCCTTTTTCCTTGACGCTTTCAAGCGTCGTAGCCGCACTGGCAACCGAAGCGGTAAAAACTCCACACAGCATGGCTGTGCCGACGGCAATCGACTTGGCGTTCTTCATTATCGTATCTCCAAAATTCCGTTGGTTAGACCTGCACCGAATTATTAGCAATTTATGAGCCTGATATACCAACGTGTTGATTTATAGTATTTGTTTTGCATCCAAGCAGTGTCGAATACTACCCTCAACCGCTACTGGCCACAACCTTGTGCAGCGAACGCCTCAGATCAGTGCTCGCTGACAGACCATAGGGCAGGCAATTTCTCAACCACTCCCCAATAAAGTAGAAGGCGTTCGCGAATTGAACCAGTTTTCACAAATTATTTTGGTGCGACCAAAGTATGATCCGGCTCCCGATAGCTTTCCAAACGACTGAGCCAGCCCGTCAGCCAGCGCTCTCGTTCGATCGAAGCGTCGGCATTCACGGCCCGCCGGGTCAATACTTCAGCGGCAGCGCTTCGGAACCGGTCAAGGGTGGGCCGGTCATCCCCTTTCATGGCAAGAAGCACCTGTAACAACCCCCAACCTTCACCGTTGTATTGCTCTGTGGCGGACAACCCCTCGCCCTTGAAGTTCACATAGTCAATGACGGCATAAACCCCACCGGACGTGGCGACCAGCTCGTCAAGATGCCGCTTTACACGTAATCGTTGGGCGTCAGGAGCTGCCTGTATGACTCGAAACAGGGAGCTACTGGCCCGCTGGACAATAAAGCCGGCCTGGAGATCCCGGGTTGCCAGCAGAAACTCTCTCAGTTCGGCAACACGGGCAGAATCTGCCACCTCGAGAAAAGTGGCCCTATCGGGCCATGGCGCGTCAAATGGATCCAGCCGTGCAAGCCAGCGGGGCAACGGTGCGTCCCGCTTCGCCATGTACCGAATCAGTGCGGGAAAGCTTTCTACGAACCGCCCCTCCACTGCCGACGGATACCAGATAAAATGCCCGATACCGAGCGACGGAAAGGCTTCCCCTTTGTTCCAGTGCACAAGGCAGACTTTCTTCGCAGAACATTCATTTCGAAAAATCTGCTGCCCCACCCAGTCGAGTTCAGCTTCATTTAGCGTAATCGTAGGTACGCTTAGGTCCTGCACACCTGTTGATTCTGCTCCCGCAGGCGTGGGATCCATTTCATCGGAGCACCCTGACAGGGTAAAAATGATCAGCCATCCGATTACCAGTGATTCATAAACGTTGCGCGACATTGCCAGCCTCCAGCCGGTAGCGATAACCTGTTTGTTTGGCGCCCGGCCTTTCACGCCAATGCTGACGACCTCAATCGCCGCTCGATACCGGACCACACTATGACATTTTTCTCTGGGCTCATGGCCAGACATTTCCGCCAGACACTGGTTTTGGCTTTCTGCTGGCTGGTTGTTGTCAGGGCGAGCTATGTGTTGCAAAGCGGGGTCGTTCCCAATCCTCTGGCGATGATTGCCGGCGATCTGGCCGGTGCGTTTGTTCTCGCAGTTTTGCTATGCATCACCAGAGGCATTTCCAGGGTTATTCTGGTCGTGGTCCTGGGATGCGCAACGTTTGTTGCCGGCATGCACCTCACCGTTCACGGAACCCTGTTCCAGCTGTCACTGATCGGCAAGGGCGTTGATCCGACCTTTGTAACCGGCAGCCTGATCAACGTTCACGCGCTTTGGCTTCCCGTCTACCTTTCCCTTGCCGGGTTTCTTCATTGGCGGCACCGTCGGCTCGACCCCGAAGCAGTGCCGACAGGCAGGACCGGGCAGGTGTTGGTTGCGGTCCTCGTAGCCGCGATCTATGGCGTGTCGTTCCAGAGCCTTACAACGCCCGCAAACAATGTTGTCGCCAGCTTCTTCGCCCAGATACCAGGGGCGATCATCGGGCCACTCGCCCCGACACTGTCCACGGAAGACGAGGACCTCAACGGGTCTGAAAAGGCCCTGAAAACCCTGCAGACGGCAAGCTTTTTTCGTCACCAGGTTGCCGCGCCCATCGTGAAGAACCACCCGAATGTGCTGCTGGTCATGATTGAGGGCATGTCAGGCGGCTATTTCCCAAGCCTGAGCCGCTATCACGGTCTTGACCCAACCGTTACCCTGGCCAGCCTTGAAGAAAACCTGCGCCGTCATGGATTTCGTCTCTACCGGAATTCGCTGAGCATGGAACGTCAGACAGATCGCGGCACCTTTGCCATCCTGTGTGGCGCATACCCGGACTTCCGCCGGCAATCACGGAAAATGGTTGATGTGGCTGAGGGGCGCGTTGTGGTGGACTGCATGCCCAAACACCTGAAAGAACATGGCTACCGTACGGCCTACTGGCAGGCCGCGCCGCTGGATTATATGCAAAAGGGCGAGTTCATGCCGCAGGCCGGATTTATCGATGTCACCGGCGCAAAGATCTTCAACGGCCCCGGAGAAGAAGTGGAAGGTTGGGGGCCACCGGATCCGATCTATTTCAACAACGTTGCACAGCGGCTAAGACAGCTTGACGCCAAACCTGGCCCCTGGATGGTCACCTTGTTGAACGTGGGCACCCATCACCCGTTCAAAATCGGAAAAGAGGCGGAACAGCAACCACCGGACGATGAATTGAATGCCGAGGACATTACACCAGAGCCGCAGGAGGCTCGGAAAAAGGCCATGAAAACCATGGAAGATGCCTTGAATCAGTTTCTTGACGACCTGGCGTCCGACGGCATTCTTGACGACACTCTCGTCATTATCACGTCCGATGAGTCCGGCGGCTTCATTCGCAAAGATCATGAATCCATGCCCCTGAACAGCAACGTTGGCGTGCTGGCGATACGTCCTCCGGACAGCGATACGCTCGAGGACTATGCCAATCGCGACCAGATCGTGGCGCAAATCGATATTCCGCCCACCATCCTCGACGCAACGGGGCTCGGGACAAAGGCTGGCGACATGATTGGCCGGAGCCTGCTGGTCAAGCAACCAAAACAGCAACGCGACCTGCTGTTGGCGGACACCTACACGGGGCTCAAGTACTTCCTCAGGGAGTCTGGGCAACTCCTGAGCTGCAGCGAACTGATGACTGACTGCACCACCTGGCGCTTTAATCCGGAGCGACTGTTTGGCACGCTTGAAGCGACGAATGCAGAACCTTTTCTGACATTCGATGAACGCACGGCATTGTTCAACAGGGCAGCCCTCATGGAGCCTGCAGAGGACCCCTGAGCTTGAAACTTCGACATGGGAACGGCTACCTGAATGAAGATTCTTGCACTGCACACCCTGGCATTCCTGCACGTTCATCGCCGGGCGCTGTTGGTCTTTTACCTGTTTTTCACCGGCCTCGTTCTGGCCGCCATTGCACCGCTCTTTTCCAGCGCCCTGGCTGCGCTTCGGCCGATAACCGGTCACGCCGCCATCAGCACTGGTGGGCTGGTGCAGTTTGTGGTGTCCCCTGGCGGCTTACTATGGATTAGCGCAACGGCGACCCTGACCGCTCTCCTGGTCATCCTGCAACAGGCGGGCATGACCTGGATTGCCGCCTCCGGCGGAGGCCGCGAATACCGGATAGCCATTGCCACGCTGTGGGCTCTTGCGCAACGTTTCAAACAACTACTCACCCTCACCCTGCTGCAATTAGGCGGCCATGCACTGATCGCTGTGCCGTTCCTGCTGGCCATAGTGGTGAGTTACCAGTGGCTGATCTCACCCCACGACATCTACTACCTGAAGCTGGAACGGCCACCCGAAGTCTGGTGGTTCCTGGGCATCGCTGGTGTTGCAGCGCTGGGAATCGCCGTGTGTAACGGCTGGCTTTACCTGCGCTGGGTACTCTCTGTTCCGCTGGTTCTGCTGGATGGCCATGGCGCCAGGCTAGCGCTCAGGCTGAGCAACCACCACGTTCACGGCCAGCGTTTACCCGCCACCGGGGCCTTGCTCGCTGGCCTGGCAGGACTGGCGATACTCCCGATCCTGGTCACTCTGGCGTTTCAGGGCATTGGCAGCTATCTGTTGCCCAGGTTACCGGAACAGATGGACCTGCTCATGCCCGTCACTCTGACTTTTGTGGCGCTTTATATCCTCTTCACCATAACGCTGGCCTTCGCAGGTATCGCCGCTTACAGCATGCTCATTTACAGCGTTTACCGCCAAGCCACCGGCCATCGCTCGTACATGTCCTCAAAAGGTTTGCCGAAACAGGCAGGCCCTCTGGCCTGGACCGCTGAAGCGCTGGTCGTCGTGCTGGCCATGGGCCAGGCCTGGTTGGTACTCCAATCGTTCGAACAACAGGACAAAGTTTCCATAACGGCCCACCGGGGCAGCGCACTCAAAGCACCGGAAAACACCTTGAGTGCCATTCAACAGGCCATCGAAGACGGAGCAGACTACATTGAAGTTGACGTTCGGATGACAGCCGACGGCGTGCCAGTACTCTGGCACGATGCGGATATGAGGCGGGTATTCGGGCTGGATGGCAAAATCTCCGACATTACTCTGCAAGAGGCTCGCGAGCAGGATGCGGGGGCCTGGTTCGCCCCCCAATTCAGTAATGAACGCATAGCTACACTGGAAGAAGTGATCGAAAAGACCCGTGGTAGAGCCTATCTTTACGTTGATATAAAACCTGACCCGGACACCCCCGCGCTGACCAGAGAAGTGGTCAGTCTGCTGAACAGGATGGAGGCCACTGAAGGCGCCGTGATTGCGACGGCTGAATGGTCCGTGCTGGCCGAAGCACGGGAACTGGCACCCGAACTGAAAACCACACTGCTGGCCCAGTTCATTGTCGGCCCGCTTTGGGAACAGAGTTTCGACATTCTGGGCCTGCGGCAAAACAGGGTTACTCCCACCACCGTTGCGCGAGCCCACCGGTCCGGCAAGGAACTGCATGTATGGACTGTAAACAGTCCGGATGCCATGTCCCGCTTTATAGACATGGGGGTCGACAATATCATTACCGACCGACCGGATGTGCTGGCAGAGCTCCTTGAGCGCCGCAATAAACTGACCGACGCCGAAGTGCTGGTGGTCAAACTTCGCAACTGGCTTTTGTAACAGCTGATTACCTACGGGAACTGGTCTAATCTTGAACTTGACGTCACCACCCACTGCAAGGAGCGAGCCGACATGAACTGCCCAAGCCTATGCTCCTGCCGCTGGTTCCGGGCACTCTGTCTGATATGGGCAATAATTTTGTTGTGTTCCGCCGTGCTTGCCCACGCCGAGCAGCACAATAACGGAGGCGGTGAAAAGACTGAAGACGAAGGCACCGAAACGGCGATCGAAGAAAAAAAAGAAGAGCCCGAAGAGGCAAGACCCGCCGTCCAGCCCGAACTGGAAGCAGAAGCCGAGGCACCACCGCAGATCCAGCTTCCCGACACCGAAACTGCGGATATCCGTCAACAGATACAGGCCCTGAGGACTTCTCTGGACCAACGACTGGTTGCAGTGGAGTCTACCCGCAACCGGCTCACCTACGCAGAATCTCTCCTCAACCGGTTGAAGGACGAATACGAGAGTTTTGAACTCCGATTGGAAAAAGCCGGCCTCAACCTGACCGGTGACTACGCGAATCTCCTCAAGCAGCGGCTTGAACGTCTGAAGCGCCAAGGCATTGCCAACGACTTGATTCTGGATATCGAAGACCAGTTATCGACTGCTCGTGAGGAACAGTTGCGACTGGAGGAGTTCGAAGCCATCATCGACCCGGGCGACGATGCCCGCGACCAGCTAAGAAGCCAGAGGGCCAGTCTGATCCGCCAGTTGCACAAGGCGGTCACCGAACACATCCAGGTGCTGAACGAGTATTACAGTACGGTTTCGGCCCTGAAAGATCGCGTAGAAGCGTATCAGATTCTGTTGCAGCAGCGCCTGTTCTGGCTGCCCAGTGCGCCGGTCGTGGGAGCGGAAACCCTCACGGAACTGTTGAACGCAGCAGCTCGGTTTGCCGGTCATTTGCGGGTCGACCCGCTCAGCGACGCCGTTGGTAAATCGGTTAAGGAGCGCGGCGGCCGTATAGCGGTTCTGATCACCCTTCTGGCATTACTGCTGGTCAAGCGACGAGCCATCAAACATAACCTGGACTCCAACGGCCAGTACGTTGGTAACGTCGGCCAGGATCGTATCGACTTTACGCTGTATGCGTTTGCCAACAGTGTCTTGCTGGCGTTGCCCGGCGTACTGGTGCTTGCAGTCGGAGCGCTTTTGCTGATGGAAGGCAACAACTTTTATTCCGCCCTGTCCAAGGGCCTGGCCACGGCAGCCCTTGTCACACTCCTGTTGGCGTTTATCAAGAACGTTGCCCGCCGCGGCGGGTTGGGAGACGCCCATTTCCACTGGCACATCGACTCGCTGAGAGCCATTCGTCAGGAACTTCCGTTTCTTCTGGCGGTGATTATTCCTATCACCATTATTTTGCCGACCACCGCCACACCGGATGGCTCCGAATTTGAGGGCAGTCTTGGGCGCCTGCTTTTCACCACTGCGTCCATAGCCCTGTCCGTGTTCGCGCAGCGCATTATGCGTGCGGTCCGGGCCGACCGGCCGCAGAACAGGTTCCTCTTCGCCCTGCATATACTGGCGGTTGCAACGCCGCTGTTACTTGTGGTGGCCTCACTAATGGGATATCACTATACCGCCCTGGAACTGGAACGGAATCTGTTCATCAGCATCTGCTGGATAGCCTTTAACGCCATGCTGTTCTACGTCGGTCTCCGGGCACTTTCGGTAAGGGAGCGTCGCCTGACTCTTGAGCGGCTGCGGGAACACCGCGAGGCAGAACGCAAAGTCGCCGACAATAAGGAAGCGGCGGAATCCTCGGGCGAAGGGGTGCCACAAACTCTGGACATGCCGGAGATGGACCTCAAGGACATCAGCCAGCAAAGTACCGCTCTTTTGCGCATCCTGGTTTCAGCACTGGTTATTTCCGGCCTATGGCTACTCTGGGCCGGCCTGATTCCGGCGTTGGAGATGTTCGACAACATAACACTCTGGACCATCGTCACCGACCTTAAAGGTGGCGATCCATTGCCCATTACCCTTGGAGACCTGTTACTGGCGCTTCTGGTCGGTATCGGTACCGTACTCGCGGTCAAGAACCTGCCCGGCACTCTGGAAGTCATGGTGCTCAGCCGGATGAAGCTTGAGCCTGGAACTGGCTACGCCATTACCACCCTGACCACCTATACCCTGGTGTTGATCGGCGTGGTGGTTTTCCTCGGGGTGATCGGCGTGCAATGGTCCAAGCTGCAATGGCTGGTGGCCGCACTTGGGGTGGGCCTGGGGTTTGGTCTGCAGGAGATTGTCGCCAACTTTGTATCCGGCATCATTCTGCTGTTCGAGCGCCCGATCCGCGTCGGAGATACTGTTACCATCGGAAGCATCACGGGTACGGTGTCACGTATTCGCATTCGCGCAACCACACTGGTTGACTGGGATCGCAAGGAACAGATCATCCCCAACAAAACCTTCGTAACCCAGGATCTGACCAACTGGACCCTCTCTGACTCGATTACCCGCGTCATACTGCACGTCGGCGTTGCTTATGGATCCGATGTGGACCAGGTACAGGAGCTGCTTACAAAGGTGGCGCAGAACAATGAGAGTGTCGTGGAGGACCCGGCGCCAGCGGTCTTCTGTGTCGGTCTCGGTGACAGCCGCATTGATTTCGAGCTACGAGTGTTCGTTAAGGACCCCCTGGATATTATGCCGCTGTCCCACGAGATTCACGCCGAGACCACTCGTGCCCTGCATGAAGCAGGCATTGAGATACCCTACCCTCAGCACGATGTTCATGTGAAGACAATCGCGGGCACGTGAATCCGGGGCTAAAGCTGGCCGGAATTGTCGGGCCTTCTTCCGGCCAGCCGATAAAGAGTCGCCAGAAGACCCCGAAGCAACGCAATTGCGGGCCACAACAGCCAACTGAGCAGGTACATGGCCGGTACAAGAATGATCAACCAGCCTACGATCTGAATAGCCTCCGGAGGTACCCCAAGCACGCCTGCCACTTCGGCAAAAAAATCGTTGATCAGACTGGGATGGGTGACTACCAGATATCCGGCCCCAAGGATAACCGGCCATTTCGCATAACGGGCACTGCGGAGAATCAGTCGCCCACTACCGGTAATACGGGCGGCCAGAGCCGCAGAACGGGTTGAAAGCCTGGCTCCCTGGGTGGCTTTGACAGCCGTACGACCGGCACGAAGTACTTTCAGCGCACTGGCGAATACCAGCACATCCACCGAGGCCCAGCCGATATCGCTGGCAGAAATCTCCTCCCCGGTGCGGTAACTCGCTTCCAGTTTCCGCACACCGCTGGTAAAAAACTGGGTAATGCCTTCGGTCACCCGCTCAGTCTGGATCCACTGGGTCTGACCACTGTCATCCACCAAAAATTGCCCAAGAAAATCATGACCTTCGTTGTGTATAAAGTTCACCGCATACCAGCCACGTTCTTCCGGGGAGAGAGGATCAGCTTTCTCCAGTTGAGCCGGCTCCCTGCCTCGCAACTCAGAAATGTATGCCTTGGCACGCGCATACTGACGGGCAGCCTTGTTCATCCATTCAATGGAGCTGATGGGCTGGCGAAGGAAGTAGTGAATTGGCGGCAGGGCGTTTTCCCCATAGGTGCGCAACACCTCCTGGAATTCCGGCTCGGACGCATAAAGCGGAAAAACGGCGCGGGCCATGTCAGTGTGTGCCATCAATGCTGCCTGGGCCTTGAGGAGCAGAAGAGGATCGCCCCCCAGGTCCAGAATGGCGGCCTGGACGTCAACAGGCTCGTCCCCGATATCATCAAAACCGGGCAATGCCTCCCGGGCCTGGATCGAAATCAGTTTCTGCTCAATGGGTACCGGATCGGAGGCGACACTGGCGATTGCGGCAACCAGCAGCGCGATACCCAGAATCACCATGGCCTTCTTCAAACGTCCACCTCTGGCTCAATGCGTTGATCCTATACTGCCTGAGAATACGTTGATTACCATAACGCCGGCAACGATGAGGCCGATGCCGAGGATGGCGGGAAGGTCCAGCGTCTGCCCGAAGAACAGGTAACCCGCCAGCGCAATCAGGGCCACGCCAGCACCGGCCCATACCGCATAGGCCACTCCCACTGGCAAGGTTTTCAGGGTCAACGCCAGGAAGTAGAACGCCAGGATGTAGGACACCACCACAACCAGCGACGGCCCCAGGCGGGTGAAGCCCTCAGAGCTTTTTAAAAAGGAGGTTCCGATGACCTCCGCAACGATAGCCACCGACAAATATACCCACTGAATCATTCTACAGTTCACCTTTCTGACGGGCGCAAAATGCAAAAACCCCGAAGCTCTCACTTCGGGGTTTTGCGGACATTGGGATCAACCCTGGCGACGCAGAGAATTTACTGCTCCACGAAGGCCCTCTCGATCACATAGTGGCCAAGGTTACCATGGCGTGCTTCCTTGAACCCCATGTTATTAAGGATGGAGCAGGTGTCCTTCAGCATGCTGGGGCTGCCACACACCATGAAACGGTCATTCTCCAGGTCAAACTCCGGAAGGTCCAGATCCTTCGTCAGCTTGCCGTTTTCCATAGCGTCGGTCAGCCGCCCGGTGTTACGGAAATCCTCACGGGTGACCGTGGGATAGTAAAGCAGCTTGCCATCCACCATTTCACCGAAGAATTCGTTATTCGGCAGTTCCTCAATCTCGGACTGGTACGCCAGCTCGGACTTGTAGCGAACGCCATGGGTCACGATGACTTTATCAAAAGCCTCATAAACTTCCGGGTCCTTGATGATGCTGATAAACGGTGCCAGGCCGGTGCCCGTGCTGATCAGCCAGAGATTCTTACCCGGCAGCAGGTTGTCCATAATCAGGGTACCGGTGGGCTTGCGACTGACCATAATCTCGTCGCCAACCTCAATTTTTTGCAGACGTGATGTCAGCGGGCCGTCCTGAACCTTGATTGAGAAGAACTCCAGCTCTTCTTCATAGTTGGCACTGGCAATGCTGTAGGCACGCATCAGAGGCTTGCCGTCGGTTTCCAGGCCAATCATTGTGAAGTGGCCATTCTTGAACCGGAAGCCCGGATCACGGGTGGTGGTGAAGCTGAAGAGTGTGTCGTTCCAGTGACGAACACTTGTTACACGCTCTTTATTCAGGTTGCTCATGGTATCGCCCGTTCGTTAGCCGTTAGCAAATAAGTAAAAATCATTGTGTAAATAGTAACCCAGGGGTAACCTATCGACAAAATGGGATATTTTCATAACCTTATTCGGAATTATCGATTATGAAGTTTAGCTTCCGCCAACTTGAGGTCTTCCTGGCTGCGGCGCACTTCCAGAACATCACCCGTGCGGCGGATTCCCTGGCAATGTCTCAGTCCGCCGCCAGTAGCGCCCTGAAAGAACTGGAGAGCCAGTTCGATATCCAGCTCTTTGATCGGGTCGGGAAACGACTGCAACTCAACGAGCTCGGCCGTCTCTATCGGCCAAAGGTCGAGGCTTTGCTGGCCCAGGCCGGGGAGCTGGAACAGGCGTTCAGCAAGCATACCGAAGTCGGCGCCCTGAAAGTCGGGGCCACCCTCACTATTGGTAACTATCTGGCTGTCGGCGTCATGGCCCAATACATGAATACCCCTACCCACCCGATAGTCGCGCTCGAAGTGGCCAACACCCGCACCATTGCCCAGCGCGTCAAGGATTTTGAACTCGACATCGGGCTGATTGAAGGCGAACTGCAATCCTCTGAGCTGGAGGTTATACCCTGGCGAGGCGACGAGCTGGTGATCTTCTGTTCCCCGGACCACCCCTTTGCCCGGAAGGAAAGGCTTTCGGATGCAGACCTTCGCTCGGCAACCTGGGTGATGCGTGAGCAGGGTTCCGGCACACGACAGACCTTCGAACGCGGTATGCACGGCCTGCTTCCAGACCTGGACATACTGCTGGAACTCGAGCATACCGAGGCGATCAAACGAGCGGTGGAGGCCAACCTTGGGATCGGCTGCCTGTCACGGGTGTGCCTTGCTGATGCATTCAGGCGGGGCAGCCTTGTTCCGTTGAAGGTTCCGGAGGAACGGCAGTTCGACCGAACCTTCTATTTTATCCTGCACAAACAGAAATATCGAAGCGCCGGCATCGACCGCTGGATCGACCTGTGCGAGCAACTTCAGGATCCACCACTTCCGGAGGAGCGTGGCTTGTTGTACGACAGGACATCCTCCTGATCCCGCTTTACAGTCAGACTGGCCCGCTGTGAAACCGGAACTCGGTGTCCGGTGTCTCAATCAGTTGTTGCTCCAGCGCGAGGAAGGTCGCAACCCGATCCTCCACCCGGTTCCCTGCGGCCTGCTCGGCTAATGTCAGGTAGTCACGGTAGTGTCGGGCTTCGGACTTCAGCAGCCCGGTGTAGAAATCTGACAGTGTCGCATCCAGATGCGGCGCCAGAGCTGCGAACCGCTCGCAGGAACGGGCCTCGATAATGGCACCCACGATCAGCACGTCCACCAGCCGACCGGGATCTTCTGTGCGTACTTCCTGCCGTAACCCGGCTGCATATCGAGCCGGGCTCAGGTGACCATAACTCACTCCCCGCTTTTTCATGATAGCCAGCACCTGCTCGAAATGGCGCAACTCTTCCCGCGCAAGACGCGACATCCTGTTGAGCAGATCCGTGTTATCCACGTAGCGATACATCAAACTCAGGGCCGTGGAAGCTGCTTTTTTCTCACAGTGAGCATGGTCAATCAGCATCAGGTCCTGATTGGCCAGGGCGTTTTCAATCCATCGCTGTGGCGTTCTGCAGGGCAGGAAATCGTGAATCTGGTCCAGGGAATCGGTCATTGTTTACAGCAGGTCGGGTTCTCGGGCACGGCAGTATACCGCAACAAACCACAATATCCGACCACAGTCCAACTTAACTTTATAAGGGGTTTCCTATAGAATGCAGCGCCAACTTAGCGCCTTTTCGCCATAAAACTCCCGCCAGGCAACGACGCCCACGGCGCGGGACATTCCAACTGATGAGGGTCCATATCGTGTTAGAAGCCTATCGTGAACACGTTGCAGAACGCGAGGCTCTGGGCATTCCCCCGAAGCCTCTGAACGCTGAGCAAACCGCCGCTCTGGTCGATCTCCTTAAGAACCCGCCAGCGGGCGAAGAAGAGACGCTGGTCTATCTGCTTGAGAACCGCGTTCCGCCCGGTGTAGACGAAGCCGCTTATGTCAAAGCCGCTTTCCTGACCGCCATTGTTAAGGGTGAAGCAACGTCCCCTCTGCTGGACAAGCCGAAGGCCGTTGATCTGCTGGGCATGATGCAGGGCGGTTATAACATCGCGACCCTGGTCGACCTGCTGGACGATTCTGAACTGGCCGAACAGGCCGGTGAAAACCTCAAGCGTACCCTGCTGATGTTCGATGCCTTCAACGACGTGAAGGAAAAGATGGACGCTGGCAACGCCGTTGCCAAGGACGTCATTGAATCCTGGGCCAACGCCGAGTGGTTCACCAACAAGAAGAAGGTACCGGAAAGCACCAAAATGGTGGTATTCAAGGTGACCGGTGAAACCAACACCGACGATCTCTCTCCGGCCCCGGATGCCTGGTCCCGCCCGGATATCCCGCTGCACGCCCGCGCTGCCTACAAAATGGAGCGTGATGGCCTGAAGCCGGAAGAACCTGGCGTTACCGGCCCGATGAGCCAGATCGACGAGATCAAGTCCAAAGGCCTGCCCGTTGCCTTCGTTGGTGACGTAGTCGGTACCGGCTCCTCACGTAAGTCTGCCACCAACTCCGTGCTTTGGTTCTTTGGTGACGACGTTCCGGGTGTACCGAACAAGCGCGCCGGCGGCGTGTGCATCGGTAACAAGGTTGCTCCGATCTTCTTCAACACCATGGAAGACGCTGGCGCCCTGGTTTTCGAAGCACCGGTTGACGACCTGAACATGGGCGACGTTATCGACATCCGTCCCTACGAAGGCAAGATCCTGAACGAGGCGGGTGAAACCATCTCGGAATTCGGCTTCAAGTCAGAGGTTATTCTGGACGAAGTTCAGGCCGGTGGACGTATTCCGCTGATCATCGGCCGTGGCCTGACCGCCAAGGCGCGCGCAGCACTGGGTATGGGCGCAACGGACATCTTCCGTCTGCCGAATGATCCGGAAGAAGGCACCAAGGGCTTCACCCTGGGCCAGAAGATGGTCGGCAAGGCCTGCGGCCTGGAAGAAGACAAAGGCGTTCGCCCCGGTACCTACTGCGAACCGCACATGACTACCGTGGGCTCCCAGGATACCACTGGTCCGATGACCCGTGATGAACTGAAAGACCTGGCCTGTCTGGGCTTCCAGGCCGACCTGGTGATGCAGTCGTTCTGTCACACCGCTGCCTATCCGAAGCCGGTTGACGTTGAAATGCAGCACACCATGCCGGACTTCATCCGTACCCGCGGCGGCGTATCCCTACGCCCGGGCGATGGTATCATTCACTCCTGGTTGAACCGCATGCTGTTGCCGGACACTGTCGGTACCGGCGGCGACTCTCACACCCGCTTCCCGATGGGCATCTCCTTCCCGGCCGGTTCCGGTCTGGTGGCGTTTGCCGCAGCGACGGGCGTTATGCCCCTGGATATGCCGGAATCCGTTCTGGTTCGCTTCAAGGGCGAAATGCAGCCGGGCATCACGCTGCGCGATCTGGTACATGCGATCCCGCTGTACGGCATCAAGCAAGGCATGTTGACCGTTGAGAAGAAAGGCAAGATCAACGAGTTCTCCGGTCGCATCCTGGAAATCGAAGGTCTTGAGCACCTGACCGTTGAACAGGCGTTCGAGCTGTCTGACGCTTCCGCTGAGCGCTCCGCAGCCGGTTGTACGATCAACCTCTCTGAAGAGTCCGTGGCTGAGTACCTGCGTTCCAACATCACCATGCTGCGCTGGATGATCGCCGAAGGTTATGGCGACCCGCGTACCCTGGAGCGTCGCGCCCAGCAGATGGAAGAGTGGATTGCCGATCCCAAGCTGATGCGTGCCGACAAGGACGCAGAGTACTCTCATGTTGTGGAAATCGATCTGGCTGACATCAAAGAGCCGATCGTATGCTGCCCGAACGACCCGGACGACGCCAAGTTCCTGTCCGAAGTCGCCGGCGACAAGGTCGACGAAGTGTTCATCGGCTCCTGCATGACCAACATCGGCCACTTCCGCGCTGCTGGTAAGCTGCTGGAGATGAACAAGGAGCCGCTGAAGACCCGTCTGTGGATGTCTCCGCCTACCAAGATGGACCAGGCGCAGCTGATGGAAGAAGGCTACTTCAACACCTACGGCACCGCCGGTGTTCGCACCGAAATGCCGGGCTGCTCCCTGTGCATGGGCAACCAGGCACGCGTAAACGCCAAGTCTACAGTGCTGTCCACATCCACCCGTAACTTCCCGAACCGTCTGGGCGATGGTGCCAATGTGTACCTGACTTCTGCGGAACTGGCAGCGGTTGGTGCGGTACTGGGCAAACTCCCGTCTCCGGCGGAGTACATGGAGTACGCCAAGGACCTGAACAGCATGTCGAAAGAGATCTACAAGTATCTCAACTTCGACCAGATGGAGAACTACACCAAGAAGGCGTCTGAAGCGAACGTTGCTTAAGACCTGACCTTTACGGTTTAGCTCCATGAAAACGCCAGCCTCCGGGCTGGCGTTTTTTTTGGTCTTACATAAGTAGCCTGCTTGAGACGGGGGCTGGGCCCGTCGCGGGGTACCTTTTCCTCTGGGAAAAGAACTCGCTGCGCTCAGACACCTTTTTCCCGGCAGAAAAGGTACCCCACACCGTGCCCGAGCTGATGACTCGGATATTTCAGGAAGGGAGAAGCATAAAAAAGGGGCTCCCGAAAGAGCCCCTTTTCTAACTCGGAACGTTGAAAACGCGCCTTGTTACCTGGTGATGGCCTGGTATTCACCGGCATCTTCAGTGACAGAGCTCACCACCATAATGGCAATGAAAGCAGCAATGAAGCCAGGAATGATCTCGTACACGCCAGGACCACCCATGAACTCACCGTTCCAGCCCAGAGAGATCCAGATCATGACGGTGACAGCACCCACAACCATACCCGCAATGGCGCCAGCACCGTTCGTGCGGGACCACATCAGCGACAGGATAATCAGTGGACCAAATGCTGCACCAAAGCCTGCCCATGCGTTACTGACCAGTGCCAGAACCTGAGAATTCGGGTCGGATGCAATAACCGCCGCAACCAAGCCAACTAGCACGACACACACTCGACCTACACCCACACATTCCTTGTCGGTCGCTTCTTTACGCAGGAACAGGCGGTAGAAATCCTCAGTCAATGAAGAAGACGACACCAGCAGCTGGCTGGAAATAGTACTCATGACGGCAGCAAGCAGCGCTGCGTAGAGGAAGCCTGTGATCAGCGGATGGAACAGCAGGTCCGAGAGAAGGATAAAGATCGTTTCCGGATCCTGGATGTCCATACCGTTGCGGATCGCATAGGCACGACCGAACACGCCCAGCGAAACCGCACCAATCAAAGAGATAAGCATCCAGGACATGCCGATATTGCGGGCAGTCGGCACCTCTTCAAGCGTACGGATCGCCATGAAGCGCACGATGATGTGGGGCTGACCAAAGTAGCCCAGGCCCCAGGTAACCGCAGACAGCCAACCAATAAGCGTCAAGCCTTCTGTCCACGACAATAGCGTGGGGTCGACTTCGTTCAAGGTTTGTGACGCCTGGGCGAAACCACCGCCGCCCTCGCCAAAGAGCACAACCGCCGGCATAATGACCAGTGCCAGCATCATGATGCAGCCCTGCACGAAGTCCGTCATGCTTACTGCCAGGAACCCGCCAACCACGGTGTAGGCCAGTACCACACCCAGCGTGATGACAATACCAACGGCATAGTCACTCAAGCCACCAAAGTTAAAGATGCCGGAGAACGCACTTTCAAACAGCTTGCCGCCGGCAACCAGGCCGGATGCAGTGTAGACCGCGAAGAAGATGACGATGACGATGGCTGATACGGTACGCAGGGAAAGCGCCTGTGTCGGGAACCGGTTTGCCAGGAAGGACGGAATGGTGATCGCATTGCCGTAGTGAACCGTCTGTTCACGAAGACGCGGCGCTACCAGGGTCCAGTTAAAGAACGCGCCCACAAGCAGGCCGATACCGATCCAGGCCGAACCCAGGCCCGATGCAAACAGCGCCCCGGGCAACCCGAGAAGCAACCAGCCACTCATATCCGAAGCACCGGCAGACAGGGCCGCCACCTTTGGACTGAGGGCTCGCCCACCCAACATGTAATCTTCGGATGAAGACGTAGCTCTGCGCATGGCATAAACGCCGATGGCGATCATGAGCGCAAAGTAAGCAAATAGACTGATCCAAACACCAATAGCCATGAAACTCCTCCAGTTCAATTGGACGGAATCAACTCCGACCGTTTAGCGCGCTTACCATGGTGAACCCGGTAGTCGCACCCTTTGTTTTTTTAACTCCCTAAACTACTCACGTAATCAAGGCGCTACGGCTTACAACGCCAGCCTCCCCATCTTAATACTTACCTCCTATCGTTCAGGTTTTCGTTCCGCACTGCCTTGTAAGCAAAGCGCCCTATCAAACCTTTTCAATACCAAGCGACAACAGTGACGCGTTTCCACCCACCGCCGTGGTGTTGATCGTGCGGGTTCTCTCCGTGGCAAACCGTAGCAGGTAATGCGGTCCGCCAGCTTTCGGACCGGTACCGGAAAGTCCCCGCCCCCCGAAAGGCTGAACACCAACAACCGCGCCAATCTGGTTTCGGTTAACGTAGGTATTGCCCACTTTTACCCGCCGCTCAATATAGGCCGCTGTGGACTCACTTCTGCTGTGAATACCCAGGGTAAGCCCATAACCCGCCGCATTAATTTCATCAATCACATCATCCAGCTTCTCTGCAGTGTAGCGAACAATGTGAAGAACGGGGCCGAAGTGCTCGTCTTTCAACTCGTTGATACTTGAAATAGCGTAGGCGGACGGTGGAACAAAGTATCCCCCCCGGCAGTCCTCCGGTAATGGTGTCTGAGATACCAACCTGGCCCGTTTGCCCAGGTCGGTCAGGTGGGCTTTCAGAGCATCCCGCGCTGCTTGGTCAATCACCGGTCCCACATCGGTACTGTGACGCTCAGGGTTACCGACCGACAGTTCCTGCATGGCGCCCGCCAGCAGGCTTTCTGTGCGATCAGCGACCTCTTTCTGGATATAGAGCACACGCAGTGCCGAACAACGCTGCCCGGCACTGGCGAAAGCGGACTGGATAACATCCATGACCACCTGTTCCGGCAGTGCACTGCTGTCCACAATCATGGCATTCTGTCCGCCGGTCTCGGCGATGAGGGGCACAATCGCCCCTTCACGCTGCGCCAGAGTACGATTGAGCGTGTGCGCTACCTGTGTAGAGCCGGTGAAGGCGACGCCGGCAATTCTGGGGTCCGGGGTCAGTTTGCCGCCGATTGTTGCGCCATCACCGGGTAAAAATTGAATCACGTCGGGCGGGAAGCCCGCTTCCAGCATCAGCTCAAAAGCCCGTTGAGCAACCAGGCTTGTCTGTTCCGCAGGCTTGGCGATAACAGCATTCCCTGCCACCAACGCCGCCATCACCTGGCCGGTAAAAATAGCCAGGGGGAAGTTCCAGGGGCTGATACAGAGGAAAACGCCCCGCCCTTCCATGTATAGCTCATTGCTCTCTCCCGTGGGGCCAGGCAGAGCCATGGCCTTGCCAAAGCGGGATCGGCCTTGAAGGGCATAATAGCGACAGAAGTCGACGGCTTCGCGCACCTCGTCGATACCATCCTGCATGGTTTTCCCGGCTTCACGGCAGCAGATCGCCATGAGCTCCTGCATATTCACTTCCATCAGATCGGCGTATCGCTCGAGACAGCCGGCACGGTCCTCCACCGGGCGCTCCCGCCAGGAGACGAAGCCTTCCGTTGCAACGGCCATTGCTTCTTCCGCCATGGCCTCGGTCGCCCAGAACACCTGACCAACGTGCTGGGCACTGTCGTAGGGCGCGTGGATATCATTCCGCGCGCCATCCCGGCGCTTTTCACCACCAATGACGGGTGCAGCTTCCCAGCAGGTCGTTGCCCATTGCCCAAGATGATTCAGCAACGGGTCCAGATGGGCAGCTACATGGATATTTATTCCCTTGGAGTTGCGCCGCTCGTCGCCAAAGATGTCGATGGGCAGTGGAATACGGTCGTTGGGCAACGAGTCGTATCCCTGCAATTCCTGAACCGGATTCTGCACCAGGGCTTCAATGGGCGTCGCCGCATCCACCAATCGGTGAACAAACGAGGAGTTTGCGCCATTCTCCAGGAGCCGTCGTACCAGATACGGCAACAGATCCTTGTGTGCACCCACAGGGGCGTAGATACGAACCGGAAGATTGTTGTCCTCAAGGATGCTGTTGTATAGGGCGTCCCCCATACCGTGCAGGCGCTGGAACTCGATCTTGCGCCCTTTGTTCCTGGCCATGGTCAGAACCGAGGAAACCGTATGGGCGTTGTGGCTCGCAAGCTGCGGGTACAATGCTCCTTCAGTGTAGTCACTCAGCAAATAACGCAGACACGCCAGGTAGGACGTGTCGGTGGCTTCTTTGCGCGTGAATACAGGGTAGCCCTCCAGGCCCAACTGCTGGCAGATTTTGATCTCGGTGTCCCAGTAGGCCCCTTTGACCAGGCGAATGGGGACCTCGTCACCCTGTTGTTTCGCCAGCTTGGTCAACCAGCACAACACCGGCAAAGCACGCTTGGAATAGGCCTGGATAACCATGCCAAAACCACCCCACCCCTTTGCAACCGGTGACGTAAACAACTTCTCAAACAGCTTTAGCGAGATTTCCAGCCGATCCATTTCCTCGGCATCGATGGTAATGGACACCTTCTTTTCCCGCGCAAACGTCAGCAGGTCAATGATCGTTGCGTAGAGTTCTGCCAGAACCCGCTCTTCCTGGGACGCCTCGTATCGAGGATGCAGGGCTGACAGCTTGATGGAAATCGAAGGCGCCGGCGTCCGGCTGTCCGGGTAGGTGTCGTTCCCCACGGACTCAATGGCATCCATGTAGTCCTTCAGGTAACGGTCGGCATCGTCCTTGGTCATGGCCGCTTCGCCGAGCATGTCGAAGGAGTAGGTGTAGCCCAAATCCCGGTATTCGCGGGCGTTCCTTAATGCTTCGTCGATATCCCGACCCAGCACGAACTGTTTGCCCATAATGGCCATGGCCTGGTACATCGCGCTGCGGATGACCGGCTCGCCGCTACGCTTGATAAGACGCTTCCAGATACTGGACGGGGAACCATCCAGCCGTTTGTCCATCTTGACCACGCGACCGGTCAGGAGCAGCCCCCAAGTGGAGGCGTTAACCAGTGTCGACTCGCTGCGGCCCACGTGTTTCTTCCAGTCAGCGTCCGACAGCTTGTCCTGAATCAACGCATCGGCGGTGTATTTGTCGGGGATACGCATCAACGCCTCGGCCAGACACATCAGCAGGATGCCTTCTTCTGTATCAAGGCTGTATTCCTGCAGCAGTGCGTCAACCATATGGACCGAGTCATCCTGCTCGCGGACCTTTCTGATCAGGCTCGTTGCCGTTTCAGCGACGTCTCGATGCTCAGAAGCGTTGCTTTGGGCAAGGGGAATCAGTTCGTTGAGGTAACGTGTTTCGTCGACGGCGTAGTTGGCAGTAATCGCTTGCCAGAAGAACGACTTTGGTTGTTCCTGAAATGCAGGCTCGAGCACCTTGCTTGCATTGAACATCTGAGCGCCTCGCCGACGGTTCCCGTCAATGGCCGGGCCCCTCGAACTTTTTATGGTTGGGTCAAACAACGCGTACATACCGTACTGCGCTGTGACGTGATCAGCTACCCTGTTAAGTTAGTATTACTACGGACTGCAAGCTTACAAAATCCTACGATTCTTTTGTAAATTCGTCCGAAAATGAGGCTTTTTTAACACATCAGGCGACTTTTTCACCAAAACGCAATCTGGACGGAGTCGTACCCTTGTGTTTTCTGAGCGCGTTGGTAAGGGCACTTTGGGAGGAAAATCCAGTTCGGTAACTGACTTCGGAGACCGAAAGGGAGGTCATGGTCAGGAATTGCGCGGCCTGGTCAAGCCGGGTCTGGAGCAGGAACTGGTGGGGGGTAATACCCGTCACGTCACGGAACATTTCGTGGAAGCGGCTGACACTCAGGCAGGCCACACCGGCAAGGTCGCTTACCGTTATCTTGCGCTGAATATTCTCCATGATGTAACGGCGGATCGTGTCTGGGCTGATGGCATGGCGGTTCTGGCGAACCTCCCTGCCTTCGTTCAGGCGTTCTGCCATGCAGTGCAAGATGCTTGCCCCCATGTGCCGCTGCATATCCTGATTATCCGGCGAGCGATCGAACTCTCCCGCCACGAACTGAACCAGCCCTTGCAGCTTATTGTCCAGAACCAATGTCCGCGGCCGCTCAAACAGGGGCGCGAGCGTTTCATACTCACTGTGGCCTGGACTATTGATGGCCGGCATGTAGGGATCAAGATTGATAACCAGAACGTGGTTCTGCAGGTCGCCACAGTAATCATGGCGCGCTTCGGTGGGGACCAGGCAGGCCCGCCAGGTGTCCAGGTGCGAACCTGTTCCGTCCACACTCAGGTCAGCCTCTCCACGAACACCGACAACAATCTGGTGATGCTCGTGACGATGGTGGTGTGAAGCGGTGGGAAGCTTGAGCAAACGTGCGTCCAACATGCCCGCGATCCGAAGATTTCCTGAGAATGTAGCTCAATTAAAGCAGATCATCGGCAAACTTGCACGACTACGCCCGACTCACCAGATTTCGAAGCAGGCCCGCGACCTCGTCGCTGACCGTCTCAATCGGCTGGGAGGCGTCCACAATGTGATAACGGCCCGGCGCGTTGGCGGCGCGAGCGAGATAGGTCTCGCGTATTCGCTCGAAAAACGCGACCGCTTCCTGTTCGAACCTGTCCAGGTCACCCCGGTGGCGGGCACGGGTCATACCGGTTTCCACCGGTGCGTCCAGCAGGACAACGTGATCCGGGCGCACCGTGCCCTGCACCAGGTTTTCCAGCAGTGCTATGCGCTCGGCGGGCACGCCACGCCCTCCCCCCTGGTAGGCAAAGGTGGCGTCGGTGAACCGATCACACAGCACCCAGCGACCAGCCTCCAATTCAGGAAGAATACGCGTATGAAGGTGTTGTGCCCTGGCGGCGAACATCAGCAGTAGCTCGGTGGTTTCGTTCACCGGCTCATCACGCGGCGCCAGCAACAGCTCGCGAATGGACTCCGCCATCGGGGTGCCGCCAGGTTCCCGGGTCACAACGCAGTCAACACCAAGCGCGTCCAGTGTACTCGCGGCGTTCGCCAGTTGAGTGGACTTCCCAACCCCTTCCGTACCTTCAAAGGTGATGAACTGCCCTCTGCGGGTCATTGGCCACCCTCTTCCGCTGTTGTATCCGGAGACGGAGCTGGAGAGGAACGATAGTCTGAACGGCGGTTGAGCTGAAATGCCCTCACGGCCTTCTGGTGTTCTGCCAGGGTTTTCGAGAACTTGTGGGTGCCATCGCCGCGCGCCACAAAGTACAGTGTGTCGCCTTCAGCCGGATTCAGGGCGGCATGAATCGCTTCCCGGCCTGGCAACGCGATGGGCGTGGGCGGCAGCCCGTCGATCCGATAGGTATTGTAGTCGGTGTGGGTTCGCAGATCCTTGCGGGTGATTCGCCCCTGATAGTTCTCCCCCATCCCATAGATGACCGTAGGGTCGGTCTGCAACCTCATACCTTTCTCCAGGCGCCGGACAAAGACACCGGCGACTTGTTCTCGCTCATGAACCGCACCGGTCTCGCGCTCAACAATCGACGCCATAATCAGAGCTTCATAGGGGGAATCGTAAGGCAGGTTTTCCGCCCTCGCCTGCCACTCCGTCGCAAGCACCTCTTCCATTCGTTCAAAGGCCCTGCGCAGCAGGTCAAGGTCGGTTTCACTGCTGGTAAACAGGTAGGTATCCGGGAAAAAGCGGCCTTCAGGATGTGCCCCGCTGGCTCCGATCTCCTCCATAATCCGCTCGTCGGTCCAGTCGGCGGTCACCTGCCCAAGACGCTCACTGCTGGCTAGTGCGGCACGCATGTCACGGAAGGTCCAGCCTTCGATAAACTGAATCTGCCAGTGCTTGGTGTCACCGGAGACCATCGCATTGATCATGTCGAGACTGGTCATGCCATTGGTGAACTCATATTCGCCGGCCTTGAGCAACGCCTGCTCCGGGTACAGACGCCCATGAATCTTCAGCCACAGACTGTCGCCCACAAAACCTTCTGCTTCGAGTTTACGCGCAACCTGGCCGTAACCGCTCCCGGAGGGCACGCTGAACAGAACCGGCTCATCCAACGCCACCGGTTGCTCAAGGGTCTGAAGCCCCTGCCACAACCAGAGGCCGCCCCCGGCGAGCGCCAGGACGGAGAGACACAACACACAGATGAGTAACTTCTTGAACAAGCTTTTATTCCAAAGTTTTCAGAGGGTCGCAGATTGTCTCAAGCCCATCATCAACTGGCAAATCAACGCTGCCCAATCTGCGAACCGCGACGATACCGACAACGCTGTTGACGAGATACAGTCCACGCAGCCCGGGCGACGACAGCAACGCAGGTGGGATGATCTGCTCCCGGATGGTATGGCCGGATGCGCGCAAACACTCAAGGGCGTACTGCCGCATGACACCTGCCACCGCAAGGCTCTCAACCGGAGGGGTTACCCACTCGCCCTCCATTCTGACAACGAGGTTGGTTCGCGTCCCCTCAAGCAACTGTCCGTCGGCGTTCGCCATGATCAGTTCGAATTCCTCGCCACTGAATTCACGGCTTGCCATCACCTGCTCCAGCCGGTTCAGGGTCTTGATACCTGCGAGCCTCGGATTCACGGTGAGAGGAAACTGCGACAACGCTGCGACCACTCCTCCCGGCGGAGGGAGCATGGGCATAGGAGAAGAGGTGACAATCAGGCTTGGCTCACACTCGACAGGCCACCGATAACCTCGCCCGCCACCCCCTCGAGTGAGGACGAGCTTTAGCACCCAGTCGTCGTCGCCGTATTGGGAGGCCAAATCGCTACCCGAGCGGCCAATTTCAGCATCCAGGTCACTGCGCTCAACCGGAATGCCCAGGCGACCGGCATCGACCACCATACGATCCAGATGGTGTGAGCGCAGCAGGGCTTGCCGGCCACGCATGCGGATGGTTTCAAACAACCCATCACCGTAGGCCAACCCACGGTCTGTCGCGGAAACACCGTTGCCGTCGGGACGAATAACGTTCAACACAACCCGATCAACCCTCGTAACGACGGAAAATCAGGGTGCCGTTTGTACCACCAAAACCAAAAGAGTTGGATAACGCAACCCGGACATCTGCCTTGCGGCTCTTGCCGGCTACAAAATCCAGGTCACAACCATCATCGGGATCGTCAAGGTTGATCGTCGGTGGCAGCACGCCCTCCCGAATCGCCAATACCGAGAAAATGGCCTCAACGGCCCCGGCAGCGCCAAGCAGATGCCCGGTCATGGACTTGGTACTGCTGACAGCCAACGTATAAGCGTGGTCGGCAAATACCGACTTCACTGCAGACACCTCTGCCAAGTCTCCCACGAGCGTGGAAGTGCCATGGGCATTGATATAGTCGATGTCGTTGGCACCGAGCCCGGCGTCACGAATCGCATTCGTCATGGAGCGCGCGGCACCCTCTCCGCTTTCAGGGGGCGCGGTTATATGGAACGCATCGTCGCTCATACCGAAACCGATGACTTCGCCATGAATGGTGGCTCCACGGCGTTTCGCATGCTCGAGATCCTCCAGCACGAGCACGCCGGCGCCGTCGCTGAGCACAAAGCCATCCCGACCACGATCCCACGGCCGGCTGGCTTTTTCCGGTTCGTCATTGCGGGTGGACAACGCACGCGCTGCTGAAAAAGCGGCAATAGAGCTTCGGGTGGTGGCCATCTCCGAACCACCGGCCAACATCACATCGGCATCTCCGTAGGCAATGGTGCGCGCCGCATAGCCAATGTTATGGGTGCCGGTCGTACAGGCTGTCACGATCGCGATGTTTGGGCCCTTGTAGCCAAAGCGGATAGCCACGTTTCCTGAAATCATGTTGATTACGGAGGCTGGCACGAAGAAGGGAGACACCTTTCGCGGCCCGGACTTCTCCATCGTGATCACGTTCTTCTCGATGTATTCAAGGCCACCGATGCCTGAGCCGATGGCAACCCCAACCCTTTCACGATCGAGATCCGTGTATTCATCAAGGCCACTGGCGTCCACAGCCTGCTGCGCCGCTATCAGGCCGTAATGAATGAAGGCATCCAGTTTTCTGGCGTCCTTCGTGGACAGGTAAGGTTCCATATCCAGATTCTTGATGCCACCGCCGATCCGTGTGTTGTATCCGGTGGTGTCAAAGCGGTCGATCCCGGCAATGCCGCTGCGACCGGAACGAATACCGTCCCAGGACGAATCCACATCGTTACCCAGCGGCGAGAGCATTCCCATGCCTGTGATTACAACACGTCGTTTAGCCATACCCCTTCACCCGAGTTCCTTGCTGATCATGAACTGTCATTCCTGCCAATAAAAAAGCCGTCCGATGTCTAATCACATGGACGGCTTTTGCCTGGCGCATAAAGCGTGCAGAGTATCAGGTGTGCGCGACGATGTAGTCGATCGCGTCCTGGACACTCGCCAGCTTTTCTGCTTCCTCATCGGGAATTTCGGTCTCAAACTCTTCCTCGAGTGCCATGACCAGCTCAACGGTGTCCAGTGAGTCAGCGCCAAGGTCCTCTACAAAAGAAGATGTGTTCTGAACCTCGGACTCTTTAACGCCCAACTGCTCACAAACGATCTTCTTCACGCGCTCTTCAACTGTACTCATAATGTCCTCACTTTTGTGTCAACCAAGCAACTTAAGTGCTGCCAGTTTAGTTTAAACCATACCTGCAAACAAGCAGGGGTTCCATTCAAACATGTTGTGCGACAAGGGTTTGCGCACACGCCCCCCTCGGGGACTATCCCATGTACATACCACCGTTCACGTGGATCGTTTCACCCGTCACGTAACCAGCGGCTTCCGACGCCAGGAAGGCAACCACCGCAGCCACTTCTTCCGGCTCACCCAGACGACCGGCAGGTATGACTTCCATCATAGCCTCACGTTGCTTGTCGTCCAGTTTTCGGGTCATATCCGTATCGATAAATCCAGGCGCTACACAATTGGCGGTAATGCCCCGGTTCGACATTTCTTTCGCCAGGCTGCGGGTAAAACCCTCAACTCCGGCCTTGGCAGCGCAATAGTTGGCCTGTCCGGGGTTACCCATCCCAGCCACAACCGAACTGATATTGATCACCCGACCCCATCGCGCCTTGGCCATTCCCCGCAATACGGCCTTGCTGGTCCGGTAGACGCTGGACAAGTTGGTTTCCACCACCGACGCCCAGTCATCGTCCTTCAGCCGCATCAGCAGATTATCACGAGTAATCCCGGCATTGTTGACCAGGATCGCCGGCGCACCAGCTTTCTCGTTGATTTCCTTCAGGCCAGCCTCGATGCTGTCCGGGTCGGCAACATTCATTACGATACCGAAACCCTTCGCGCCTGCTGCTTTCAGGTCGGCGGAAATCGACTCGGCGCCATTCTCACTGGTTGCAGTACCAACCACCATGGCGCCCTGATCTGCCAACGCCTTTGCAATGGCCTTTCCGATCCCGCGAGTTGCACCCGTTACCAGCGCTGTTTTGCCTTCAAGAGACATGTGTTGCTCCTATTTATTACTGTCCAAATGCCTCTGACGCCTTTGCCAGCGCATCCGGCTCGTCAATGCCGTAAACCGACAATTCACGGTCAATGCGCTTCGCCAGCCCTGCAAGGACTTTACCGGCGCCGCACTCTACAGCGATCCGCACATCATTTGCCACCAGTTTACGAACTGTATCGGTCCACAACACCGGAGAGTATAGCTGCTTGACCAGATTAGCCTTGAGGGACTCACTGTCCTGGGCGACGGAAGCGGTAACATTCTGTATGACCGGGATGACAGCATCGTTAAACGTTACTTCGTCCAACGCGGTTGCGAGTTCCTCTGCGGCTCCCTTCATCAGGGCACAGTGGGAAGGTACACTCACCGGCAATGGCATGGCCTTGCGGGCGCCCCGGGCCTTGCAGGCTTCGATGGCGCGTTCAACCGCCTCAGCCGCACCAGCAATCACCACTTGCCCTGGGGCGTTGAAGTTGACGGCTGCCACCACATCACCATTCGCCGCCTCGGCACAGGCTGCGGTTACATCGTCGTCTTCGAGACCAAGAATGGCTGCCATCTTGCCTTCGCCGGCTGGCACAGCAGCCTGCATGAGCTCGCCACGCAGTCGCACCAGTTTAATGGCGTCAAAAAAGTTCAGGCTTTCCGCAGCAACCAGTGCGCTGTACTCACCCAGGCTGTGCCCGGCGACAAAGTCAGGCGCCTGACCTCCGGCTACAAACCACTGCCGCCAGAGTGCGACACTCGCCGCCAACAGCGCTGGCTGGGTAACCGTGGTCTGATTAAGCTCTTCCGCAGGGCCATGCTGGCACAGATGCCAGAGATCATAGCCCAGCACATCGGAGGCTTCGGAAAACGTTTTTTCTATGATCGGCCAGTTCTCGGCAGCTGCTCCCAGCATGCCGACAGACTGCGATCCTTGTCCGGGAAAAATAAAGGCTGATTTCATAGTGGGAATCTTACCGTCAATGAAGGGTTACGGGAGATTAGCCAATAGTACAACCTGGGGGGCGATCCGGCCAATCTAGCAAAAATGGGGAGAGACTTTAGTCTCAGGGAGAGGCCAAGGCCTGAGCGACTAGATCATCAGATCGTCAAGACGTTCGTTGATACGGCTGGGCACTTCCAGTTCAACTTCACGAACCGCCTGACGTATGGCAGCCAGCATGGCGCGCTCGTTGGCATTGCCATGGCTCTTTATCACCACACCCTGAAGCCCCAGGAGACTGGCGCCGTTGTGTCTTGACGGGTCCATAAGCCGAAGCAGCCGTCCAATGATCGGTCGCGCCAAAACGCCGACACACTTGCCGTAAAAGGTTCGCGTGAAGGCTTGCTCAAGCAGCTCAATCAGCAGACCGGCAACGCCCTCACCCGTCTTCAGGGCAATGTTCCCGACAAAACCGTCGCACACCACCACATCCGCCACGTCGCGGAACAGATCACTGCCCTCAATGTATCCGATATAGTTGATGGTATCGCACTGAGCCAGCATATGAGAGGCAAGCCGCACTTGCTCATTTCCCTTGATTTCCTCTTCGCCAACGTTAAGCAGAGCGACTCGAGGTTCCGGCTGACTGCAGATCGCCGATGCCATCAGTGAGCCCATAAGTGCGTACTGATAGAGGTTTTCCGCGGTGGAGTCCACGTTGGCGCCCAGATCGAGCACGTGGCAACGCCCCCGAAGCGACGGAATCAGTTTGGCGATGGCAGGGCGCTCAATACCCGGGTACATGCGGATAACAGAACGGCCGAACGCCATGAGCGCGCCGGTATTGCCAGCACTGACACAACCTTGAGCAACACCGTCGCGGACAAGCCCCAGCGCCACGGCCATGGACGAATTGCGTTTGTGGCGAAGCGCATGGGAGGGCCGCTCATTCATCCGCACGACATCGGCAGCTTCGACGATACGAATCCGCGAGTGCCCAGGATGCAACAAAGCCTCGAGCTCGCTCCGGATTCCCACCAGAACAAGACTCAAGGCTTCGTTTTCTTTCACCGCGGCCAGTGCAGCGGAGGCCACAAC
The DNA here is from genome assembly GCF_056857915.1 of Marinobacter sp. B-12. Taxonomy (NCBI): domain Bacteria; kingdom Pseudomonadati; phylum Pseudomonadota; class Gammaproteobacteria; order Pseudomonadales; family Marinobacteraceae; genus Marinobacter; species Marinobacter sp. B-12. The sequence continues at coordinate 368,229 of NZ_JBSXOB010000057.1, read as the reverse complement.
CTCGGCTCCGCGATCACCACTCATGGCGTCAATTGCGATGGTGACCGGTTTCACCGTTCCTCCATCTCGCACTGGCGGGTGGATTTGCTCGCGACGTTTTACTCGTCGCCAGCCTCAATTACCTGCTTGCCACGGTAAAAACCGTCCGGAGACACATGGTGGCGACGATGCACTTCACCGGTTGTCGTGTCAGTGGACAGAGCTGCCGTGCTCAGAGCATCGTGTGAACGGCGCATACCGCGCTTTGAGCGGGTTTTTCGATTTTTCTGTACAGCCATGATTATGCTCCTGACCTGATAAACGTGTGTTCGTTAAATTCGCGACGGTTTCCAGAGAAAACGACGCCTGATTAATGTTTCTTTGTCTTGAGATCCGCCAGCACGCTGAACGGGTTGTCTTCAGACTTCCTGACCGGCTCGTCCACGGACTCATCCTGTTCAAAGGCTTCCAGCTCTTTTCGGGCCGGACATTCGTCACGCTCGTGGAGCGGAAACGGAGGCAGAACCAGTAGCAGCTCATCCTCAACCAAGGACCACAAATCCGCGCTGAAATCGTCCGTCAGAAACGGTTCAAGTTCTTTTGGCAACTGTTGGGCCTGCTCGTCGCTGGTCACCAACCCCAGCGTAAAGCGGGAGACCAGTGTCTTTTGCATGGGCCCGATGCAGCGCTGACACTCCAAGGTAACCGGTGCTTCCAGTTCACCTGTCACCATGCGCCGGCGCTCGCCGTCCATGGAGAATGACAGGCTTACCCGGCACACTGCGCCATCCTCAAATCCAAATACAGAATCACCAAAACGAGACAATGCCTGCAGAGGAATTTCTCCCTCCAACACTATTTCTTGCTCTGCCAACCGGTAAGGATCGACAGTTTTGGGCAGCTCGGTGCTTGAGGCTTTTGACATAGGCGCGCAATTTTAGGGACCTGGCCGCCCGCTGTCAAAGACTTCATGCGCTTTTGGGCAGGGGTTACGCTGCTGATAGGTGTATTCTACGATATTAACGGTGCAACCGGGACCACTCGGTCAACTCCAAGCGCTGATAAAAGGAACCCCAATGAAACAACACCCGCTTCTGCTTGCCTCATCCTCACCTTATCGGCGACAACTGATGGAAAAGCTAAGACTGCCGTTCCATACCGCATCGCCGAACGTGGATGAATCGCAGCGTATGAATGAGAGTGCAGAGCAACTGGTCGTGCGGCTTGCGCTTAAAAAAGCGGAAGCCCTTTGTGGTGACTACCCGGAGCACTGGATCATCGGCTCTGACCAGATCGCATGCCTGGAGGACGGCACCATACTGAACAAACCGGGAACTCATGAGCGCGCAGCGCAACAGCTGGAACGCAGCAGTGGTCAGCGCGTCTCATTCCTGACCGGTCTGGTGCTGGTGGACTCAAGTACCGGGCAGCGACAGAGCCACTGCGAACACTTTCACGCCCACTTCCGCCAGCTCGACGCGGACGAAATCAACAACTACCTGCACACCGAGCAACCTTACGACTGTGCCGGCAGCTTTAAAATGGAAGGCCTGGGCATTGCCTTATTCAGCCGCCTCGACGGGCGCGATCCTAACAGCCTGATCGGCCTGCCATTGATCGCGCTCACCGACATGCTTCGAAACTGGGGGCTCAACCCGCTGCATCCGCTGCCCGCCTCTCACCGAAGCTCCAACCGCGATTCAGCGAAGTAGCGGGCAATACCACTGCCCACGGAAACGCCGAACTGGTCAACGATATTCTGGAACGGCGATTCACGGCGGCTATAGTCCACAAGATCCTCCTGGCCGATGACCTGCCGCGCCACATGGGAGGAGCTGCCAAGGCCATCGATCAGACCAAGCTCGAGTGCTTGCTCGCCGCTCCAGACCAGTCCTGAGAACAGTTGCTCGTCATCCGCAAGCCGATCACCCCGCCCCTTACGCACACTTTCGATAAACTGGCTGTGGGTGGTCTTCAAAACGTCTTGCCAGAACTGCACCTCTTTCTCTTCCTCCGGCGAGAAGGGGTCCAGGAAAGCCTTGTTCTCCCCTGCCGTGTACAGACGGCGGTCGACCCCCAGCTTGTCCATAATCCCGGTAAAACCGAAACCGCCAGCCACCACACCGATGGAACCCACCAGGCTCGCCTTATCGGCGTAAATTTCATCAGCAGCCGCAGCAATATAGTAGGCGCCAGAGGCACCAATATCGGAAATCACCGCGTACACCTTCTTCTCCGGATATTCGTCCCTCAACCTGACGATTTCGTCATAGACGTATCCAGACTGGACCGGACTGCCACCCGGACTATTGATCCGCAAAATCACACCCACTGAGTTTTCCGCCTCGAACGCTTCGCGCAGGGAACCCACGATGTTGTCGGCACTGGCGAGCTCATCCGCCGCAATCGTGCCCTCAATCTCTACGAGCGCCGTATGCTTTCCCTTGGCAGCGGATTCCAGCGCACCGCTTAACGGAAACTGGATCATCAACAGCAAGGCAAAGAGATACCCGAACGTCAGCAGCTTGAAAAATATCCCCCAGCGGCGGCTTTTTCTCTGCTCTGACTGCAGCGACATCACCAGCTTCTCGATCAGCTTCCAATCACGAGCTGACTCCGGTGGCATCGCCGGCTTGCGGCGACTTCCCGCGGATCTGCTCGCCCCGTTTTCTGGGTTTTCTGGTTCGCTCCCCCAGCCGGGATGCCTGTCTGATTCCCAATCGCTCATTGCTACTTCCTGTTGCTGTTACGGTTCAGAGGCCAAGTACGTCGCGCAGGTCTTTGACCGAATCGACGATCGCGTGTGGCGCATAGTGCCCCAGTACATCCCGTTTATGCACACCCCATTCCACACCAATAGACGGCATACCGATACGCTGAGCCATCTCCAGATCGTAACGGGTATCACCGATCATAACCGCTTCCGCCGGTTCAATGCCGTAGAAGCGGATGATATCTCCGAGCATCGCCGGATCGGGCTTGGAGCGGGTTTCATCCGCGCAACGGGTGATATCGAAATGCGGGCCAAGGCCGCTGGACACCAGCGCCCCCTCCAGGCCACGGCGGCTCTTGCCGGTGGCCACCGAACAGCCGCGCCCGCCCGTGCGCAGATCTGCCAATACGTCCGCCATGCCCGCGAATACATTCTGGGGCGTGGTCACCTTGGCGAAAAAGTAACGGGCATAACCCTCACGGATGGTAGTCATTTCCTCCCGCGTTATACCGGGATACAGCTTTTCCAGAGCTTCAATCATGCCCAAACCAATGATATCGCGATAGGCCTCGCGCTCCAGTTCCGGATACCCCAATTCGGTGGCCGCCTGGTGAAGGCTGTCTGCAATATGATCAACGGAATCCACCAGCGTTCCGTCCCAGTCAAAAATCACGACCTTTACGTCCATTGATACTACCTTGGTGCGGTTGTCCTGTTTGCCTGCCACAGAACAACGGATTATTCGGATGCCTTCCGGCGTGCAGCCAGTTTGGCCATAAGCTCGCTGAAGGCCTCGTCGTACACAGCCTCAAGATGAACAGGCTCTCCTGTAGAGGGCAGCGTGAAGTCCAGGGCACGGGCGTGGAGCATTAAACGCTGACCGCCGGCGGAACGAAACGCCCGCAGGCTTACATCATCCATATACTTGTCATCCCCGGCAATCGGATGACCGGCCCAGGCACTGTGAACGCGAATCTGATGGGTACGACCGGTTACAGGTGAAGCCTCAACCAGCGTATACCCTGAATAGGTCGCCAGCACCCGAAATCGGGTGAGAGAGTCCTTTCCCGCCTCATCCACACGAACACGGCGCTCACCGGAACCCAGTTCAAACCGCAACAGCGGCTGGCTGACCTTCTTGACAGACCCAGGCCAGTCACCCGCCACCAGGGCATGGTAACGCTTGCGAATTCGCTTGTGACGCAATTCGTCCTGCAAATAACGCAATGCGGAACGCTTTTTCGCGACCATCACCAACCCCGAGGTATCCCGGTCAAGCCGATGTACGAGTTCCAGAAACCGGGCTTCCGGCCGCGCCGCCCGCAAGACTTCGATCAACCCGAAATCCAAACCACTGCCGCCGTGTACCGCTATACCGGATGGTTTGTTGACCACCAGCATCTGATCATTCTCAAACACCACTGCGTCCTGCATGACACCCTGAACACGGGACCCCGGAACAACCTGTACCGGCTTTTCCTTGCGGGTGACCGGTGGAATGCGCACCTCATCCCCCGTGTTCAAACGGGTGTCGGGCTTAACCCTTCCCTTGTTCACGCGCACCTCACCCTTGCGGATAATGCGATAAATGATGCTGCGCGGCACGTCTCGGATCTGCGCCATCAAGTAGTTGTCCACGCGCTGGCCGTGATTATCCTCATCAACAACCACCTTTCGCACACCCTGCCTGATCTCACCGCCTCTGGAGCCGGGCACAGGGCTACTCTTGCCATCACCGACAGACCGTGGTGAGGAAGGGGAACGTTTTTGCCTGGTCGATCTGGACATGGATACCTTACCGCTGGAAACCCTGCGGGATTGAAGGAGCCGGCGAATACTGTTATATTCCGGCGTGCTCTGCCGTTTGTCTACGGCCTGGCCAGTATGCCAGAAGCCGGAGCGGCAGGAGTATACCGACACTATTTGAGAGTTTGAACGCCGGAAGCCCAATCATTACCGGGCTCGGCGATTGAAATCCTCCCGGATCGAAACGGAAGACGCTGATTACAGCGACTGCCCGAAAGCCGGGGGAACAAGAAACCGTACGGAAAACCGTCGGGCGACATCGCGAAGAATCATTACCAGCACGCAGGGCCGGGCCGTCCAGCATACGAATACGACGTGAGACCCAGGCACCCGCGTGAACCAGAAAACGGATAACATGCGCCAACAGACTCTGACCCTAAGCGACTCTTTCCTGCCCTCAGGCAGGCGAGCCGTCGGCGGTGGCCTCGGAACCCCGGGAAAACTCCCCGCAGGGATCTGATTCGTCTGGCCGTCGGATTGTCCCTGTTACAAGGGGCCCGCGGCACGCAAGTTCTGCTTCGCCGATGCCATTCCCCAGGTTTTCTGTCCAAACCAAACGACAGGAACCATTTCTTTCCATGAAAAGAATGCTAATCAATGCGACTCATCCCGAAGAGTTGCGCGTAGCCCTGGTTGACGGCCAGCGTCTGTTTGACCTCGACATCGAGTCCAGCTCCCGCGAGCAGAAAAAAGCCAATATCTACAAGGGTCGCATAACCCGTGTAGAGCCCAGCCTGGAAGCCGCTTTTGTGGACTTCGGCGCGGAACGCCACGGATTCCTTCCTCTCAAAGAAATCTCCAAGGAATATTTCAAGAAATCCCCCGGCCAGATCGAAGGCAAGATCAACATCAAGGATGTGGTTGCTGAAGGCCAGGAAGTCATCATTCAGGTGGATAAGGAAGAACGTGGCAACAAGGGTGCAGCCCTCACCACCTTCATCTCCCTGGCCGGTCGCTATCTCGTGCTGATGCCGAACAACCCCCGGGCTGGTGGCATCTCCCGCCGCATTGAGGGTGAGGAGCGGGCGCAGCTGAAAGAGGCCATGAACGACGTACAGGTGCCCAAATCCATGGGCATTATTGTGCGCACCGCCGGCATCGGCCGCACCACCGAAGAGCTGCAATGGGATCTGGACTACCTCGTCCAGTTCTGGGAAGCCATTTCCCAGGCCGCCGGAGAGCGCAAAGCGCCGTTCCTGATCCACCAGGAAAGCAACGTCATTATCCGCGCTGTACGCGACTATCTTCGCCAGGACATTGGTGAGGTGCTGATTGACGCCGGAACGGTTTACGAAGACGTCTTGAACTTCGTTCGTGCCGTCATGCCCTCGTTCGAAAACAAGATCAAGCTGTACAAGGACGAAATCCCCCTGTTCAGCCGCTACCAGATCGAAGGCCAGATCGAGACCGCCTTCCAGCGTGAAGTGAAGCTGCCCTCCGGTGGCTCCATCGTAATTGATCCCACCGAAGCACTGGTATCTATCGACATCAACTCCTCCCGTGCCACCAAAGGCCACGACATTGAGGAAACCGCGCTCCAGACTAACCTGGAAGCGGCGGAAGAGATTGCCCGCCAACTGCGCCTCAGGGACATGGGCGGCTTGATCGTGATCGACTTCATCGACATGACCCCGGCCAAGCACCAGCGCGAAGTCGAGCAGAAGATGCGCGAAGCACTGGAAATCGACCGTGCCCGGGTCCAGGTGGGCAAGATTTCCCGCTTTGGCCTGCTCGAGATGTCGCGCCAGCGTTTGCGCCCATCCCTTGGCGAAACCCGCAGCGAAGTCTGTCCCCGCTGTGAAGGCCAGGGCACCATTCGGGGCATCGAGTCTCTTGCCCTGAGCATCATGCGCCTGATCTACGAGGAATCTTCCAAGGAAAAGACCGGTCAGGTTCGCGCCGTGGTGCCTGTCGCCGTCGCCACTTTCCTGCTGAACGAGAAGCGCAAACAGTTGGCCGATATCGAGGCGCGGCAGGAAGTGGAAGTGGTGGTCGTACCCGCCCCTCACATGGAAACACCACACTTCGAAATCCTGCGCATGCGTGACGATGAGACCGGCGTGGAGCATGTATCGAGCTATCAGGTGGCTCAGGAGTACAGTGAAAGGGAAGAAGAAATCTTCGAAGCCCCCGCTGCCCAGCCTCCGGTTCGCGAACAGGCTGCGGTGAAAGCCATTCGACCGGTTGCGCCCGCACCGGCTCCGGAAAAGGCAGCACAAGAGACTCCGGCCGAACAGAGTGGTGGCCTGTTCAGCAAACTTGGCCGCAAGATTGCGGATTTCTTCAGCGGCGAGGAGGTCATCGGTGAACCACCGGTAAAACGGGAGCAGCCCGCCGGCTCCAACCGTGACGACCGCCGCACCCAGGACCGCCAGGACCGTCGCAAATCCAGGGTAGCCCGTGACGACAACCGTTCCGGCAATCGTAGCGGTGCTGATCGCCGTCAGGCCGGCGCTAATCGCGGCGACAGCAGCCGCAGCGATGACAACCGGGGACGTAACCGAGGTGCAAACCGCAATCGCGGAGACGACCAGGGCCGTAGTGGCCAAGGCCAGCAGGGAGGTACCGACAAGACAGCCGATAGCCGCAGGGATGGCAACCGCAAAGACGGCCAACCCCAGGGCCAGGGGCGCGGACAGGGGCGCAACAAGTCTCAGGCCAAGGACCAGAAGGACCAGAAGGAACAACAGGACACCGGCACCCAGAAAAGTGCTGCCGCCGAAAAGTCCGGCTCCGACGAAAAACGTCGTAAACCAAGACGTAATCGTAATCGCGACGGCTCCCCCGCTGAGAACCCGGCGTCCACACCGGCAGATCGGAAGTCCGCCCGCAGCGAAAAGCATCAGAAGGATACTCAGCCAGAAGAGCAGACCGATAAGCAACCTGCAACTCAACCAGCAGGAAAACCGGACGTAGCGGCGGCCAATACGGCAGAGCCGAAGCCGGCGGAAAGCGTGGCTGAAAAACCTGTCGAAGCGAAGTCAGCGGAAAGCGCGACGGAAACACCGATGGAAAAATCGGCGGAGAAAGCCGCTGAACCAGCGGCCGATAACGCGGAGCCCAGGGAAGCGCCTGAAAAGCAGCCGCGGCCGGCAACTTCTGGCACCGCGAAGACCGATCAGCCAGACACCGCTGGCAATGAAGCGGCGAACTCTGAAGCCAACACCAGTGTTGAGGAAAAGCCGAAACGCCCTGCCCGACCACGCCGGTCGCCCAGAAAGCCAGCTGAAAAGAAGGCCGAAACCGCCCAAGCAGATGCGACGGTCGACAAGGCTGAAAACGCGGCTCCTGAAAGCGAAGGCTCAAAGCCCGTAGCTGAAGCCGAGGCTGAGGCACCCAAGCAGAAAGCGGAAACCAAGCCACAACCAACAGAAGCCGACACCAAACCCAAGGCCAACAGTACTGCTGACGCTGAGCTGCCTACGCCCAAAGCCGAGAAAGCGGAACAACCCGAAACCGCTACCCCGGCTAGCGAGCCGGTAGCAGCGGGTAAGGCTGAAGAAGCGCAGGAAGCCATCAGCAAACCAGCTGCGGAACCGAAGGCTGAGACCTCCCCAGCAGAGGGCAAGCAAAAGCTCGACGAAAAGGCAATTGAGCCCGCTGCCGAGCAAGAAAAGCCGAGTGAGCAGGTGGATGTACCGGTTACACCGGGCCGCGCCTATAATGACCCGAGGGAAGTCCGCAAGCGTCAGCGGGCAGCCGAGGAGGCCAAAAAGGCCGGGAGTAACTGACGAATGCTATCAGATTCGGACATCGAAGCGCTGGAAGACATCCTTTTCGCCGAACCCTGGGGTGACGAAGCCCTGGATTTCTTCGGTTTGCACGGGGTTGTCTGCGCCAGCGTGGTGGGCCCGGCATCCTTGAGCACTGAGGACATCTTCAGACTGGCCACGGGCGCTGAACAGGCGTCCAGCGGCCAGGTTCCGGATGTGTTCCGACAAGCCGTTGAACAGCTCGGCAGGGATATGGCACACGCACTGGACATGGGCCAGCCCCTTGAGTTGCCGGAACCTGAAGATGGCGACCCGATGAATGCGCTGGAGAACTGGTGTGCCGGGTTCGTGGACACCTTCCTTGAGAATGAGGAAGCCTGGCTGAAGGCCGGCGAGGAAGAAACCGCGGACCTGCTGGTGCCGATGCTCACGCTGTCCGGGCTGTTCGAGGATGAAGACTTCCAGAATGTCCGCAACAGCGAGAAACTGTCCCGGCAAATGGCGGACGCGATCCCCGACTCGCTGACCGACCTGTACCTGCTGTTCCACGCACCGGATTAAACCGCTGCAGGAACCCCGGCCGGTTGTTTGAAATGATGCCAGACAGGCTCAAGTCCGTCTGGCATTTTCATAATGACCCCAAGCTCACACCAGGGTGCACCCGGAAAATGGAAATCGCTGCCCTGAGAGGCAAGCAGGTTTTCCCGGCGACACAACTCTGCCAAAAAGCCCAGATCGCCACTGGACTGCCCCGACGTTGAGACTTCAATACTCCGGCCACCCGCCTGACGGAAGTCAGCAACGAGTGCTCGCAGTTTTGTCGCCGTAAGTTTGTACTTCCTTGGATGGGCCAGCACGGCCACACCTCCAGCCTCGGTAATCCACCGGACAACCTCCGGCAATTCAGGCCAGAAACCCTTTACATCCCCCGCCTTGCCGGCACCAAGGTAGCGCTTGAACGCCTGCGCGATATCCTTTACCACCCCCTCTTCCACCAGCACCCTGGCAAAATGAGGGCGGCCAGGCACATCCCCGCCCGCTCTGTCGGTTGCCTTCTCAAGCAGGTTTTCAATTTTCAGCTTCGAAAGCTTGTCGGTAATGGTGCGGGCCCGGGACCAACGATTCGTATTCTGCCGCTCCAATGCCTGCTTCAGACAGTCGTCGTCAATGTCAAAATCAAGCCCGACTATGTGTATGGTGTTGCTTTTCCAGAGGCAGGACAACTCGGTGCCAGAAATCAGAGTAACGCCCGTTTCCCTTGCAGCCTCGGATGCTTCTTCAAGTCCGGCAATGGTGTCGTGATCTGTCACGGCGAGGTGAGTGACGCCTCTCGCGTGTGCGCGTGCGACCAATTCCCTTGGCGGCAACGCGCCGTCGGACGCCGTCGTGTGGCAATGCAGATCAATGCAGAAGTCAGCTTCTTGAGTTATAGTCACATCATTTCCGAATTCAGAGTAAATACCATTCATGCCAGTGTACCAGCCAGCTATTACACTGTGTCAGTAAATATCCGGAGGTTATCATGTACTACGCCATCATCAGCGAGGATGTCGAAGGCAGCTTGCCACTCAGAGCCGCGTCCCGTCCTGCCCACATTGAACGACTGAAACAGCTCAAAGACGAGGGTCGCCTTCTTGTCGCAGGCCCCCACCCGGCCCTGGATACACCGGAACCCGGTGATGCGGGATTCACCGGCAGTCTGGTTGTGGCCGAGTTCGATTCACTGGCATCGGCCCAGGACTGGGCCGATGCTGACCCCTATGTGGATGCTGGCGTGTACCAGAAAGTCACCGTCAAACCCTTCAAGGCAGTGCTGCCTTGAAGCCACGCGGTGGTTTGCGCCTGGCACCATGAGTTTTTTGTAATGAACTCCACCTTGTATGGCCCGGCATCTATGACAAAATTGCGCCTTAAATCGCTGTTCCAGGGAATAAAACCAGTGACGCCATTACGTCTGATTACCTGCATTATCGTTTTGATGGTGGCTGCAACGTCAGCATACGCCAGAACCGTTTATGTCGATGATACGCTCTACGCTCCGATCCGAAGTGGCGAAGGAACGCAATACCGCATCCTTCACTCTGGGGTCCGAAGCGGGACCTCACTTGAGCTGCTGGAAACATCGGAATCAGGGTACAGCCGGGTACGCACACCGGACGGAATCGAAGGCTGGATGGTGTCACGCTATCTCACCGACACCCCTATTGCACGCCAACGTCTGGAAGCCACCAACCGGCAACTGGAACAGGCCCGCAATGAACTAAGCAATCTCAGAACGCAGCTTGAGGAAGTCACCGCTGAGCGGAACGAACTCAGGAGCTCGGAAGAGTCCCTGGAGGCTCGCTCAGGAAGGCTCAGTGAAGAGCTTCGTAATATCAAGGAAGTCGCCTCGGACTCCATTAACCTGAACCGGCGGAATAGTGAGCTTCGCGAAGAAAACCAGAAGCTGCGCAACGACCTGGAAGTGCTCACCGCTGAGAAGGAACGCCTGGAAGCCAAGAAGGAATCCGATTTCATGCTATTGGGTGCAGCCCTTGTGCTGCTCGGCGTGATTCTGGCCCTTGTTATCCCGCTTCTCAAGCCTTCAAGGAAAACGGACAACTGGGCGTAAAATACCTCCCCACACCGGGGGGGGGGCCGGACAGGGTTTTCCGCTAAAAAACTATATGTAGTGTCTTTTTTAGGGCTTAACTACTAAATATAAGAGTTTCTCAAATTTTTATTCCCATGAATTCTTTGACGCTTCCACCCTCAACATTTATAACTAACAAAACAACAACCGCGAGGTGCCGGGATGTCTGAAACCATGAAGGACTATTCAGAAAAACGCGATTTCCACCGCATGACGATGAATTCGGAAATCGAACTCACAGACAGCAACGGCGTCGCGATTCCTGGCATTTGCCGGGATCTCAGCGGCACTGGCATGCAACTCTATACGGAAAAGGCGTTCGCCGAAGGGGATGAAATCCACACCCTTCTTCCCTCCACCAGCGAGCAGTTTCCGCCATTCGAAACGGTTTGCCGAGTGCTGCGCTGTGTTCCGGACGGGGATGGATTTCTGCTGGGCATGGAGATTGTAAAGGTAAAACGCTGACCGGAACGGTCAGGCGGAATGTAGCCCGGCAGTGCTCTGAGAGACTACCGGGCAAGCGGCTGCATCAGTCAGTCTTCAATGGCTTTTCGGAAACCACGATACCGTTGTTATCTGCATAGATGTAATGGCCAGGATGAAAGGTCACACCGCCGAACGTGATCGGTACGTCCAGGTCACCCACTCCACGCTTCTCGGTTTTACGTGGATGCGTTCCCAGCGCCTGCACCCCCAAAGCCGTCGTTCCAATGACATCCACATCGCGAATGCAGCCATAGATCACCAGGCCTGCCCAGCCATTATCCGCTGCTTTCTCGGCCAGCATGTCACCCAGCAGAGCAGCCCGCTTTGATCCTCCTCCATCGACAACCATCACACGACCGTTACCCGGCAGGGCAACCTGTTCCTTAACGATGGAATTATCCTCAAAGCATTTCACCGTCACGATCTCGCCCCCGAAGGCGTCCACGCCACCAAAGTTGCGGAAACCCGGCTCTACCACCAGGATTTCGGGGTAATCGTCACACAGATCAGGGGTTACGATAGGCACGCGTACGCTCCTTTTGTCGAAATGGTCAGTCGATTTTCTCGTCAGCAAGGAAGAACCAGGTATCCAGTACCGAGTCGGGGTTCAGCGACACCGAATCAATGCCCTGATCCATCAGCCACTTGGCCAGATCCGGATGATCCGATGGCCCCTGGCCGCAGATACCAATGTATTTATTGGCCTTTTTGCAGGCCTGGATGGCGCTGGCCAATAACGCCTTGACGGCGTCGTTCCGCTCGTCGAACAGGTGGGCGATGATGCCGGAGTCTCTATCCAGGCCCAGGGTTAGCTGAGTCAGGTCATTAGAACCAATCGAGAAGCCATCAAAGTGCTCCAGGAACTGTTCGGCCAACAGGGCGTTCGCGGGGAGCTCGCACATCATGATCACACGCAATCCGTTATCACCACGCTTGAGACCATTCTCCGCCAACAGATTCACTACCTGCTCAGCTTCCCCCACAGTGCGGACAAACGGCACCATGATCTCAACGTTGGTCAGCCCCATTTCATTTCGGACTTTCTTCAGAGCCCGGCATTCAAGCTCAAAACAGTCGCGGAAGGTTTCGGAGATATACCGGGAAGCACCGCGGAAGCCAAGCATCGGGTTTTCTTCGTCAGGCTCGTATAGGGTACCGCCGATCAGGTTGGCGTATTCATTGGACTTGAAGTCGGACAACCGCACAATCACCTTCTTGGGCGCAAAGGCGGCAGCAAGGGTGGATATTCCTTCCACCAGTTTGTCGACATAAAAATCCACTGGCGAGCTGTATCCGGAAATCCGCTTCTCCACCGTCTGGCGGATATCCCTCGGCAAGCCGTCAAAGTTCAGCAGCGCCTTCGGGTGAACGCCAATCATGCGGTTGATAATGAACTCGAGCCTCGCCAGGCCGACACCTTCATTGGGCAAGGCCTGAAAGTCGAAGGCCCGGTCCGGGTTACCCACGTTCATCATGATTTTGAACGGAATGGCGGGCATGGAGTCGACCGTGTTTTCTTTAAGCTCGAAATCCAGGCTGCCCTCGTAGATCATTCCGGTGTCGCCTTCGGCGCAGGACACCGTCACTTCCTGCCCGTCTTTCAGTATTTCCGTAGCATCACCACAACCCACCACGGCTGGAATACCGAGCTCCCGCGCAATAATCGCCGCGTGGCAGGTGCGCCCACCTCGATCAGTGACAATGGCGGACGCCCGCTTCATCACCGGTTCCCAGTCCGGGTCGGTCATGTCCGTAACGAGAACGTCGCCCGCCTGAACGCGGTCCATCTCCTTGATACTGGTGATAATCTTGACCGGGCCACTGCCAATCTTGTGGCCGATACTGCGGCCTTCCACCAGAATGGTGCCGGTTTCGTTGAGCAGGTAGCGTTCCATGACATTGGCGGAGGCACGGCTCTTAACGGTTTCCGGACGGGCCTGCACAATGTAGATACGGCCATCGTCACCGTCTTTCGCCCACTCGATGTCCATCGGGCGCTGGTAATGCTTTTCGATGATCATGGCCTGCTTGGCCAATTCTTCCACTTCCGCGTCGGTGATACAGAACCGATTACGATCGTCCTGTTCAACCTTGACCGTTTCCACAAACTGCTCTGCGGCAGGGTCAGTGTGATAAACCATCTTGATGGCCTTGCTGCCCAGGTTGCGGCGCAGAACGGCAGGTTTACCCGCCGTGAGGGTGGGCTTGTGAACGTAAAATTCATCGGGGTTCACAGCACCCTGCACCACCGTTTCGCCCAGACCATAGGAGCCGGTGATAAACACGACGTCCCGGAAACCGGATTCCGTGTCCAGGGTAAACATAACCCCACTGGCAGCGGTTTCACTGCGCACCATCTTTTGAATACCCGCAGATAACGCGACCTGTTTATGATCAAAACCGTGATGGACGCGATAGGAAATGGCGCGGTCATTGAAGAGAGAGGCGAAGACCTCCTTTACTGACGTCCGTACCTGCTCCAGACCCACAACGTTCAGGAACGTCTCCTGCTGACCAGCGAAGGACGCATCCGGAAGATCTTCCGCAGTTGCTGAAGAACGCACCGCCACCGCGAGGTTGTCGTTGCCATCGCGTAGCTTTGCATAGGCGTCTGCAAGCGGCTTTTCCAGCGCGTCCGGAAATGGCGTATCGAGAATCCACTGGCGAATTTCGGAGCCGACTCGCGCCAGCTCGTTCACATCATTGATGTCCAGGGCGTCCAGGGCGTTGTCGATCTTCTCACGAAGACCGTCCTTGGCCAGGAATTCTCGGTAGGCGTGGGCAGTTGTGGCAAAGCCACCGGGAACGGTAACACCTGCGTTGGCAAGATTACTGATCATTTCACCGAGGGAGGCGTTCTTTCCCCCGACCCGGTCAACGTCTGACATTCCCAGGTGATCAAACCAGATAATGTAATCTTCCAAAGCGTGTCTCCCTTGATTCATTGTAGCAAAGAGCCAAACCGGACAGGTGGAGCTGATTCCAACCCTGCAATTACTGCATTCTCCACTGCGGGCCCTCGAACTTGGCGTGTATGATACTGTAACCTGTGGAAATTACCTAGGGTAGCCGCCAAATACGGAGCCGGACCGCACACCATGAAACGAACCGCATTCTTTATATCCGATGGCACCGGCCTGACCGCCGAAGCCTTGGGGCACAGCCTTCTGGCACAGTTTGAAAAAATCGAATTCGAACGCATTACGGTGCCATATATTGATGACGCTGACAAAGCCCGGGAGATGGTCAAGCGTATCAATAAAGCGGAGGAGATCGATGGCATGCGGCCGCTGGTTTTCGACACCATCGTTAATAGCGATATCCGTCATGTGATCGCCGGCGCGAACGGTTTCATGGTCGATATCTTTGGTACTTTTCTGAACCCACTGGAACAGGAGCTGCAGTCATCGTCCTCCTATACCGTTGGCAAGTCACACGCCATCAACAACGGGGGCAGTTACGAGCGGCGCATCCATGCCGTCAATTTCGCGCTGGATAACGATGACGGCGCCCGCACCCGTCATTACGACGAGGCGGACCTGATTCTCGTCGGTGCCTCCCGCAGCGGCAAGACACCTACCTGCCTGTATCTGGCCTTGCAATATGGTGTGAAGGCGGCCAACTACCCCATCACCGAGGAAGACCTGGACGACCAGCAGATGCCTGCAGCTCTGCGCCCTCACAAGGAAAAAATCTTTGGGCTGACCATCGAGCCGGAACGGCTGGCCACCATTCGTAACGAACGCAGACCGAACTCACGTTATTCGTCTATGAAGCAGTGCATGCATGAAATTGAGGAAATTGAGCTGATGTATCGCCGGGAACGAATCCCTTACCTCAACACGACCGCGTATTCCGTGGAGGAAATCTCCACACGCATTATGGTGAGTACCGGACTCAAGCGAAACCGATAGAGCAGATAGTAAAAAGGCCGGCGCCCTCTCCCATAAAGAGCGCCGGCCTTCCGTTTTGAGGTGCTTTCAGGCGCTTTATAGCTCCTGGATTTCCAGCCCCAGTTTTTCAGCGGTATCACGATTTTCGAAGCTGGTGACAACCGCGACACTGGCACTGTCCGGCTTCAGCCACTCGCGGGCGACCCGCTTCATATCATCCAGAGTCACCGCCAGCACTCGCTCCCGGAAACGCGCACGTTGCTCCGGTGTGCGCCCGAACAGGCGGTTGTGGAAGGCATGGCGGGCTGCACCGGCCGGCGACCGGGGGCGATCCAGTTGCCCGATCACGCCGAGAATAGACTCTTCCAGTTCCTGAGGATCGTGCTGCTCCGTCTGAAGCCAGTCCAGGGCGTTGTCAAAATCCTCCAGCGTGTCGCCCAACCGGGGATCGCGGTAGGAAAAGAAACGGAACGTGCCGTTCACGCTGTCCTGGCCGGCACCACCACCATAGGCGCCGCCCTTTTCACGAATGGCCCGGTGCAGGTAGCCGTTGCGCAGGAAACCGCCCAACACTGTCAGTGCCGCTGCGTCCGGGTGGTCGATAGCAACCGTGCTGAAGGCTTTGGCACAGAAATTCACCTGGGTTGACGTTAGCCACGCCTGGCGCGTTTGGTAACTCACGGGTTCAAGCTTCCAAGCTGCGCCCTCTCCCGCTCCAGAGTCACCCCAAACAGCCTTCAGTTCCGTCAACATTGGATCCAGTTGCTCTTCCTCACCGATCAGCAGGAATTGACGGGACTGGTTCCGAATACGTTCGTGCAGTGCTGCAAGCCGTTCACATAAGCTGTCGAGCTCAACAGGATCGCTCAGGGACTTGTCGAGCGACTTAACGCCACGGATAGCTTCCAGACCACCAAGACGGAACGACAGCCACGCACCCGCACTGATTCCCTGCGATGCCGCCCCCATGGCCAGTGCATGGCCACTGCCTGTAACCGCCTGTTCGCGGCGGGAACGAATCTGGGCAATCAGCTCGCGCACCCGCTCCTTCTCATCAAACCGGGCGCCATTAAAGACGTCATTCAGCAGGCGAGTCAACGCCTCGCGATTTCGAGCCAGCGCCTTGCCATTAAAGACGATATAACCCTCAAGATCCTGGACATCGTCAATTTGTCCCTTGGCGGAGAAAGACGCACTGATACCACCGGATTCCGCCGAGATACGGTCCTGCATCTGCAGGTAATCCAGTTCGCCGCACCCCACTTCCGGAATCAGGGTGGTGTAGTACGGCAGTAGCAACAGCTCTTCCTCGGTCAGGTTCGGTACCGGTAGGATCACCTGCTCGTACACCAGACCATTGGTGCCACGGGCATAAATGGTCGCAGGCATGTCTCCGGCAAACCGTGCCTCGGGTTCCGGAAGCTGCAGGGGAACATCGGTCAGGTCAACCTTCGGCAGGATGGAATCGTCGTCCTTCCGTGTCTGTCGCTCTTCCAGGGCTTGGGCGCGCTCGATAATCTGGCGAACCTCTTCGTCAGTTAACGAAGCCTTGCGACGGGCAAGGGCATCGCGAATGGTCGCCTGACGACGGCTTTCCAGCTTGTCATCCGGGCGCAGCGTCAGGGTGACGCGGTGCGGATTTTCCAGCAGCTTGCGGCGGATCAGGCCGGGCACATACTGGGGATCACGGATTTTTTCCCGCATATCCGCCAGCACCGGCTCCAGATCAAGGAGCTCAACCGGATCGCCGCCATGGACCATCGGCGAAATCGCGGTCATGATCAGTTGCAGGCCATACGGGAAGCTGTCGCCGGCAATCTCGCGCTGGTGCAACTCCAACTGGTGCAGAATGGCTTCAAGGCGCTCCTGGCTGACGCCCTCTTCCACCACCTTGGTCAACGTCTGTTCCAGCAGCGCTTCAAGGTCGCCCTGCTTGTCCGGGTCACTGCCCTCAATGCCACACACAAAGGTCATTTCACGGTTGGAGTCCTCAAGGCCGCACATGGGGGATGGCGACTGCCCGATGTCGGTCGTTTCCAGCGCCCGCATCAAGGGCGACGCACTGTTTTCCAGTAACACGCTGGCCAACAACTGACCTTCAAGATTCTCCTGCAGGTCAAAGCTGTGGCCCAGCAGCCAGCCCATCACGATGTGAGTCTTCTGGCCGGTATCCTCACCTTCACTGACGGCGTAGCTCTGATCCACCCGGACCGGTGAGAACATCCGCTTCTCATCCCGCACCGGCAACTCTACGTCCAGCTGATCAAATCGCTTCAGGGCCAGCTCTTCAAAGCGTTCATGATGTTCGTGGGCCGGAATATCCCCATAGGTTGCAAAGATCGCATTGCTGGGATGGTAGTGATGGCGGTAGAAGCGCAGCAAATCGTCGTAGCTCAGGTCCACAATATGGTCCGGCTCACCGCCGCTGTTGTAGTGATAGGTGGTGGTCGGGAACAGGTGGCTGGAAAGGTTCTGCCACAACTGTGAGGTGGGTGCGCTCATGGCGCCCTTCATTTCGTTGTAAACCACACCGCGGTAGACCAGGTCGGTGGACGGATCGTCTGGCGTATCGAATTCGAGGCGGTGACCTTCCTGCGCGAAATCCAGCGGATCCAGGGATGAGAAGAACACCGAGTCCAGGTAAACCGTCAACAGATTGTCGAAATCCTTGCGGTTCATACTGGCGAAGGGGTATGCCGTCCAGTCACTGCTGGTAAAGGCATTCATAAAGGTATTCAGGGACCGGCGAATCATCATGAAAAACGGATCGCGCACCGGAAAACGCTCGCTGCCACACAACGCCGTATGCTCCAGGATATGAGCAACACCGGTGGAGTCCATAGGGAAGGTTCGCAGGGCCACAAAAAACACGTTCTCGTCGTTGTCTGCCGCCAGGTGCAAGTGGCGGGCACCGGTTTTTCGGTGACGGTATTCCTCAACCGTTACATTCAGCGTACTGATCCGGTGACTGCGAAGCTTTTCAAAGGCCGGATGGACGGTGTTTTCGATCACTGCAGCCATTCAAACTGTCCTGTCTTTAACTAAATGGGGATTGTAGGGTAACACGTACTTTCTATTATCATGCACTAACCCGAAGCCACAAGGCAGCATCCGACTCCATGACCAATGACCCCCATGGCATCCCGACACCCGACACCGCGCCCAAGGCGGCCAGATCCGCCCACCAGCCCGCCGGCAATCGCCGCGCCATCCACGCTCCGGAAGTGGCCGCCTATTGGGCCGAACGTCGACGCTACCTGGAACGCATACGCCGCGTTCCGGAAATAAGGCAGCGTTACTGGCGCGCCATCGGCATGTATATGATTCGCCGGGTGCTCTGGTCCTTCGGTTTCTTTCCGGTTTTCATCGCTTTCTGGGTGCCGTTTGTACTTTCCAGCTTCAACCCGGTGGTCATGGCATCCGACCTGATCCCCTTACTTGAAGGGTTCGTTGACGCCAACCCGGAAATTCAGGCCAATACCCTGAGCACGCTGGTGATCGCCTGGGCATCGATCGGATTCTTTTTTTTGGTGTTCGATTTTGTGTTGACGCCGTTCAAATCCCCTTACGACTACGAAGCAGACGTCTACATGCGCTCCTGGGAACAGCTCAACCATGACCAGCTTCCGGACAAAGTGTGATTTGTCCTGCATTCTCGTGAACTTCCGTGACTTTGTGTTACATAACATTGCCCCGACTGGGTAAGATGAGGCGGTGTCAGTCCTGAATCCCGCTGAACAACGACAATGAGACGGGCGGGACACTGGCAGTCACACGAATGCAGAATTGAGAGGTTGTCCATGGTCGATTTCAGGCCCCTCCTGTTTGTCAACGCTCTGGCACTGATGCTTCTGGTGACCGCAGGCTTTGCGTCTGTCGGCGATGACCTCTCCGAGGGGACGGAACCGCTAGCAGGAGAACCGGAAACGAAAGAGACCGTTACCCGCGTTTCCAGCGACAACCCAGCGGACGCACGGCGCTCGGACGAACTGTACCTACGGAATACCAGGGAAGACGACCTCGAACTGCCTTTGGAGACCGATGCCCTGGCGGCATCCGGAGAACCATCAGGCGAAGGCTCCGGGACCACCTCCGCTACCAGCCGTGTTAACGCAGAACCTTTTTCCATTCCCGATCTGCCGGAAGACCCCACGATGCTGGCGATGGCGGAACCTGTGTCTCCCATACCGGAAACCAAGACTCGAAGCGATTCTCCGGAGCCTCCTACCACCGGGCGGCTGATACTGCGCTCCAATGTCGTCGGCGATAACGTCACCATTAATGGCAAGGACCATGGCGCCACACGGCTGGACCTGGAGCTGAACCCGGGCAAATATGACGTCACCATCAGCAAGGAAGGCTACAAGCCCTGGCAACAGACCGTGGCAATCGCCGCCGGCAATGAAAAAACCCTGATGGGCAAGCTGGAGGCCTATACGAGGGTGAAGTTCCGGAACGGCACCTGGGTTGGCGGTGTTAAAACCGGCGATGGCACTTATGAAGACGCCGAAGGCCTCAGGTATGAGGGGCATTTCGTGGACGGCAAATTTGATGGCAAGGGCACACTCACCATGGCCAATGGCGACATTCTCACCGGACAATGGTCAGGGGGCAGGCTCAACGGGCATGGCTCGCTAACCACATCGGACGGCATGCTCTACGTCGGCGGCTTTAAGGATGACGAATTCCATGGTGAAGGCACTCTTACCTACCCCGACGGGCGCCACTACGAAGGGGAATTCTCCAATGGCGAGTTCCATGGGAGCGGTAACGAAGTCTTCGCCGATGGAAAAAAATACGAAGGTCAGTATATTGAAGGCTCCTTTCACGGCAAGGGGCTGCTGCTGAACCCCAATGGCAGTTCGATTGAAGCGACCTTCCGGTATGGCGAACCCTACGGACAGGTACGCCTGACAACGGCGGCCGGGGAGGTCTTTACCGCCCGTACCAAGGAGCCCGGTGTTTGTTATCGGGAGAAAAGCTACCGGGCCACCCAATGCCCGACACTTGAAGGCTGGTAAACGCCCGCCCGATAATGAACACACATGCTGTAAAGGTTGAGGTTGTGACATGGCGATCAAGAATGCACTCCTGGTAGACGACTCTAAAGTGGCTCGATTTGCCCTGAGCAAACTGCTGGAAGGCCGGGACATGGAAGTGAACATGGCTGGCTCGGCGGAGGAGGCATTGGACTTTTTGAGCTCCCACCAGCGTCCCGATGTGATATTTATGGATCACCTTATGCCGGGCATGAACGGTGTGGAGGCCACCAAGGCCATTAAGGGCAACCCGGACACCGCAGCCATCCCCATCATCATGTGCACCTCCAAGAAATCATCGTCGTTCATGGAAGAAGCCCGCAACTTTGGTGTATACAACGTTCTGACCAAACCACCACACACCGAAGGGCTTAGCCTCGTTCTCGAGCAGCTCAGCAGTGATGTAACCGAAGGCAACCTGCCCGAACCGCCGGAACTGGATGCTGAGTCAAATGAATTGGACGACGACATCCTGGATCTTCCCTCAGATGCTTCCCTGGAAATGTCACCAGAACCCGACGATGGGCTAAAGGCAGGTAACAACGGCGACCCTCAGGTTGTGCCCCTGACCAGCGACCTGATCGAACAGATCGCCCGCTCTGCGGTAAAAACCCACATTAACAACCGCTTGCACGAATTGCTCAGCTCTCTGTTCGACGAGCAATTCGACCATCTAAAGCGCGTGTTGGACGAGTCCGGCAAAAAACAGGAAGCCGCGATTGAGGAACGCCTGAACGCGGTGACAGAGATGATCGAAGAGCGCACTCGCAACCTGCGTGACGACGTCGCCGCGGAAGTCAACCTGAACCTGGGCCGGGAACTGGCGGATCTGCGTAAAGACCTTTCTCGCAATACCGGCTTCACCAGTAACCACATGGCGGAGCTCAAGGATCACATTACCAGCGTACAAACCATCGATACCGAGTTCTGGCAGACCCTCCAGTCTGAGGCTATCCAACAGGCCCATGAAATCTCCCGGGAAACCGCTGAAGATATCGCCCAGCGCACCATTGACCTGTTCGTGGCCCAACAGCGCTCCGCCACCTCCCGCATTTACACTGTCGGCCTGGCCGCCAGCCTTGGCATTTTTGCGGTGGGCATAGCCTGGCTATCAGGACTGTTCGGCTAACTCGCCGTTGATGCGACGCCAGTCCTCGGGCACATCCACGTCCGACCCGGCGCCGGGCATGGCCAACCGGGTCGCGCCATGTCTTGCTAGCACGGCCGCTGCTCCCCTATCCCCTTCGAGGGCCATGATTTCGGGCCATAAACGTCGGGGAATGTAAGCCGGCGCCCCCGGTTTTCCCTGTAGGTCGGCAGCGACGGGCTGGGTCGGGGTCATTCGTGCCACTTTGGCGAGCGCAAGCATCGCATTCGACGGGATTAGTGGTTGGTCCAACAGCACCACAAACACACCTTTCACTCGCGGCCCAAGGCTTGCCACACCGGTTTTCAGCGAGGCAGACATCCCTTCCTGCCAATCCCGGGCAACCACCCAGGCCGATGGTTGGCTCCGGCAACGATAGCGAACCAGGGGATACCAGCCACCAGCGACCACCGTGACAGGTCCGCCAAGCAGCTTGGCCTGAACGATGGCGTGGCCCAACAGCGTGTCTGAACCCACCGGCAACAGGGCCTTTGCACAGCCCATTCGGCGCGAAGCGCCCGCAGCCAGAACCAACACAGCAAACGCATTATGGTTATCCGAGTTGCCCTGCCCCACTCACCTGCTCCTTGTTTTAGCCCTGCACCACACGCAAGACTGCTAGCGTTAGCGAATTTTTGCTAGAATCCGCCCATCTATCAACCTCATCTTGCCGGACACCTCCGATGAATCACCTTTTCGTAGACAATCTGACGGTTATCGATTTCGCCTACCTGGATGCTTCCAGAGGACTCGTCGGTGAAAGCTGGATTGTAGATGTGGTGCTCGGTGGTGAGCTGGATGATCAAGGTATGGTGTTTGATTTCAGCAACGTCAAACGCACCATCAAACGAGTCATCGACGAGCGCGTGGACCACCGACTGGTGATCCCAAGAGCCTACAAAGGGCTTGAGTGGAATGAGGATGAGCCAGACAGCTTCACCTGGCGTCTGACCGATGGCACCCAGATTCTTCACCGGTCCCCGGACGAAGCGGTGGTGTGGCTATCGTCTGATCGTGTAGTGCCTTCTGCCGTTGCCCGGCTGTTGGAGCAGGAATTACGGGCAGTGTTGCCGGCAAACGTGACGAATGTGGACATTGCGTTACGTGAAGATGTGATTGAAGGGGCCTACTACCATTATGTCCACGGCCTGAAAAAACACATGGGCAATTGCCAACGGATTGCGCACGGGCATCGCTCGCCTATCCGGATTGACCGTAATGAGCACAGAGACCGGGACCTTGAGAACCAATGGGCCAAGCGGTGGCAGGATATCTATGTGGGCTCCGAGGAGGATGTAACCCAACGCCGGGTCGCCGAGGATGGCACGGCGTACGTCACCTTTGAATACGAGGCCAATCAGGGTGAATTTGCGCTGACATTGCCGGAAAGCCGGGTTTATATGCTGGATTCGGATACCACAGTGGAGCTTATCGCGGCGCACATTGCCGGGCAGTTGAAATCCGAGTTTCCGGAGGACGCCATTCGTGTCAAGGCCTATGAAGGCGTCGGAAAAGGAGCAATTGCGTCCCGCTGACATATTATTCAGACACAAAAAAACCGCCCGAAGGCGGTTTTTTTGATGGCTCACCGGTGGACTAAACCGGTTGAGCCGTATTGGCGTCCCCTAGGGGGTTCGAACCCCTGTTGCCGCCGTGAAAGGGCGGAGTCCTAGGCCACTAGACGAAGGGGACTAGAAATTGGTGGAGCCAAGCGGGATCGAACCGCTGACCTCAACACTGCCAGTGTTGCGCTCTCCCAGCTGAGCTATGGCCCCTCAACGGCTGCGTATATTAAGGATCGACCCTTGGGGCGTCAACCTTTTTTCCAACGTTTTTTCAGTTTCTTGAACATCCCTGTGCTGGCCGTTTACTAATTCAACAGATTGGTTATTCCGCCAGCAATGCCGCGTATTCTTTTTCCACTCGCTTGGTTTCCTTCTTTGAGAATCCACCCATCACCTCAAGAGCATGGCGCAGACGTGACCGGGTCATGTCCGGGCCAAGGATGGCCATGGAGTCCATGACTGACCAGGAGTTAGGGTTACCAGCGATAGCGACGAAGATGGAGAACATGAAATCGCCCATTTTCAGTTCCATGGCCTTGGCCAGGGCCTTGATGTCGGCAAAGATATTCTCTTTGCTCCAATGACGCTGGGCTTCCAGTTTCCACAGGGTGAACTGGAGCACCCGTTTGACCTGACCTTCATCGAGCTTGTTGTGGTCAAAATCTTCCGGCTTGAGATTGAGCATCCCAGAGAACATGAAGGAAGCCATCGGCGCCACGTCGCTGAAGATTTCCGCCCTGCCCTTGATGTGGGGCACCAGGTCACGCAGGGCCTGTTCATTGAACCACCAGTTGCGCATGCGCTCGACGAACTGCTCTTCGCTGAGCTCGTCACGAATCCATTGGCCATTAAGCCAGCGCAGCTTTTCCACGTCGAAAACCGGGCCGCCCAGGGAAACGCGCTGGATGTCGAAGTTCTCGACCATTTCATCCAGGGTGAACTTCTCCCGCTCATCCGGCATGGACCAGCCCATACGGCCCAGGTAGTTGGTGACCGCTTCCGGCAGGAACCCCATGCGTTCGTAAAAGTTAATGCTGGTGGGGTTCTTGCGCTTGGACAGCTTGCTCTTATCCGGGTTGCGCAGCAGCGGCAGGTGACACAGTACCGGCATGTCCCAGCCAAAGTATTCATACAGCAATTTGTGCTTGGGCGCGGAGTTGATCCACTCTTCCCCACGCAACACGTGGGTGATTTCCATCAGATGATCATCAACCACATTGGCCAGGTGGTAGGTGGGCATGCCGTCGGATTTCAGCAGGATTTGACTGTCCACCTGGGACCAGTCGATTTCGATGGTACCGCGCAGCATATCGTCGATTTCACAAACGCCGTCTTCCGGTACTTTCATCCGGATAACATAGGGGTCACCAGCATCCAGGCGACGCTTGACCTCTTCCTCCGTTAGCTCCAGATCGCCCTTGATACCTGGATTCAGGCCCTGAGCCTTACGCTCTTCGCGAATGGCATCCAGTTCTTCCGGTGT
This sequence comes from Marinobacter sp. B-12, assembly GCF_056857915.1. Classification (NCBI taxonomy): domain Bacteria; kingdom Pseudomonadati; phylum Pseudomonadota; class Gammaproteobacteria; order Pseudomonadales; family Marinobacteraceae; genus Marinobacter; species Marinobacter sp. B-12. The sequence continues at coordinate 343,773 of NZ_JBSXOB010000057.1, read as the reverse complement.
GCGGAAGCAATAAAACGCATGGCCCTGGGTGACCAGGTCCAGCGCGTATTGACGATACGAGTCCTTCCGCTCTGATTGCCTGTAGGGGCCATGGGGGCCACCTACATCAGGGCCTTCGTCCCACTCCAACCCAAGCCAACGCAAGGCATTCAGAATGTCCTGTTCGGACTCCTGCGTACTGCGAACCTGATCCGTGTCTTCAATCCGCAGGATGAACTGGCCACCGTGCTGACGGGCAAAGCACAGGTTAAACAGCGCCACAAAGGCGGTGCCAACGTGGGGATCACCGGTGGGAGACGGTGCGATTCGGGTACGTACGGTCATGAAAACATCCTGATGGTGTAGCCTGAAAAAGGCTATGCATTAAAAGCCACGCATTATACCGGCCACAGCCGGATTTCGCATGGTCAGGCGATCGCCCTCTTCATTCATCGCCTTTATTGTTATATTATAACGTATCATTAATTTTACAGAGTCTTGGTAACATGATTATTAGCCGTTTTACTGGCGTCATCGCATTGGGCGCAGCCACACTCCTGGCATCCGCCAGCACCCTGGCAGGCGCCCAGGTTGTCACCTCCCTCAAGCCCATCGAACTGCTGGTGAGAGCCATAGCCGCTGACGATGTGGAAATCACCACGCTGGTCCAGCCTGGCGCCAGCCCGCACAACTACTCAATGAAACCCTCACAACGCAGAGCACTGGAAGCTGCTGACGCCATTTTTTGGGTGGGGCCGGAGATGGAAACCTTCCTGACACGGCTGCTCGGCGGAAACGAGTTCCGGGATCGCACCTATTCACTCATGCACGGCGAAAACGTGCCGGAAGTGCAGTCGGGCAGCGATCACGGTGACCATGACGAACATGGGCATCACAACCACCATGACGGCCATGAGGAATCGGGCGCTCACGACAATCATCACGACCACGGCTCCGGAGAGGATCCGCACATTTGGCTGGATCCGGCCCTGGCGGTTGAGATGGGCCGGGATATTCACCGGGTACTCGCAACCCTGGAAGGTGCAGACATCCATGTACTTGACGACAATCTGGCGCGTTTCGAGCAGGCTATGGCCAAGGCCGAAGCAGCGATCGATCAACGCCTGACGCCCGTTCGCGACATCGACCTTTTCACCTACCACAACGCATTCACCCGCTTCGTGGGACACTACAACCTGAACCTGGAAGGGATTCTGACGCTGAACCCGGAACTGTCTCCAGGTGCCGGCCACATCGCAGAAGTCCAGGAAAAACTGCGCAACGCCAATCAACCCTGCCTGCTGACCGAGCCTCAGTTCAACCGTCAATGGTGGCGCTCAATCACCGAAGGCCTGGACATTACGTTCAGTACCTGGGACCCACTCGCCACCGATATTGAAACCGATCAAGACGGCTACATTGCCTTTCAACAGAGCCTTGCAGACGCTGTGCTCAAGTGCTTACCAGAGGATGCCCAGTAGCAGGGGAATAGTCACCATGGCCAGCAAGGTCTGGCCACTGATGATGCCCGCCATCAAGGGCGCGTCACCACCAAGCTGGCGCGCCAGGATGTATGAAGAGGTGGCTGTTGGCAGCGCAGCCAGCAGTATGGCCACCTGAACCATCATCCCTTCCAGGCCCAGTAGCAGGGCCAACCCTGCCGTAAGCAGCGGAAAACCTACCAGCTTTACCACCGAGGACACCAGGAATGGCATGGAGGCGCCGCGCAACGCCTTTAGCTGCAGGCCAGCACCTACAGTCATCAGACCCAGCGGCAACGCCAGGTCACTTAATGGCTCGAGAATACCGGCCACCAGTGGATGGAAGCCAATCTGGAAATAACTCCAGAACATCCCAACCACCGACCCAATAATCAGTGGATTGGAGACGACAGCCTTGAACACAGGCTTCAGTTTTACCGTACTCTGTCCGGCACCCCGTCCCGCACTCCACCCCGCAACCACAGAGAACATCAGGATGCAAAGCAGGTTCAGCAACGGTACTTTCACTGCCACGGCAATGGCAATCAACGACAGCCCGTCATCCCCAAGCAACATACCTGCTGTTGCCAGGGCAACGTAGGAATTGAAACGGATACCGCCCTGAAATACCGAGGAGAATACCGGCCCCGGCCAACGCCAGATCCATTGCAGCGCAATGAGCAACACCGTCATCGCCGCAAGCATGGCAACGATCAAGATGAGGATATCGCCGTAGGCTGACGCTGGCACCTGAGCCTGGCCCAGCTTGAAGATCAACATCGCCGGGAAAAGTACGTAATAGGTAAACCGCTCGGCCTGGGGCCAGAAGTCGCCCCCGGGGAAATGCCAGCGCCGGAAAAAATAACCCAACAGGATCAACACAAACACCGGCAACAGAGCCTGAATCATGACCGGCATTACACAGTTCTCCTGAATACTCCATGGACAAGGTATGAAAGAGTATCAAAGATAGCCGTCTATCGCCTTGCTCGGAAGGCAACTACCGACGCCAGAGTTTGCTCAACACTCGTCGGGTCACTGAGGTCGGCGCGGATTTGGCGATGGGCCACAATGCCCGAAACTGCATGGAAATTGGTCGATGCAGGCGCGGCTGCTCGACCTGAGCCCATACCTGCGCTGCAACAACGTCCGGAGTCAGGTTTACGCCCAGGCGTTCAAATAAACGGGATCCCTGCTCGTTCTGCTGCACCATGCCGGTATTCACGAACGGAGGCATCAGATCACACACGCGAATATCGTGTGGTTCCCACTCAATATCCAGGGCCTCGGTCATCGCACGTACCGCGTGTTTGCTGGCGGAGTAGGACGCGAAATCGGGAATCCCATAGGCGGCAGATGCTGAACTCATATTCACCACCTGGGCGCCTGGCGTTGCCTTCAGATAGGGAAACGCGGCGTGCAAAACCGTCATCAGCCCAATCACGTTAACCTCAACCACGGCCCGATGCGCAGCCAAGCTGATCTCCTGGAACGGCCCAACCTTCAGAATGCCAGCATTATTGTGAAGCAGCCTTAACTGGCCTTCCGTACGACTGGCAAACTCTGCGAGCCCCTGCCTGACCGAGGTCTCGTCCGCCACGTCCATGACGTGGGTACTGCACTGCTCATCCCCCAACTCACTCCTAAGCGATATCAGGGCCGTCTCATCCCGGTCCGCAGCACCGACAAACCATCCCCTGGAGGCAAAAAGACGGGCGGTCTCCCGGCCAATACCGGCGCCAGCGCCAGTGATAAAAATGCAGTCGTTCATGGGGCAACCCTGTCCTTGTTATTGATCAAATGTGGATGATCTCAGGAAGTTGATGACAACGATTGGCCAACAGGGCCATCTTCAGCATGCTCACGATAAAGTGCTCCACCCAGTGCCACAAAGTAGCACTCAAACGCATCGTTGATTCGCTGGCGTTGATGGCCTTCCGGATAAAGGCCTGCCCTGGCCTCGTCGGAGTATACTGTGCCCCTGACCAGAAAGCTGTTCTGAGGCTGGCTGTCTTCAACAAACGCTTCAAATGCCCGAGCACAGAGTTCTTCAGGCCTCGCGTAATAAAGCACCTTCATCTGCGTATCCGCCCGCTTCGAGCACTGAAACAACGGGCCGGGGCTGGAGCCATCCTCATTCAGCAAAATGGCCTGAAAACAGGCCCCCAATCGTTTGTTGAGGGGATGCTCCTTCTGGTCAGCGCTCTCCAGCCAACCAGTGGACGCAAAGCCGCCACTCGCCAGGCCGCGGAACGCCTTATGCCCCATGTAATGATCGAAAGCGTGAAACCATTCATGGGCCAGGCTCCCGGCGCCGGCATTCTTTGCCAGCGCCAATTGTCGGGTTGCTGGGACGTAGTGCGCTGCAACACCCGGCCGGCCACCGATCCCGTACTGCAACCCCAGTGATCCACGCAACGAAATCAGATGTTCCGGGCCCTGGAGGATAACCATAAGATCGCACAAAGCCTCATAGAACCTGCCCGCCGCCCGGTCCCGTTCAGGCGGTGTAACCCAGCGACCCACTTCAATGCTGCGGAATTCGAACCGGCGCCTAACGTCGACAAAGGATACCGGGCTTTGTCCTGTCATGACGGCTCCACGTGTTTGGTTGAAATTTGAAAGGTCGAATTTAGCATGCTCTCAACCCGATACTGATTATTTATACAGTATTCTGGCGCGCATTAATCGCCGCGTCAACGACTCGTGAACCCAGCCAAGGCATCCGTGTTTACACTACCTTTCGCACATCCCCTGACGTCAAAAGGTGCGTTTTCCTGATAAACTATGGCCCCTCGGATCACTTGTGAACGGTATAGCTGAGCAGTCAATGAACATGAACGCGCCCCAGGAAGCCCCCACTCTGAAGCCCTCCCGCCGCTTCTGCGTGGCTCCGATGATGGATTGGACCACCAGCCACTATCGTTATCTGGCGCGCCAGCTCAGCCGCCACACCCTGCTCTACACCGAAATGGTCACGACCGGCGCACTGATCCACGGCGATACCGCTCGATTTCTGAGACACGACCCGACGGAATACCCGCTGGCGCTGCAGCTGGGCGGCAGCAATCCGCAGGAACTGGCTCATTGCGCCAATCTGGCTGAACAGTACGGGTTTGATGAAGTCAACCTGAACGTGGGCTGCCCCAGCGACCGGGTACAGAACAACATGATCGGCGCCTGCCTGATGGCACACCCCGATAAAGTGGCCGAGGGCGTGCAAGCGATGATCGCCGCCACCAGTCTGCCAGTAACCGTCAAACACCGTATCGGGATCGACGGCCGCGAATCCTGGGACGATCTTTGTGAGTTCATCGAGAAGGTCTCCGAGGCCGGATGTCGTACCTTTATCGTGCATGCCCGCATTGCGGTTCTCGAAGGCCTGAGCCCGAAAGAGAACCGGGACATACCACCGCTGAAATACGACTGGGTCTATCGCCTTAAGGCTCGCTACCCACATCTTGAGATCATCATTAACGGTGGTATCAAGACCTTTGCCGAATGCCGGGAGCACCTGAAGCACACAGACGGCGTAATGCTCGGGCGCGAGGCCTACCACAACCCCTGGCTGCTGGCTGGCGTGGATACCGAGTTTTTCGGGCAGCCCATGCCGATTTCCTCGCGGCACGACGCGTTACGTACCGTATTACCATTCATTCAGAGTGAACTGGACCGTGGCGTTTATCTGAGCCATATCTCCCGCCACCTGATGGGTCTGTTCCACGGCCAGCCCGGGGGCCGCCAGTTCCGGCGCTATATCAGTGAGAACGCCCACAAGCCCGGGTCCGGCATTGAAGTCATCGAACGGGCAATGGCGAAAGTTCCCGAGCCTGCCGATGCCACGATAGTGTCTGCCTGAACACCCTGATACCTTTTACTGTCTTGTTCCTGTCAGGGCAGCCCGTTATTGTAGGCGTATGACCCAAAGCGCCCGCCAAACGGGCGATCAATAACAAATCGATCAGGACGACAGGACGAATGACCAGCAAGCTCGAACAACTGAAAGCCATGACCACGGTGGTGGCCGATACCGGCGATCTGGACGCCATTGCCCAGTGGCAACCGGAAGACGCCACCACCAACCCATCGCTTCTCCTCAAGGCCGCGGCATCCGAGGCCTACCGCCCGATGCTGGACGAAGCCGTGGCAGCCGCTCGCAAACAGGGTGGCTCCGATGCAGAGCAACTGACCTACGCGACTGACATGCTGGCCGTACTGGCAGGCAAGCAGATTCTCGGTCGCATACCAGGCGTGGTTTCAACCGAAGTGGATGCCCGGCTGTCCTTCGATACCAGTGCCACCCTCACCCGCGCACGTCGCCTGGTCGAGCTGTACGACCACCTCGGCATGGATACCAGCCGGGTACTGATCAAGATCGCGTCCACCTGGGAAGGCATTCGCGCCGCCGAGCAGCTGGAGAAAGAGGGCATACACTGTAACCTCACCCTGCTGTTCTCCTTCATCCAGGCCGCCGCCTGTGCTGATGCCGGCGCCTTCCTGATCTCGCCGTTCGTGGGCCGTATCCTCGACTGGCACCTGGCCGCGACGGGCCGTGATGCCTTCCCGGCGGCAGAGGATCCCGGTGTCCAGTCGGTTACCCGCATCTACAATTACTACAAGGCCAACGGCTACAAGACGGTGGTGATGGGCGCCAGTTTCCGCAACACTGGCGAAATTGAAATGCTGGCCGGTTGTGACCGCCTGACCATCAGTCCGGCCCTGCTTCAGGAACTGGAGAACGATCCCGGCTCGCTGACACGCCAGCTGTCCGCTGAGGGAGCTAAGAGCTCGGACCGGCCGGGCGACATTGATGAGCGCCTGTTCCGCTGGGAGTCCAACGAAGATGCCATGGCCACGGAAAAACTCGCCGATGGCATACGTCGCTTTACCAACGACCAGATAGAACTTGAGAACCGCGTCCGCCGCCTGTCCCAGGCCGCCTGACGCCAGCAATCCCATGGAGGAGAGCCCTGACACCATGATTGAGCGCCTGAAGAGCCTGTTTGGCTCGCCCGAAGATGAACCGACGCAGCCTGACAGCCACCAGCTAGCGGTGGCCGCCACTGCCCTGATGGTGCAGTTGGCCCGGGTCGACAACAATCAGGACGACGAGGAGCTCAAGACCATTATCAGCTTCGCTGTCGAAGCCCATCAGGTAACCCGTGAGGAGGCGGAAGAGATCCTTCAGGATGCGCTCAGCCAAGCGGATGACGCCACTTCTCTTTACGAATTTACCGGCATGATCAATGAACAGCTGGACCAGTCGGAGAAACAGCGGCTACTCGAGAGCATTTGGCGGGTGGCCTTCGCCGACGGACGCATCGACAAATACGAAGAACACCTTATTCGCCGCATGGCGGATCTGCTGCATCTCAATCACAGGGAATTCATGCAGGCCCGTCATCGCGCTGAAGGCACTGACTGAGCCTCAAGGAGCAAGTATGTTAGCCATTCTCCACCCGGATACCGCTCTGGACAGTGAAGCTTATCGACAAACCATGCATTTTCTGGAGAACCTGCCAGGGGTATCGGTCAGGGTGCATGAAGTCCAGGGGGCCAAGCAGCGCCTGACAGAGGTGTACCTGTTGGGTGACACCAAATCCCTGGACAAGGACGAGATTGAGGCCCTGCCTGCCGTGGAGCGTGCCATACGCATCTCCGACGACTATCGGATTCTGGGGCGGCACAAGGACGATAGGCGCCAGAGTGGCTTCACCTACAACGACGTAACCTTCGACCAGTCCAACCTGAACATTTTTGCAGGCCTGTGCGCCGTTGACGTGCCAGAGCATGTGGAGCAGATGATGCAGGCCCTTGAGGACAACGGCCAGGTTTGCACCCGCATGGGTGCCTACAAACCCCGGACCAACCCGTACTCCTTCCAGGGCCACGGCAAGGGCTGCCTGCCTTGGGTATTTGAAAAAGCCGGCAAACATGGCATCAAGGTGATTGCCATGGAGATCACCCACGAGAGCCACATTGAAGAGATCGACCGCTGCCTTGAGCAACTGGGCCGCCCCACCGGGGTTATGCTGCAGGTGGGCACGCGCAACACGCAGAACTTTGAGTTGCTCAAAGCCATTGGCCGTCAGAGTACTTACCCTGTGCTGCTTAAGCGTGGCTTCGGTATCACCCTGAATGAATCCCTGAACGCAGCCGAATACCTGGCCAGCGAAGGCAACGCCAATGTGATTTTCTGCCTGCGCGGCATGAAGACCGAAGCCGGGCAACCCCACCGCAACATGGTGGACTTCGCCCATGTCCCGGCGGTAAAGCGCCTTACCCGCATGCCGGTATGCGTTGACCCATCCCACTCAGTCGGCAGCCGCGAACGCGCACCCGACGGCGTCCTGGATGTCATGCACGCAACCGCACAGGGCGTGATAGCGGGCGCCAACATGGTACTGGTGGACTTCCATCCGAAGCCGGAGAAAGCCTTGGTGGATGGCCCTCAGGCCCTGCTGATGCGGGAACTACCAGCGTATCTGGAAGATATTCAGCTGTGCCACGACACCTGGAAGCAACGCCAGCAAATCTATAACCGTCTGAAGGAATCTTCCCCAGAATGATCGTGTATGGACACAGGGGCGCAAAGGGGGAAGCCCCCGAAAATACCCTGGCCGGTTTTACCCACGCATACCGCCACGGGGTTCGGCACTTTGAGCTTGACCTGGTGTTGTCAAAAGACGGTACGCCAATGGTCATTCACGACTTAACCGTTGACCGCACCACCGGACAGGAAGGCAATGTTGCAAATTACACGGCATCCGAGCTGACAGACATGGACGCCCGGCGCAACACCACAGCCTGGCCGCGGAAAGCAGGTATTCCCACTCTGGAGGCGTTACTCAACGAATTTCCGGATTTCGAGCATCTGCAACTGGAGGTGAAGAAAGACAACCGTCACCGACTGAACATTCTGTGTAATCGCCTGACAGAAATCATTCAACGTCGCGATCTTTACAACCGAGTGGTCATTACCTCCTCCGACAGCTGGTTCCTGCAGGAAGCCCGCCGTCGTGACCGCAAGGTGCGGATTGGGCTGGTAACGGACCGGAAGTTTCCGAGACCGGTCAATACCGCAGCCCGTTTGCACTGCGATTTTCTCTGTATCGGTTGGCGTATCTGCACCAGATCCATCGTTGACGATGCCCACAGGCGCGGCATGCACGTGTCTACCTGGACAGTAAACCGCATTCATGACATGGTTCAGCTTGAAGCCAAGGGCGTCGATAGCATCATCACCGACTACCCTACAAGCACACGGATGTTCTTCGACAATCGAGCCAAAGCAGCCCTGCACCTTCCCACGCCCCAGGAGAGCGCGGAAAGCACGGACAGCACTCGGCCGGCAATCAGCAGCTAGAAAATCCGATTGAGACCGTTGAGCGCCGCTACCCGATAAGCCTCAGCCATGGTCGGGTAGTTAAAGGTCGTATTGATGAAATAGTTCAGGGAGTTGGCCTCGCCTTCCTGATTCATTATGGCCTGGCCGATGTGAACGATTTCTGCGGCCTGGTCGCCAAAACAGTGAATCCCCAGTAGTTGGCGGGATTCGCGGTGAAACAGAATCTTGAGCATGCCCACCGGGTCCCCGGTGATCTGGGCCCGCGCCAGGTCCTTGAAGAACGCCTGCCCCACCTCGTAGGGAACCTTGGCTTCGGTAAGTTCCCGCTCGGTTTTACCCACCGAGCTGATCTCCGGCAGGGTATAGATACCCGTCGGCACATCCGATACCAACCGGAAATAGTCGTCCTTCACGATGTCGGAGGATGCCGAGCGGCCCTGGTCATAGGCGGCGCTGGCGAGGCTTGGCCAGCCAATCACATCACCGGCTGCGTAGACATTCTCCACCTCGGTTCGATAATGATCGTCAACCGCCAACTGACCACGACCGTTCGGAGTCAGACCGATGTTTTCCAGGCCCAGTTTTTCGGTATTGCCGCTACGACCATTGCACCAGAGGAACGCATCTGCCCGGATTTTCTTGCCGGACTTCAGTGACAGTACGACCCCGTGGTCATCACCATCGACCGATTCATACTCTTCGTTATGTCGAACCAGCACACCGTTATTGCGCAGGTGATAACTCAGGGCGTCCGAAATCTCGTCATCCAGGAACGTGAGCAAGCGAGTTCCGGGGTTGATCAGGTCCACTTTCACACCCAGACCGGCGAAAATCGAGGCGTATTCGGAACCAATCACGCCCGCGCCATAAATGATCAGGGTGCGGGGCGTGTGGGACAGATTCAGAATGGTATCCGAGTTGTAGATACGGTGGTGACGGAAGTCCACATCCGGCGGTAGATACGGACGAGAGCCGGTTGCAATGATCGCCTGCTTGAAATGCAGGATTTCATGGGATTTATTACCTCGTATCTCAAGCCGGTTGTTATCGATAAAACTGGCACGGCCGTTAATCAGATCAACGCGATTCCGTGCATAGAACTGGGTTCTCAACTTGACCTGCTTGCCGATCACCTTCTGCGCATTCTGCAAAACGCGGGGAAAAGAAAACCAGCGCGGCTCGCCGATATCCCGGAACATCTGGTTGGTGTTAAAGGTGATGATCTGCTTGACCGAGTGACGCAACGCTTTGGAAGGAATGGTGCCCCAGTGAGTGCAGTTACCGCCAACCGTGGGTTTATCTTCGATGATTGCGACACGCTTGCCGTGTTTCGTCGCATTCATCGCTGCACCTTCTCCCGAAGGGCCCGCGCCGATAACGACGACGTCGTAATGATGTTCTGCCATTCTGCAGTGACTCCTTATCTACGTCGTGAGGGAGCCTCTGAAAAGACCCTGCAGGCACACTGACAGGGCGCAGGCGCTTTTCAGAAGCTCCCGGAATTTTTATAGGTTGGTGGACGCCGGATCAGCGGTCGTCTGAACGGGAGGCGTCATACGTCAGCGCCTCGGCGGACTTGCCGTCGTTGGCAAGGCGTTCGTTTTCTTCTTCACATTTCTGGGTGTTGCCACCACAGATATCGCAGGACTTACTGATACCCATGGCACCAATGCCACCGCAGGTGCCACTGATCGGCTTGCGGCCGAAGATTACCCCGACGGACATCGCTGCAACCAGCAGTACGACGATCATCAGGACCAGCAGAAAAATACCCATACGGACTCTCCGTCAGTGTGTCAGGAACGAGGAAAACGCAGGCGTGTAGTCCGTTTCAAACCCGTTGTCACCCCGCACAATAAAATACGCGGCTATGTTCTCACGCGTGGCAAGCGCCTTTGCCCGATCATGCCCCATCACATTAAAGGCCGTGGCGAGGGCATCTGCCGTCATGCAGTCATCCGAAATGACCGTTACCGATGCCAATGTATGGCTGATCGGTCGGCCGTCCTCCGGATCTATTGTATGCGAAAACCGTCGGCCATCCGATTCGTAGTAGTTACGATAGTCACCCGAGGTTGCCATTGCATGTCGGTCAAGGGCAACCACACGGTTGATTTCACGCATCTCCGAAACCGGCTGCTCAATGGCCAGGCGCCATGCTTCACCATCCGGCTTATGCCCATGAGCCTGAACTTCGCCACCTATTTCGACAAGATACGCGGAGATACCTTTATCTTTCAGGTAACGAGCCACCGCGTCCACACCGTAGCCCTTGGCAATGGCTGACAGATCGATGTATTGATTGGGGCTCGCTCTCAGTGCCGGAGGATCAGCCTGGAGGTCCAGTTTACCATAACCGGTGGCTGCCATCCTGGCCGCGAGCTCTTCGTCGCTGGGGATCGTCTCCGGACGGGCATCCGGCCCAAAGCCCCACAGATTGACCACCGGGCCGATGGTGACATCGAAAGCGCCACCGGTGAGTTCAGAAACCTGATCAGCTGTTGTAAGCACTTCGTACAGCGGCGTTGAAATCTTCACCCACTCAGACTGATCGTCCAGACGGTTAAAGCGCGAAAGCTCGGAATCTGCACGCCATGTGGACATCGACGCGTCCACGCCTTCCAGAACCTTTTCAATGCCTTGCGCCAGATTCTCCAGCCGCTCCGGATTGTCCGTCAATACGACGTTGATATGATAACGCGTACCAAACACCGGCCCGGCGATCTCCCAGACCTTTTCCTCTTCCTCAAACGAACAACCCGCCAGCGCGGCGAGGGCCAGCACCAGTATGGCGCCGGCCGCAACCACCCTGACGGGTCGGAACATGCTGAATGTCATGTGAGCTAATTACCCCCCGAAGTCATCCAGCATGATGTTTTCGTCCTCAACACCCAGATCCTTAAGCATCTTGATGCACGAGGCGTTCATGATTGGGGGCCCACACATATAGTACTCACAGTCCTCCGGAGCCGGATGCTCCTTCAGGTACTTTTCATAGAGCACGTTATGGATGAATCCGGTCTCGCCTTCCCAATTATCGGTTGGCTGCGGGTCTGACAGAGCCACATGCCACTCGAAGTTGTCGTTTTCTTCCGACAGCTGATCGAAATCCTCTACGTAGAACATCTCGCGGACGCTTCGTGCGCCGTACCAGAAGCTGATCTTACGCTTGGACTCCAGACGCTTGAGCTGGTCGAAGATATGAGAGCGCATGGGCGCCATACCGGCACCGCCGCCAATGAACACCATCTCCGCTTCGGTTTTCTTGGCGAAGAACTCGCCGAATGGTCCCATAACCGTCACCTTGTCACCAGCCTTCAGGTTGAAGACGTAGGACGACATGATGCCAGGGTTATGGTCGGTTCCGGGAGGCGGCGTGGCAATACGGATATTGAACTTGAGAACGCCCTTCTCTTCCGGGTAATTGGCCATGGAGTAGGCGCGGATGGTCTCCTCCTTGTTAATGGCCTTGTAACGCCAGATATCGTGCTTGTCCCAATCCTCATGGAACTCCTCCTCAATTTTGAAATCCTTGAACGGGATTTCGTAGGGAGGGCACTCAAGCTGCACGTAACCACCGGCACGGAAATCGACTTCTTCGCCTTCGGGAAGCTTCAATACCAGTTCCTTGATGAACGTCGCCACGTTGTGGTTGGAGACAACCTCACATTCCCACTTCTTGACGCCAAAGAACTCCTCTGGCACTTCCACCTTCATGTCCTGCTTCACCGGAACCTGACAGGACAGGCGCCAACCTTCCTTTTCCTCGCGATTGGTGAAGTGAGTCTTTTCGGTGGGCAACATGGCACCGCCACCCTCCAGGACCTTGCACTTGCACTGGGCACAAGTACCGCCGCCGCCACAGGCAGAGGACAGGAAGATGCCACTTCCGGCCAGGGTTCCGAGCAACTTGCCGCCGGCTTCCGTTGTCAGCGTATGCTCTGGGTCGTCGTTGACTTCAATGGTCACATCACCGGTGCTTACGAGTCTGGACCGTGCCGCGAGAATGACCGCGACAAGGGCCAGCACGATAACGGTGAACATGACCACGCCGAGAATAATTTCTGTATTCATGGTCTCGCCTTTTCGTTAAACCGAATCACCGGGTTGATTACAGTGAAATACCTGAGAACGACATAAAGCCGAGGGACATCAAACCAACAGTAATGAAGGTGATACCCAGGCCACGCAGCCCTTCGGGAACATCGCTGTACTTAAGCTTTTCGCGGATACCGGCCAATGCGAGTATGGCCAACGCCCAGCCGACACCGGCACCAAATCCGTAAACCACACTTTCACTGAAGGTGTAGTCCCGCTCGACCATGAACAGCGATGCACCCAGGATGGCGCAGTTCACGGTAATCAGCGGCAGAAACACGCCAAGGGCGGCATACAAAGCCGGCATGTACTTATCCAGAACCATCTCCATGATCTGGATAAGCGCCGCAATGACACCAATGTACGTAATAAGGCCCAAAAAGCTCAGGTCAACATTTGGCAGACCCGCCCAGCCCAGCGCACCTTCCCTGAGGATGGTGTTGTAGAGCAGGTTGTTCACCGGCACCGTGATCGTCAGTACCACGACAACGGCGATACCGAGGCCAGCGGCCGCTTCAATCTTCTTGGAGATTGCCAGAAAGGTACACATCCCCAGGAAGAAGGCCAACGCCATATTTTCAACAAAGATGGCCTTCAGGATCAGACTGATATAATGCTCCATCAGAAGGCCTCCTTAACGGTGTGGCGGGACATTTTGAAGTCCGCTTCTTCTACCTGCTCAGGCTTCCAGGTACGCAGACCCCAGATCGCCAGGCCGATGATAAAGAACGCACTCGGCGGCAGCAGCAACAGGCCGTTGGGAATGTACCAACCACCCTCGTTGACGACCGGCATCAGAGACACGCCGAACAGCGATCCCGCGCCGAGCAGCTCCCGGAAGAACGCCACGAAGATAAGCAGAACGGAATAGCCCATGCCGTTACCAACGCCATCCAGGAAGCTCAGCCAGGGGCCGTTCTTCATGGCGAAACCTTCAGCACGGCCCATGACGATACAGTTGGTGATGATCAGACCAACGAATACCGACAGCTGCTTACTGATTTCGTAGGCATACGCCTTGAGCACCTGATCAACAACGATAACCAGGGAGGCGATAATGGTCATTTGCACGATGATCCGGATACTGCCGGGAATCTGCGTGCGAACCAGCGACACGGCCAGGTTAGAGAAGGCCGTTACCGCGATAACCGCCATGCACATAACCAGAGTTACGTTCATGCTGGTGGTCACCGCCAGTGCCGAGCAGATACCGAGGATCTGCAGGGCAATGGGGTTGTTACTGAATATCGGCTCGAAGAGAACCTGTTTGGCTGAAGCGTCTGCCATGATCAGACCTCCCCTTCACGAAGTTTTTTCAGGTACGGTGCGAAGCCCCGGTCACCCATCCAGTAGTTGACCAGCTGCTCAACACCGCGGCTTGTCAGGGTCGCACCGGACAGGGCATCCACCTTGTGCTCCTTGTCGGATGCACCAGCGCCCACGCCACCCTTGACCAGGCGAATCTGCGGCTCTTTCAACTCATCGCCGTACACTTCCTTACCGACCCATTGGCTTTTCCAGCGAGGGTTATCAACCTCGCCACCAAGCCCCGGAGTTTCAGCGTGGTCATAGAAGCCGAGGCCCTCAATGGTGTTGGCATCGCCCTCGAGCGATACAAACCCGTAAAGGGTGGACCACAGACCATAGCCATGAATCGGAAGCACTACCCTGACCAACTCACCGTTTTCACTCAGCGTGTAGATCTTGGCAACGTTCGGGCGACGCTTGATGCCGGCCTTGTCTTCCGATGCAGGAATATCGATAGACATGGACGGATCAGAAGCGGCCTTGTACATGTCGTACTTCATCGGCTCTTTCACACCAACGGCCCCGGGATCAACGTAATCACCGGAATCGAGGTCAACCAACCGAACGTCGAAGCGGGAGAAGGTTTCCTCAATCTCTTCCGCCGTTGCGCCCTCTTCCAGCATGCCGGCCGCCGCCAGGATGTTGGAACGAATGTCCAGATTCTGGTTCTGGACCTGCGCCGGTCGAAGCATTACCGCCGCTGTCGACACCACGACAGAGAACGCAACGCTCAGCACCAGTGCAACCATCAGCGTTCTGGAGACAGTTTCTTTAGCTTTAGCCACGGGCAAGCCTCCGTTTGATGTTGGCCTGAACCACATAGTGGTCCATCAGCGGTGCAAAGAGGTTGGCAAACAGGATTGCCAGCATGATGCCTTCCGGGAACGCCGGGTTGATCACGCGAATCAGTACGGTCATCACGCCAACCAGGATACCGAAGCACCAGCGGCCCGTGTTGGTCATCGCCGCCGACACCGGATCGGTCGCCATGAACATCATGCCAAAAGCAAAGCCACCCATAACCAGGTGCCAGTGTGCCGGCACGTCAAACATTGGGTTGGTATCCGAGCCAATCACGTTCAGCAGCAGCGACATGGCAATCATGCCGATCAACACCCCACCGACGATACGATAGGACGCGATTTTCATCCCCAGCAGGATAATGCCGCCGATCAACACGGCCAGCGTTGAGGTCTCACCCATGGAACCCTGGATCGAACCCATAAAGGCTGACATCCAGCCAATCTGGGTTTCCAGCGCTTCCAGGCCACCGCTTGCAGCCCAACTCAGCGCCGTTGCGCCACTGAAACCGTCGACGGCCGTCCAGACCGTGTCACCGGAAATCTGGGCCGGATAGGCAAAGTACAGGAACGCACGACCGGTGAGGGCCGGGTTCAGGAAGTTCTTGCCGGTGCCGCCAAACACTTCCTTGCCAATGACCACACCGAAGGTGATACCAAGGGCAACCTGCCACAGCGGAATGGTCGGAGGACAAATCAACGCGAACAACACGGAAGTCACGAAGAAGCCTTCGTTCACTTCGTGACGACGCACCGTGGCAAACAGCACTTCCCAGAAACCGCCCACCACGAAGGTGACGAAGTAAATGGGTACGAAGTACGCCATGCCGTAGACAAAGTTGTCCCAGATACTAGCGGCATTATTGCCAGCCAGGGCTGTGATAAAGGCAGTACGGAGGCCGCCGTCCCCCATCAGCGCGTCTGGATTCTCAGCCAGGAAGCTGTTGGCCTGGAAGCCAATGTTCCACATACCGAAGAACATCGCCGGGAAGGTACACAGCCATACCGTAATCATGATGCGCTTAAGATCAATACCATCACGCACATGAGAGGTCGTGGATGTCACGCTAGCCGGTGAATAGAAAATCGTATCCACCGCTTCGTAAAGCGCATACCAGCGCTCGTACTTGCCACCTTTTTCGAAATGATGCTCGATACCATCGAGAAACTGTCGGATTGCCATCGTTTTAGCCCTCGATCTCGATTCTGGTCAGGTTCTCACGGAGAATCGGACCATACTCGTATTTACCCGGGCACACGAAGGTACACAGCGCCAGATCTTCTTCATCCAGCTCCAACGCACCCAGTTTTTGTGCCATTTCAGTGTCGCCCACGATCAAAGACCGCAACAACTGGGTCGGCAGGATGTCCAGCGGCATGACCTTTTCGTACACACCCACTGGCACCATCGCCCGCTCACTGCCGTTGGTCGTGGTCGTCATATCGAACCGCTTTCCGCCGACCAGTTTGGACAGATAGATGTTCATGACCGAGAACTTGTTGGCTCCCGGTGACAGCCAGCCCATAAACTCTCGTTTGTTGCCCTCTTCCAGAACCGAGATCTGGTTGGCAAAGCGACCCAGGTAGTTACATGGCCCGTCGCCACGACGACCACCGAACACAGAACCGGAAATTTTGCGAACCTCGCAGTCCGTGGCGACTTCACCATCCAGAAGGTCATCCAGGTTCGCGCCGACACGAGTGCGAATCAGCCGCGGCTTGAGGGCCTTCGGACCACCGACGGCAACAATACGGCTCACCGACAGCTCTCCTGTCTCGAACAGCTTTGCGATGTCAATGACGTCCTGGTAGCCGATGCTCCAAACCACTTTGTCCCCGGCAATGGGATCGAGATAGTGGATATGAGTACCCACGTTACCTGCCGGATGAACACCCTCAAATTGCTGAACTTCCACGCTGTCGTCAGACGGAACCGGCACATCAGAGCCAGGCTTGCCCGTCACAAACACCTTACCGGTGGTCAGCTTGGAGAGAATCTTCAGTCCCTGCTCGAAGGCCGCACCGTTTTCACCAATGATCACAGTGGGGTCCGCTGCCAGCGGGTTAGTGTCCATGACGGACACGAAGATGGAATGCGGTGCCGTATCAATGGCAGGCACCTTGCTGTAGGGGCGAGTCTTGAACGTTGTCCATAACCCGGATTCCACCAGATTGTCGACAACCTGCTGGCGCTCCAGTGCGGCAATGTCGGAAGCGCTGTAGCGGGCGAAGGTTTCAGCGTCATCGCCTTCAACTTCAATGACAACCGACTGAAACACACGGCGCTCGCCGCGGTTGATTTCCTTGACCACACCGGCTGCCGGTGAAGTATAACGAACGCCTTCGGTCTTCTTGTCCGTAAACAGCAGCGTGCCGCGCTTTACACGGTCACCTTCTTTCACAGCCATCGTTGGCTTCATGCCTACGTAGTCAAAACCGATCAACGCCACATGGCGAACGGGTTTGCCGTCTGTAATGGTCTGTTCAGGAGCGCCGCTGATGGGAAGATCCAGGCCTTTTTTGATCTTGATCATTAGCCTCATCCAATCATCAGAAACTATTCGATGGATTTGTAACGCCCGACGCGTGCCGCCCAGTTGTGCCAATCCGGCCTGAACCGAATGATGGCGCCAGGGCAACGGATCCACCGGCGTAAATCACAGCCAGGCATCCGGTTAAGGAAAAGCGATGGGAAGCGGGTGTCAGACGTACCCAAAATCGCGCCAATTATAGAGATTAAGGAATACTATTTCCACCAGAAACCCTACGGAGTTTGTGCCTTAACGTAATCAGAGAGTGGTTTACATGAGCCCAAAAAGAAACCCCGGTCGCGAAAACGACCGGGGTTTCTTAACCGCCTCGGAGCACTTTTGGGCCCGTCAACCTCTAACCCGCTTCGGGAAGATCGGATAGGTAACACCCGCCATCTGATTAACCACGCGAATCACCTGGGCGCTATAGCCGGCCTCATTGTCATACCAAACGTAGAGGATCAGGCGCTTGCCGTTAGCAATGGTGGCTTGCGCATCTACAATGCCGGCGTGGCGGGAGCCGACGAAATCGGTGGAAACAACCTCCGGCGAATTGACGAAGTCGATCTGCTTCTGCAACTCGGAGTGCAGCGCCATATCGCGAAGGTATTCGTTAACGCCTTCCACCGTTACCTCTTTTTCCAGGTTAAGGTTGAGGATTGCCATGGACACGTTCGGAGTGGGAACGCGGATGGCATTACCGGAAAGCTTGCCCTTCAATTCCGGAAGCGCCTTGGCGACTGCCTTTGCGGCGCCTGTTTCAGTGATAACCATGTTTAACGGAGCACTGCGACCACGACGACTACCTTTGTGATAGTTGTCGATCAGGTTCTGGTCGTTGGTGTAGGAGTGAACCGTCTCGACATGACCGTCCTCGACACCGTACTCATCGTAAATGGCCTTGAGCACCGGCGTGATGGCGTTGGTGGTACAGGAAGCAGCAGACAGAATCCGATCTTCACTGGTGATCCAGTCGTTATTA
Organism: Marinobacter sp. B-12; assembly: GCF_056857915.1. Lineage (NCBI taxonomy): Bacteria > Pseudomonadati > Pseudomonadota > Gammaproteobacteria > Pseudomonadales > Marinobacteraceae > Marinobacter > Marinobacter sp. B-12. The sequence continues at coordinate 325,246 of NZ_JBSXOB010000057.1, read as the reverse complement.
ATGCCGTGCACAATATTCTTGATGTCACCTTTACCCGGCGCTGTCAGCAGAACCCGGCTGACCCCCTTGGATTTCAGGTGCAGACCAAGCCCGGCCTCGTCGCGCCAGATACCTGTGTTGTCAATAATAATCGCATTGTTAATGCCGTATTGGGTGTAATCCACCTGATCAGGGCCCGGCGAGTAGATCACCTTGATAAAGTTGCCATTGGCGATCAGCGCAGAGTTTTTTTCGTCCACAGTGATCGTACCGTTGAAGGGGCCGTGAACCGAATCGCGGCGCAGCAGGCTGGCACGCTTTTCGAGGTCATTGTTTGCCCCACCCTGACGAACCACGATGGCACGCAGACGCAGGTTGTTACCGCCACCGGCCTTCTCGATCATGATCCGGGCCAGCAGCCGGCCGATCCGCCCGAAACCGTACAGCACCACGTCCTTGGTATCGTTTTCGGCATCTTCCTGGGACTGGGTCTGATATTGGCCGATAATCGGGCCAATCTCGCGCTTGAGAAAGTCATCAAGAGACCCGCCCTCTTCCTTGAATTTCACCGCGAGTTTGCCAATATCGACGTGCCCGCGCCCCAGCTCCATCTTGTCCATCGCCTGCAGAATAGGCAGGGTGTTGTGAACAGACAGCTCGCTGTCTTCAACCTGACGCACAAAGCGGTGTGCGCGAATGATGTCAATGACCGACTGGTTGATGATGGACCGGCCATACACGGACGTGACCACATTGTTTTTACGGTAGAGGCGGCCGATCAGCGGAATCATGGCTTCCGCAGTGGATTCTCTTTCCGTCCAGTTAGACAGGTGCTGATTGATCTGTTCGTGACTCACGCTTGAACCTCTGCAGTTGGAACCTGAAAATTGGGGCAGTATTATCCAACGTTATTTCTCAGACAGCAAATACACTCCGTTAATCCTTTCGTAACTGTCGATCGGCTGTCATGACAGCGAGACATCGGGCCGGTAGAATACGCGCCTCACCGCTCCCAGGCCCCACACTGTATTCAGGAGAAAGAACCAGCCCATGACGCACGCCGCCGCCCATCCCGACAGACATTCCGCCCTGGTCGCGCCGGTCGCTCCTGTCAAGGCTGCGGATCATCGCATCTGGGGGCAACTGCATGGCAGCAGTGACGCCCTGGCCATCTGCGAGAGCGCCAGGGCCCACCAGGGTCTGACACTGGTAATAACCCGCAGCACCGAGGAATCCATCCGCCTCGAGCAGTCCATGCGATTCTACCTGGGCCTGCCCACCGATGAAGATCAGCCGGCCATCACAACGGATGGTCTCGAGCTGCTGTCGCTGCCGGATTGGGAAACCCTGCCCTACGACCTGTTTTCGCCACACCAGGACATTACCTCCCGTCGAATCCGGGCCCTGCACCGGTTGCCAACGACAAACCACGGCGTCCTGGTGGTGCCGGCCCGCACCCTGATGCACCGGTTGCCGCCGGTCAGTTACCTGCAGGGCAACACCCTGCTTCTTGAGGTTGGCCAGTCACTGGATATCGACAACTGGCGCATGCAGCTGGAATCAGCCGGATACCGGCACGCCGATAATGTCTATGAACACGGCGAGTACGCGGTGCGCGGGGCTATCCTGGACATCTTCCCCATGGGCGCCACCCGCCCCTACCGCATCGACCTGTTCGATGACGAAATTGAAACACTGCGAACCTTTGACCCGGAAACCCAGCGCTCAATCGACCGGATTGAACGCATTGAGCTGTTGCCCGCCAACGAGTTTCCCTGGCATAAAGAAGCCCGATCAGGGTTCCGCAACCGGTGGTTTGAGCAATTTCCCCATGTCGATAAAGACGCCCCGATCTACCAGGACGTCACCCACAGCATTACACCGCCGGGGATCGAGTACTACCTGCCCCTGTTCTTCGAACAGACAGCAACGCTGTTTGACTACCTGCCTGGCGAAACCCTGGTATTCACAGCGTCCGGGCTCAACGAAGCGGCCAGCGCCTTCGACGCCGACACCCGTGCACGCTACGAGGACCGTCGCCACGACCGGATGCGCCCTATCCTGCCGCCAGCGGAACTTTTCCTCCAGAAGGACGAGCTTTTCGGCCTGCTCAAAGGGTTTCCCCGGGTAACAATGACCACGGAAGCCACTGAGTCCACCGGCGGCAGCAATTGCCAGACCGACATTATGCCGGATGTCGCGATGGATGGTCGTGCCGCGGACCCGGCCGGCCGGCTCAAGCGTTTTATCAGTGAGTTCCACGGTCGGGTCCTGATCTGTGCGGAGTCCTCTGGCCGACGTGAGGCGCTGATTGAGAACCTGGCCGACCATGGCCTCAAGCTGTCGACTCTGGAAAACTGGCAGGCCTTTGTCAGCGACCCGTCCGCCACCCTCGGCATCACCGTCGCACCCATGGAATATGGGTTGCTATTGCCTGACCATCACCTTGCTCTGATCACAGAAACAGCCCTCTTCGGTGAACGGGTGCTGCAGCGTCGACGCCGGGAGAAGCCAACCGAGGCTGACGACGCCGGCTACCGGGACCTGTCCGAGCTGCGCATCGGCGCACCGGTGGTTCACATCGATCATGGCGTTGGCCGCTATCAGGGCCTGGAAACCATTACGGTTGAAGGCGAAGCCAGCGAATTCCTGATGCTGGAATACGCTGGCGGCTCGAAACTCTATGTACCGGTCTCCAGCCTGCATCTGATTTCCCGCTACACCGGTTCGGATACAGATCACGCGCCTCTACACAAGCTGGGCACGGACCGCTGGAGCAACGCCAAACAGAAGGCTCTGGAAAAAATCCGCGATACCGCTGCGGAATTACTGGATGTCTATGCTCGCCGGGAAGCCCGCAAGGGCTTTGCCTTTGAAGACCCCAAGGAGGCCTACCGCGCCTTTGCCGCCGGTTTTCCCTTTGAGGAAACCCCGGACCAGCAGGCCGCCATTGAGGCCGTGTTCGAGGATATGGTGAGCGAAAAACCCATGGACCGCCTGGTCTGTGGCGATGTTGGCTTCGGCAAAACAGAAGTCGCCATGCGCGCCGCCTTCATGGCGACATACTCCGGCAAGCAGGTCGCTGTGCTCGTACCTACCACCCTGCTGGCACAGCAGCATTACGAATCCTTCCGCGACCGCTTCTCGGATACCGCCGTTCATGTCGAACTGCTCAGCCGTTTCCGCAGCGGCGGGCAAACCACCAAGGCGATGGCCGCCATCGAAGCCGGCAAAGCCGATATCGTTATCGGCACCCACAAGCTGCTCCAGGGTGACATCAAGTTCAAGAACCTGGGGCTGGTGATCATCGATGAAGAACACCGGTTCGGTGTCCAGCAGAAGGAACGCCTGAAAGCCCTGCGTGCCGAGGTGGACATGCTGAACCTGACCGCCACGCCGATCCCCCGCACCCTCAACATGGCCATGGGGCACCTGCGGGATCTGTCGATTATCGCCACGCCCCCCGCGCGACGCCTGTCGGTAAAAACCTTTGTGCGGCAGCGGGACGAGGCGATGGTCAAGGAAGCGATCCTGCGGGAGGTACTGCGTGGCGGTCAGGTGTACTTCCTACACAACGATGTAGCCACCATTGAGAAAACCGCCGAGGACCTGCGCCAACTGATTCCGGAAGCACGTGTGGGCGTTGCCCATGGCCAGATGCGCGAGCGCGAGCTGGAACAGATCATGTCAGACTTCTATCACAAGCGCTTCAACGTGCTGGTGTGCACCACCATTATTGAAACCGGCATCGACATTCCCAGCGCCAACACCATTATCATTGAACGCGCGGACAAGTTCGGACTCGCGCAGCTGCATCAGCTCCGTGGCCGTGTCGGGCGCTCTCACCATCAGGCCTACGCCTATCTGCTGACACCACCACCCCGATCCATCACCACAGACGCGAAGAAGCGCCTTGAAGCCATCTCGGAAGCACAGGATCTGGGTGCCGGCTTCATGCTGGCCACTCATGATCTCGAAATTCGTGGCGCCGGGGAGTTATTGGGGGAAGAGCAGAGCGGCCAGATCGAAAGCATTGGGTTTACGCTTTACATGCAGTTACTGGACGAAGCCGTGGAGGCTATACGCGAAGGCAGAACCCCCAACGCTGAGTTGCCGCTGAGCCACGGCACGGAAATGAATCTTCGCATACCGGCACTGATTCCCGAGGATTACCTACCCGATGTCCACAACCGGCTCATGCTCTACAAGCGTATCGCCAGCGTGAACGACAAAGACGGATTAAAAGAACTTCAGGTTGAAATGATTGATCGCTTCGGACTATTACCGGAACCGGCAAAAAACCTGATCCGACAGTCCGAACTCCGGATCCACGCAGAAGCCCTGGGAATCGTGAAAGTGGACGCCGGAAAGGAATGGGCCAGGCTGGAATTCGGCAGTTCTACGCCGGTGGACCCGCTGGTTCTGGTTAAAAAAGTGCAATCCTCTCCAGACCAGTATCGGCTGGAAGGCGCCAACAGTTTCCGTTTCCGGCTGAAGGATGCCTCAACCAGTGGTAAACTCGACGGCATTTCCGACATGCTGGGGCAGCTGGCCTCCTGACACAGCCGGTTCAGCGCCCCCTGATGATCAACAGGAACATTGGAGCAATGCCCTTGCGAACGCCCGGTAAACCGTTGTACGGAACATCCGCCCTATTTCTGGCGGCCCTGCTGGCCCTGTCACCCTGGGTGTCAGCCCAGGAATCATCCGGGCCCGCCGCAGGAGCAACATCTGAAGAGCAGAGGCGCGATAACGCTGCGTCGCAGGCCCAGCCTCCTCGTGAAGACTACTACCGGGCTGAGTTCGTGATCCTCGAAAGGATCGTCGACCCGGCCGATGTCAACGAGAAAATGGCCAGCCGAATTCCTGAACCGTCCACGCCGGACATCAACGAAATACTTCGTGCTGTGGACCGCAACGGAACCGTGGAAACCACCCGACAGTTGGTCCCGCGAAACGAACTTCACCTGCAAACAGCCGCCAACCGGTTGGAGAACAGCGGTCGCTTCCGGATACTCCTGGCCACAGGGTGGTACCAGTCTTTCCCTCCCGATTTTGAGGGAGAACCCCTGAGGATCGCCATCGGTGATTGGCTGGCCGATGCCGGGCACCGCGAGGTGGAGGGCCATATCACAATTGATCGACAACGCTATCTCCATGTGGATGTTCACCTCAACCATTGGCAGCCTCTGTCATTACAACAGGCCACGCTGAGCCAGGGTTCAGACGCAGCGGACACTGCAAGCAGTAGCAATCAGCCGATGGACGACGGCGCAGGGCAGGAAGCTCCGGACGAGGACCAGTCAGCCCCCGGAAAGGACACGGCCGCGGACTCGCTGGCTTCAATGGCAACGGGAGGTGACATGGCAGGAGCAGATCAGATGCAGGTTACCAGCGCCAGCCAGCCAAAGGCGGAACTGGTAACCTGGATAAGGGAAACACGCCGCATGCGCAGCGAGGAGGTCCATTTCCTCGACTCCCCCACCATTGGCGTGCTGGTGTTCTTCAAGAAGATTGAGGAGTAAGGGCGCCCAGGCCGCTGATGGAAAGTTCGAGGATCCGCTTGACGCCGGACATGCCCTGGTCGATGGCGGCCTCGATCTCTTCCATTGTAATGATGTGGTCGGACTTACCCGCCGCGCGATTGACCACCAGCGCCAGGCAGACATAATTCATCTTCAGTTCCGCCGCCAGCGCCGCTTCCGGCATTCCCGTCATCCCCACAAGGTCGCAGCCATCCCGCTCAAGGCGACGTACTTCCGCCGCGGTCTCCAGCCTGGGCCCTTGTGTTGCACCGTAAACACCGAAGTCCGAAAACGGACACCCCGCAGTACGGGCCGCATCGATCAGCAACGCCCGGGCCAGCTCTGAATATGGGAAAGTGAAGTCAATGTGCGTGGTTTCCTCCAAGTCGCCCTCGAAGAATGTACTCGCCCTGCCCCAGGTGTAGTCAATGATCTGATCGGGAATCACGATATGGGCAGGCCCCATATCGGCATGAATCCCACCGACGGCATTAACACCAACCACCGTACGCACCCCCGCCTGATGGAGCGCATGGAGATTGGCGCGGTAGTTCACCTGATGCGGAGGAATACGGTGAGTGTTCCCGTGACGTGACAGGAACACCACCGGCTGCTCCCCCAGCAGTCCGTCCACCAGAACCGACGACGGCTCGCCCCAGGGTGTATCAACAACCCGCTCACCGGTGATCTGCAGCCCTGACAACGTCGTGAGCCCGGTTCCCCCGATAATCCCCACGGGGGCGATTTGGTTATTCGCGTCCATGATCAGTCCCCGTCCGCCTGGTTGCTGTCACCACGTGTTTCCGAGGAGTGTTCGCTCCCCGAGACCGGAGCACGCCCCTGTTCAACCTCTTCGTCAACGGCTTCATCTGACGAATCCGAATCACCGCGACCTTTTGTCTGTTTGCCGTTCGCCGCGACACGCACACCATCAGGCAGATGAAGCGTGCGGGTCGGGAAGGCAACCTCAGCACCATGGCTTTCAATGATCTCGCTGATCCTCAACAACACGTCCTGCTTGACCTCATGAAACCTCACCCATTCAATCGTCTTGGTGAAGGTGTACACCATGATATCCAGCGACGAGTCGTTAAAGGCCAGGAAGTTCACGATCAGGGTCTGATCCTGATCAATGTCCTCGTGGTTCTCCAGCATGGATCGGATGTCCGCCACGACCTCAGCCATGCCGCTGACATCAACGTAGCGGATACCGATGGTTTCAGAGATACGGCGGTTGTGCATTCGCGAGGGGTTTTCAACTGCGATGGTCGTAAAGGCGGCATTCGGTACATAGAGCGGGCGTTTGTCAAAGGTACGAAGTGTGGTCAGCCGCCAGCCGATGTGTTCAACCACGCCCTCAATGTTCCTGTCCGGAGAGCGAACCCAGTCACCCACCTTGAATGGCCGGTCCAGGTGGATAATGAACCCGCCAAAAAAATTGGCCAGCAAATCCTTGGCGGCAAAACCCACAGCGATACCACCAACACCACCAAAAGCCAGTACCCCCGATATGCTGTAGCCAAGGGATTGCATGGCAATCAGTACCGCAGTGATGATAACAACGGTTCGGGAAAGCTTACTCACTGCATTGACCGTGGTGTAATCCATCGGCTTTTTCATTTTCAGGGGCGAGGCGAGAATTTGCTCCCCCTGTTTGATCAGCCGAAGCAGCGTCCACACCAGCAGAAAGACGAAGCCGATCTGCAAGATGGTTTTATTGACCGAGAAGATTTCGGCTTCCGAGTAGTGGTGAGCGACCTCCGCCGCCCAATACACGCCCTGCAGCCAGACAAATGCCACCACCGGCTTCCTCGCGGCGTGAAGCAAGGCGTCATCCCAGAGGTTGTCGGTTTTCTGAAAACGCCGCTCAACAGCGCCGACGATGAAACTTGCAATGTAGGCAACCACCGCGGTGCCGGCCACCAGGGCGAAAACCACGAGGCCCACTCGCCAGTTCTCTGATAGCAGATTCCAGTCCTGAATCCAGGTATTGAGTATGGAAGGTGCTTCTTCGATCATCGTTTCCCTCGGTTTATTAACAACCGCCGGCCCTATCGTATCGTGACGGGTATGCCCGGCCAGACACGGTCGTAAAGCTCAGCAACGTCGGTATTCCTCATGCGTATACAACCATGGGAGCGCGGAACACCCATGGGTTCGGTATCCGGTGTGCCGTGAATGTATATGAACCGACGGAAACTATCGACCCCAGCGCCACGATTTTTCCCGGACTCAAGCCCGCATAACCAGATGATCCTGGACAGAATCCAGTCACGCTCGGGAAACTGACGCGCCAGTCTTTCGGAATAGACCTCTCCGGTGGGGCGGCGGGCAATGAATACCGAATTCAATGGAAGGCCACCACCCACCATCGCGCGCACGTAATGCCTCCCTCTGGGTGTGCATCCAGTGCTCTGGCCTTCACCGGGACCTTTCAGGGCTGTCGAAACGGGATAGGATAGAGGCGTTGACGAGTCGCCCGGAAACAATGTCAGCGTTTGCGCACTGAGACTGATCTCGATTCCGGGAACAGGCGAGAAAACAGGATTACTTGGCATGCTGTGTCAGGCTCCCGGCGAACAAACGAACCGGAAGCCTAACCGAGAGCGAGCGACTCAGGCAACCGAGGTTTTATGGGCCGGCGGTACCAGCATGGCGTCATCGGCCTGCATGCCCGCCGCCAGGAAGGGTACGAGTCGCGCAGCAATCTCCTGGACCGTGGTTTCCACGCCAAGCTTGTTCTGCAGAATATCCCGCAGGGCATCACTGCTCGACATGGTAAACGCTGTGGCGCCAAGCATGAACTGGATGCGCCAGTAACGGTCCACCGCCGATAATTGTGGCGTCGCCTCCTTGAGCAGGCGCATAAAGCGACTGAACGGTTGGCTGTATTCCTGCTCAAGAAATTTCCGAAGATGACCTTGGGACTGCGTATAGGCCAGCCCTAGCAGGCGCATGAATATGGAAATGCCTTTCTCATTGCGTTGCGGCATGCGTACTGCGCTTTCAGTCAGCGCCCAGAGGGTCTGATTAAGCGTCGGCGGCTCGCCAGCGCACCTCGCCTCCAGATCGTCGAAGGCGTCTTCCAGCGTGGCGGAGAATGGAGTCAGGAAGCGGGCGAATACCGCGTGTATCAGAGCGTTTTTAGAACCAAAGTGGTAATTGACAGCAGCGAGATTTACTTTAGCCTTACTGGTGATCATGCGAAGGGAGGTTTCGGAGAACCCTCTCTCGGCGAAGAGCTCTTCCGCTGCATCAAGAATCCGGTCGACCGTATCAGACTGAGCCATTTTATTATCAGTGCCTCTGAGCAAACGTCTGTTTTAAACATACGTTTGACCGGACGCTATGTCAAGTTCTGTCCTCCGGCTCTACAGCTACCGAAGACCAACCCTGGTCAATGGCCTGCTGGTGGCCCTCGAAGAAAGCCTGCTGCGCTCTGGTGTAAGCTTTCTCGGCCTCCAGAAGATAGATCAGATAGAGGCGGATATGTTCCCGCCGGGTCAGATTTCGAGCCAATACCCGCCGCTCCGACAACGCCAGCAATTCACTGAAGCGGGTTGCCTTGAGCGTAGAGTTGAATTCGGCCATCCGCGCACACTGCCACACCAGCCCCTCTTTCCCTTCCAGATGTTCGACATGCTTGCGCGCATCCCGAAGCAGCCTCTTACGGCGGATGACGAGGTCCAGATAGGAGGACCGTGACGTGTAAAGACGGCGAATACCCGGCACCCCCAATAGCAGGATAATCACAAAGGCACCGAAGCCACCACCAGCAATCCACGCTGGGACAAAGCCGGTCAGACCGCTGAGAAAAACCACCGCGGCGAGCAACGCGCCAAACAGCCAGATGTCACGATTGCGCCGGGCCGCTGCAACGGTGTAATTGTCAGGCCAGTCAGGCAACGCCAACAGGTCGAAATCCAGCAACACCACGCGGTCACACTGACGCAACATCAACCGGAGCTTGCGTTGACGCGACTCTGCCAGGGTTTTTTCGATATTCTGGGAATCCTCGCCTGTCGACGATTCCGCGACGGACTGATCACTCGCTGGGATATCGTCGGTCTCAAGTCGATCGACAGAAGACGTCGCCCCCCGCTCGGGTCGGTTGTCAGGAAGTTCAGTGCCAGTGGCAGCATCGGCCGACCACCCCCCATCCCCCGCTTCCGGGGGCGGGTCAGCAGGCCGCCCTCTGCGTAGCAAGGGCTCTCCCCCCCGCACGGTATCGCTGGTTTTCTGGCGTACGCTTTCGTTCTCTGCCATGGTTGATCGTCCGTCAAAAATCACCGGGCCGGTAGCTGTCGTCTGCATCTGCCCTCAATAGCCTATCGGCCACCAGCACGCATCCTTGAGTCTTGGCATTATAACCTGGACGCTCATGATGGCTTGGCACCGGCTCGTAGGATCGCTATCCTTGCCTCCACTGAGTGTGGCCCTATACGGCTGCAGACACTAGCCGAGGTTGAAACATGTTTACAGGCATTGTTCAGGGTGTTGCCATCGTTGACGAAATTTCCGCCGTGCCCGGTCTGAGCAGCTTTAGCATTCGCTTTCCGGAGGATCAGGCTCACAACGTGACTATTGGCGCATCAGTGTCCATCGACGGCACTTGCCTGACGGTGACGCGGCAGGATGGCCAGAATCTTTATTTCGATGCCATGCAGGAAACGCTGCGCCTGACCACCCTGGGAAAATTGAAGCCAGGGGATCGCATCAATTTCGAACGTGCAGCCCGGATAGGCGACGAAATTGGCGGGCACCTTCTCTCCGGTCATGTGCACACCACGGCCGATATCGTCGCGATCGACCGCCCCGAGAACAATTGCACCATTGAATTCGAGGTGCCGCAGGCATGGGCGCGCTATATCTTTCCCAAAGGCTACATTGCCATCAACGGGGCCAGCCTGACCATTGGCGACGTCACAGAAAATCGCTTCAACGTTCACCTGATTCCCGAGACTCTGCGTGCAACCACCTTTGCCGATTTGACTGTTGGCGACCGGGTTAACATCGAGATCGACAGTCAGACCCAGACCATCGTCGACACGCTGGCACGCATGGGTTACGACCGGCCACCCTCCTGAACAGAGGCTTCGAACACTACAAACTTCGGGTCTGCATCGAGTTGTCGCACCTGGCCAAAGTAGTGATGGAGACTGCGGTGGTAACCCAGGTGCCGATTCCCCACCAACAACATGCATCCGCCGGGGGACAAGTGCCGGGCCACCTGACTGAAGAGTCGAAGGGCAACATGGTCACCGACGACTCCACCTTCGTGAAATGGCGGGTTTAACAGCACCAGATCATAACGGCCGGCCGCCTCCGTGATACCATCACTGTGGTAAAAACTCGCGACAGCGTCCGGGAAAGCCGTCAGGACATTGTGACGTGCGCTGGCAACCGCCTGACTGGAAACGTCCGCGAACGCAATCTCAAGCGCCGGATTACGGGCCAGGGCCGTCAGCCCGAGCACACCGTTTCCGCAAGCCAGATCCATTACCCGTGTTCCTGGGGGGAGATCCGCAATCTTCCGCTCAATGACCGGCAGCAGCAGCCGTGAACCGATATCCAGCTTCCCTCTGGAGAACACCGCTGGCATACCCGATAGCTCGTACCGGGACGACAACCTGTATCCCCGCCAGAAATCCGGCCAGTCCAGCAACGTATTCTCACCCCGGACGGCAACCACCACCCTCGCTTTTTTGCGCGCGGGGCAGACTTCCCGGGTGTTGACCAGTTCCCCGAACACATCAGCACTGTGTGACGGCAGATGCTTGATCATGCCACCGGCAATCAGCTTGCCTTCGGGTGCCAGAACGCTGTTGACCCACCGCAACAGGCACGCCAGGTAGTCCAGTTGCCGGGGAATCCTCATAACGACAAGATCGAAGCGCCCTTCCGGCAGTTCCAGCCAGCTCTTTGGTGCCGGAATAGACAGATCGGCCGGAGCATTAATAACCAGGGACTCAGAGAGGAGACAGCTATCCGCAAAGGAAACAGGGGAGAAAGGCGCCAGACCGAGGGTCAAAGCCCCAAACTGGTCGTCAATGACCAACACCCGTGGGTGGCTCTGCGGCGTGCAACGCTCCAGAACCTGTTCCAGCAACTGCTCGTCAGCGGCGTCCCAGGCCCGCAGGGTGCGGCCTCCACCGGGGCGCTTCAGAGGCAAGCGCCCACCACTGAATGTTAGAACCTCACTTGTCATTTTAGGCATCCGCATCGTCGTTAAGAAAACTGCGGACATTCTAGGCTGATTACTCTAGAAATTAACCCTACTCTGACAGAACGATTTCAGGTTGCACCGTTTGTTGTGGTAGCAAACCTTCTTGCCCCTCACCCCAGGGGCTTTTTTATGCCCTGAGAAAACCTCTATTTTGGCGTCGCATTGATGCTTTCGATAAACGCAGGCGACAGAACGTCGATAACAGGGCGCTGGCCGCCGCTGAATTCAGGGGCAGGCTGTGCTGGCTCCGACGCCAGTATGCCCGGCTGTTCGGACCAGTGCAGGATGTCCAGCTTACCATCGTGGCGCTCCACCAGCGCCGTGCAGTGCTCTACCCAATCACCGTCGTTACAGTAGAGTCCTTCCTGACTGCGCAGAAAGCCGGCGGAGTGGATGTGACCACAGATAAAACCATCGTAGTGCCCGCGCTCTGCCGCCGTCAGAGCAGCCAGCTCGAAACGTCGAATGAACGACCGCGCCTTGCCGATACGGCTTTTGACCCAGGCCGCCAGAGACCAGTATGGCTTACGGCGCAAGCGCCGCCAGGCATTGAACCAGCGGTTCAGGCGCAGCAGAAGGCCGTGAGCCCTATCACCTACCAGCAGCATCAAGGGGCTGCAGCGCACCACCTGATCAAACTGGTCGCCATGGCAGACCACGAATCGGCGACCGTCCGCCGTAATGTGGATGGCCTTCTGCTTCAACTCGATACCTGCCAGCGTCTGGCCGCAGAAGTGCCGCAGAAACTCATCGTGATTACCGGGCACATACACCACCCGCGTGCCGGCAGCGGCAATGGCCATAAACCGCCTCACGACCGCCTGGTGGCTTTCCGGGAAGTGCACCCGCCGTTGCATGGCGATCAGATCAACGATATCCCCAACCAGGTAGAGGGTCTCACAGCTGACGTTGTCCAGAAAATCCAGAAGATAGTCCGCCTGGCAATCGGCGGACCCCAGGTGAACATCGGAAATGAAAACGCTCCTGTACTGATGCATCGGTTTCCCCCACCGGCCTGTTCAAGGATTATTCCTACCTTGTCCGATGGCAATGACGACCGTATGACAGCCAGACGACAGTTCAGTGACGGCGGGCGCACCACACCGTGAAGCGTCGATCACCGGCGATTGCCCTGACCGGCCCGACATGACGACGGATCAGCGCCTCATAGGGAAGAAACGCGTTCGCCACCAGGCGCAACTCACCGCCAGGCTCCAGGTGCTTTGCCACGCCCATCAGGAACTGCTCAGTCATGGACGTATCGGTGCGAATACCGGTATGGAATGGCGGATTGGTAACAACTGTGGCGTAGCGGCCGTCGACGCCGGACAACCCGTCGGAGGCGTGGATCACGCCATCGACGCCCGCCTCCTGATAGGTCGCGCGAGCGCAAGCAACGGCCTGAAATTGCACGTCTACGCCGTCGACTGGAAAAACATCCTGCCCCGTGACTCGTTGGTGCAACTGCAACCAGGTGCCGATAACACCTGCGCCGCAGGCAAAATCCAGCACGGGTCCTTTCTCCAGTGGTGAGTCAGCGAGGGTTTGCAACAGCATGGAGGTACCATCATCCAGCTCACCGTCACTGAATATACCGGGCAAGCCGGCCACCCTGAAGCCAATTCCCTCGCATTCAACCGGATGCCACTGAAGCCAACGTTGAAGGTCAAACGCTGGGCGCCTGGGCAGGCTATCGGCTTGCCAGACCTGGCAGTGACGGGCACTGTCTGCTTTCGATGCTTGAGGTGCAAGCCCCTTCAGCTGTTTCACGGCGCCCGCAATACCTTCTTTCTTTTCGCCCACCAGAACCAGTCGAGCCCCCTCGGCCGCCAGCCAAAGCGCCAACTCAAGCCTTACCGACAACTCAGCTCTGGCCTTGGGGAGAAACACCACCAGGGTATCGGCCGCGCCCGGCGACAACTCCGGAGCGTCATAACCAAAGGCCGCCATCCAGTCGTTGACGGCCAGCAACTGTTGGTAATTGCCAAAATGTTCGGAAATCGTCAGTCCCCGATCCGGCAACAGGGGAAGTAACGCGGGATCAACCACGCCAATAATGGCCAGGCGACCACGCAACAGGTTCTGGTTTTTAAGCAAGGCTTCGTGGAAATTAGGCAGTGCAGACATTGATCAGCGTATCCCGGCGTTCATATCAGGCGGGATACTCTAACCGGAATTGAGCCCTGAGTCTTGGCCCGGGCGATCAGAAACCGGTAGATTCCAGCTCCGGCCTCCTACTTGTAGCGGGCAACCGTATTGGCTCGCAAAGCGTCTTCTGGCGACATGCCCCAATCTTCCACTGATTCCTGCTGCGGCGTCGTCTCACTGTTGCGGCGACGAGCCTGGCTGGACTGCGTCGTTTTACGCTGACTCATGACACTGAGCGCTTTTTGAACGATCTCTCGCATGGTTAACCTCCTGATATGTTACCGACTCAGTGTAACAATCAATCAGGAGGTTAACTGTGATGACGCGCCGGGTCAGAAAGTGACGACTGTCACGAATAATTGACACAATTTGACATTTTTCATGTCAGTTTTTATGGCGCCCCGCCCGGACCGGCCTCAACACCAGCTCATCAATACTGTTTTGTTTGACGGCCTCGTGATCGGCCTCGGAGCTGATGGACAACCCCATATCCCGAAGGATGCCGTCGGCCACATCGTAGACAAAGCCGTGCACGGTCAACGCCTGCCCACGACGCCAAGCCTCCTGCACAATGTTGTTTTGACAGACGTGGCCAACCTGCTCCACCACGTTCAATTCGCACAGGCGGTCCACGCGGTCCTGATCGGTCGCCAGGCCATCGAGGATGCCCTGGTGTTTGTCGCGAACGTCCTGGACGTGCCGAAGCCAGTTCGAAATCACGCCAAAGCCCTCGTTGTTCAGGGCCGCCTTAACCCCCCCGCAGCCATAATGGCCGACGACAAGAATGTGCTTGACCTTGAGCACGTCAATGGCGAACTGAAGCACCGACAGGCAGTTAAAGTCTGTATGCACCACCACATTGGCCACGTTTCGGTGCACAAACAGCTCACCGGGCATCAGGTCAACGATCTGGTTGGCCGGAACCCGACTGTCCGCGCAGCCAATCCAGAGGTACTCCGGCGCCTGCTGGTTGGACAAGCGGTTAAAAAACTGAGGGTCCTGGCTCTTGATGCCATCAGCCCAGGCCTTGTTTTTGTCCAGCAAATGATCAAGCTGCCCCATCAAACCTCCTCCTAATGATCAACATTGCCCAGAATTGAACGGCAATCCGCAACATAAATCAATCATCAACTGGTCTGAGTCAGGTGGGTATCGTGATGTTCATGCATAGTGGTCTGAGCCAGGTCCAGCAGCTCCCGCAACGCAACAGAAAACATCGCATACTCTGGTTCACGTACCCCTTTGAGTTCCGTCAGCATGGATTTCCAACGGCTGATCATGGTGCTGTGCCGCGCCATCCAGTTGTCTACAGCGATGCTGACATCTCCAGGTTTCGTAGCCAGCTTGAGCACACCAGTGGTCAGAGCCCTCTGTTGCCAATCCAGGTCCTCACGGAAACTTTCCCTCGCCAGGGCCTGCCAGTGAGACGCAGGCACCAGGGCTGCAATGGCTTTGGCAAACCAGTTCAGATCCAGCTTGTCACCGAGATCATAGTAGAGGTTGGCGACGGTTTTCAGAGGCATTCCTGTTGCTTCGCGGGCCTCAATGATACCGAGAGAGGAATACAGGTAGCTGGTCCCGGAAGCCACCGACGCCAGATCTTCCGGCAAACCTGACTCAATGAGTTCGTCATGGCGCTTCTTCCAATCAGCACAGGCCTGTTCACCGAGGTAATCCGGCAGGTCGGATGTGATCTTCCAGACGCTGTCGGCGAAACGCTCCATATGGCTCTGAATACCGAGTTCCGCCCGGCGGTTGCGCAACAACCAGCGAACAGCGCGGCGAATCAGTCGCATCAGGTCGCCCATCAGATCCATTTGAATTTTGGCCGGGATAAAGTAATCCATGTACTCCACCTTGTCCCACCAGGTGTCCAGCCGGAAGACATCACGAGCGATGATCCAGGCCAGCGCAATCGATGCCGCATCGGCACCAGTTGACTGCTTCAACCGCTCCACAAAGGTGATCCCCATGTGGTTGACCATGTCGTTGGCAATCTGCGTCGCAATGATCTCACGGCGCAATTGATGCTCCCCCAGCTCTTTGGAAAACTTGCGGGTCAGGTCCTGAGGAAACACTTTGTACATTTCCCCAGCCAACAAGGGCTCATCCGGCAGGCTGCTGTCGATCAGGGTTTGCTTCAGGTCACCCTTGACGTAGGAAATCAGCACGGACAGTTCGGGACGGGTTAACCCTTTTTTGTCCAGCTTGCGCTCGGACAGGGTTTCGTCGTCAGGCAGGAATTCCAGGCTGCGATTCAGCTTACCCTCGCTTTCCATGGTGTTCATCAGCCGGCGGTATTCTTCGAGCCGGGTGATGGCCCCCACACTGGCAATACTGATGGCCTGGGTCTGCCGATAATTGTTCTTGAGCACCAGGGAGGCCACATCATCCGTCATTTCCTCCAGCATGATGTTGCGCTGCTTATCAGTCAGATCCCCCATCGCAACCGCTTGGTTCAGGAGGATTTTCATGTTCACTTCGTGGTCGGAGCAATCCACACCGCCGGAGTTGTCGATGAAGTCGGTATTGAGCCGACCGCCGCGTAACGCAAACTCGATACGCCCGAACTGCGTCAGGCCCAGGTTCCCACCCTCGCCCACAATCTTGCAGCGAAGCTCTGAACCGTTAATACGAACCGCATCGTTGGCCTTGTCCCCAACATCCCCGTGGGACTCGCCCTGCCCCTTGATGTAGGTCCCGATGCCACCCACCCAAAGCAGGTCGGCCTGGGCCTTCAGGATGTGGGTAATCAACATGTTGGGCGGCACCCGGTCGGATTTGATACCCAACAATTTTTTCATTTCCGGGCTGACCGGAATGGACTTGGCGCTGCGATTGAAGATGCCACCGCCTTTGGAAATCAGGCTGGTGTCGTAATCAGTCCAGGATGAGCGTGGTAATTCAAACAAACGCTTGCGCTCTTTGTAACTTTTTGCCGCGTCCGGCGCCGGGTCGATAAAAATGTGCACATGGTTGAAGGCGGCGACCAACTTTGTCTTTTCCGAGGAAAGCAGGCCGTTACCGAATACGTCTCCCGCCATATCGCCGATACCGATGGCGGTGAACTCGTCCAGCGCCGGGTTGATACCCAGTTCGCGGAAATGGCGCTCCACGGACACCCAGGCACCACGGGCAGTTATACCCATTTTCTTGTGGTCATACCCGTTGCTTCCGCCGGAGGCAAAGGCATCACCCATCCAGAAGCCGTACTCCGCCGCCAGACCATTGGCAATGTCCGAGAAGGTCGCTGTCCCCTTGTCCGCAGCCACGACAAGGTAATGGTCATCCTCGTCGTGACGGATCACCGAGGCCGGAGGCTGAATACCTGCGTCCACCAGGTTGTCGGTAATGTCCAGCAGGCCACGGATGAAGGTCTTATAGGCTTCGATGCCCTCCGCCTGGAAGGCCTCGCGATCCGACATATCCGGAAGGCGCTTGGCCACGAAACCGCCCTTGGCACCGACTGGCACGATGACCGCGTTCTTGACCTGCTGGGCTTTGACCAGCCCGAGAATCTCGGTGCGATAATCCTCGAAACGATCGGACCAGCGCAAGCCACCGCGGGCCACCTTGCCACCGCGTAGATGCACACCCTCAACCCGAGGTGAGTAGACGAAAATCTCGAACATGGGCATGGGCAGCGGCATATCCGGAATGCGGGAAGGGTCAAATTTCACACTGATATACGGCTTTGTATGACCTTCACCGTCGGGCTGATAATAGTTGGTTCGCAGGGTAGCCTGCATCAGCTCCAGGAACAGGCGCAGGACCCTGTCCTCACTCAGGTTTTCTACCTCATCGAGCCAGGCATTGAACTCGATCTCAAGCTTCTGCTGCGCGGCCGCACTTTTGCCCACGCTCTGATAACGCTCCGGATTAAAGCGCACTTCAAAGAATTCCAGCAACAACCTTGTCAGGTCCACATGGTTGACCAGGGTATTGGAGATAAAGGTCTGGCTGTTGGAAAAGCGGATCTGACGCATGTAGCGGGCGTAGGTCCGCAGCAGGGCAATCTCCCGCCAGCTCATGTAGGAGGACAGCAGCAGCCGGTTGAAAGCGTCATTCTCGGCATCGCCGTACCACACGCGACGGAACAGGTCCTCGAAAATGGGACGGATACGGTGAATATCCACCACTTTCCCGCTGTGAGCCTGCAGGGTGAAGTCGTGTATCCATACCGTCGTCCCTTTCCGGTCGCTGACTTCGAAGGGATGCTCGCCGATCACCCGGAACCCGAGATTGTCGAAAATCGGCATGACATCGGACAATGGCAACGGCTCATCCGGATAGAAGAGTTTAAAGTGGAGCGTACTTTCGTCCTCTTCCAGAGCCCGATAGAAGCTCATGGTGAGATGTTTTTCCTCGGCCGCGCCGGATATATGCTCGAGATCAATGGCAGCCCGCCGGGGCGAAAACATTTCCTTGTAACTGGCAGGGAAACCGCCGGAGTAAACGCGGAACATCTCGTTGCCCTGCTCTTCGCCATAGGCCTCGGTCAGCGCCTCCAGCAGGCCATCACGCCAGGACTGGGCCAGCCCGATCACCTTGTCGCGAATCTCCGAAATCGGCAGTTGCCGGTTTTCCACCTGGGGCACCCGTATGGTGAACTGAACCCGCGCCAGAACCGACTCGGAAAAATGCGTTACGAACTCGATATCTTCGGCACCCAGAGTCTCCAGCAACTCCTGCTCCACCTTCAGGCGCAACTCGGTGTTGTAAATATCCCTGGGGAAGAACGCCAGGCAGGTCACGAACTGGCCATACACGTCTTCCCGCATGAACAGTTCGATACGACGACGTTCCTGGATGTAGAGAATGCTCTTGGCGACGGACAGCAGTTCTCCGGGCTCTATCTGAAACAGTTCATCCCGGGGGTACACCGTGAGGATCTGATCCAGCTCCTTGCCCGCGTAATCATCACGCAGGAACCCCGACCGCCGCATGACCATCTGAAACTTGCGGCGCAGCAGGGGAATCTCATCCGGGCGTTCGTTATAGACCCGTGAGGTATACAGCCCCAGGAAACGACGCTCGCCAACCACTTCGCCCTTGCTGTTGAACTTCTTGACGGCGATGTAGTCCGGATAGGCCGGACGGTGGACCCGCGAACGTTGGGCGGACTTCGCGAAAATGAAGATATCGTCGGTGCGGGTCATTTCATGCCGGGTGCGCTGTGGCAGTTCATTGAGCCGAACGCGATCCGGGCGCTCATTATTCACCCGCAGGATACCCAGTTCGGAGTTCTCCACACGGCGGACCACCAGCCCACTCTTGTCCTTGGCGAAATCGTATTCGTCGTAGCCGAGAAAGGTGAAGTGGTCTTTGACCAGCCACGCCAGGAACGCCTTCGCCTCCTCCTTTTCCTCTTCGTCGATACCGGCCGTGGTATTATCCAGCTCCCGGCTGATTTCGTTGACTTTTTCAGTCACAATCGGAAAGTCACTGACCGCTATGCGAACTTCGTGAAGAATGGTTTGCAGCACCTCTTCAAGCGACCTCAGGTCTTCCGGGCTGCTGTGCCGGTCAATCTCCAGCACAATGAACGCCTCGTAGCTGGCATTGGCGGACTTCTTCTTCGGAGGATGCAGTTTTTTCAGTTTGCCCTGAGTGTCCCTCTCCACCTGAAGTATGGAGTGCTGAATGGAGTGGGTACCGATTTCCCGCTGGTTAATGGCAATTCGCAGGGAATCGATCAAGAACGGCATGTTTGGATGAAGAATGAAAATGACGGTGTGGGTGGACTGCCAGCCATCGCTTTCGAGGTCCGGATTGAACACGGACACAGGGGTTTCCTCGGCGGACCGTTTCTGAAGAAACTGCCAAGCCGCGAGGATAGCCCCATAGGTATCTGAAAATCGTCGACTTATAAGTTCTTCAAGAGGAATGTGAGCATAATGCTGCTTCGCGAATTCACTGATCTTTTTCGCTTCGGTTTTCGCTATTTTTTCAGCGAAAGCTTCGTCCAGCTGCTGGAAAAACTGTTCCTTGCTGGCGATCGTCAGCGCATTCATAGTCGACCTCTGAGAGTGTGAAATAAACGTAATCGGTGTACCGTCACATAAGCATAGTCAAAGCCTTGATTTTTGCCCCACAGATGCGAAAACTGCGGCATCTACTTACGCGAACCGTCTCTGCAGTAGGAGTGGACACCCCCCATGGCACTACAGCATACGTTTGGAGAGCTCAGGTCTCAGTTAGCAAAAAGGATCATTGGCCAGGAAAAACTGGTGGACCGTTTGCTGATTGCCTTGTTGGCTGATGGCCACCTGCTGGTAGAGGGCGCTCCCGGCCTGGCCAAAACCACCGCCATCAAGGCTCTCGCCGACCACCTCGAAGGCGACTTCCACCGTATCCAGTTCACCCCGGATCTGCTGCCATCCGATGTGACCGGCAGTGAGATTTACCGAGCTGAAACCGGACAGTTCGAGTTTCAGCATGGCCCGATCTTCCATAACCTCGTGCTGGCGGATGAAATTAACCGGGCGCCGGCCAAGGTACAGTCAGCGTTACTCGAAGCCATGGGCGAACGCCAGGTCAGTGTCGGTATGCGCACCTTCCCGCTGGATCGCCTGTTCATGGTAATGGCCACCCAGAACCCCATCGAACAGGAAGGCACCTACCCCCTGCCTGAAGCCCAGCTCGACCGATTCCTGATGCATGTAGTGATTGACTATCCGTCAGCTGTGGCTGAAAAAGAGATTCTCCACCTGGCTCGCAACGATTACCGCCGTGGGCAGGTGGCCGCTGAAGTCCGCCTGACGGCCGAACAGGTTTTCGAGGCCCGGCATGCGGTTTCCGATATCTACATGTCAGAGCCCGTCGAGCAATACCTGCTGGCACTGGTGCTTGCCACCCGTGACCCGGTGTCACTCGACCCGGAACTGGCCCGCTGGACGGCCTTTGGTGCCAGCCCACGCGGCACCATCGCACTGGATCGCTGCGCCAGGGCCATGGCCTGGCTGGAAGGACGGGACTACGTCAGCCCGGACGATGTTCGTAACATTGCCTTCGACGTCCTTCGCCATCGTATTTTGCTGACGTTCGAAGCCGAAGCCGAAGGCCTGACCGCAGATGCCATTATCCAGCGCCTGATAGACCGAGTTCCGGTAACAGCCTGACAACGTGACCATGACGCCCGAAGAGCCAGCGACCCATATTCCCCTTTCCGGTCTCATTCGCCTGCAGGCAGATGCCCGCGCCTTGAAGTTGCCGGCTGCGCGCCCGGTAAGATCCCGGCAGGCCGGCTTACAACGCTCTCCCCGTCGCGGGCGGGGCATGGCCTTTGCTGAAGTACGCCAGTATCAGCCTGGGGACGATATCCGCAGCATCGACTGGCGGGTGACTGCCCGACGGCAATCGCCACACACAAAGCTCTACGAGGAAGAGCGCGAGCGCCCTGTGCTCCTGCTTTGCGACCTGGGACCTTCCCTGTTTTTCGCCAGCACCGGCGCTTACAAACAGGTTCGCGGGGCCCAGATTGCCGGCATCCTGGCTTGGCTTGCCCTCTGGTCTGGCGACCAGGTTGGGGGAATTGTTTTCAATGGCAACGAACTCACCGTACAGCGCCCGGCGCGGCGCAAGAAGTCAGTACTGCAATTTCTCGATACCGTGGCAAGACAGCAAAGAAGCACGCGCGACTCGAATGCCACCGCAGCCCCTGGCGCGGAAAACGCCACCCTGGATACGGCCCTGCGAGAAGCGCGTCGGGTGGCCCACACCGGTAGCCGCATTTTCGTCGTCAGTGACTTCCTGACCATTACCACGGAAACGTCGCGGCTACTCGGTTCGCTGGCACGTCACAACACGGTCAGTGCACTGAGAGTCGTTGACCCATTGGAACTGAAGTTACCTGAAAGCGGCCGTTTCGCCATTGCCGGCGAGGACGGACCGGTGTGGTTTGATAGCAGCAACCCCCGCTTCCAGAGAGCCTATGCGGACAAGGTTCGCCAGCATACAGAGGCCCTTGCGGAGTGTTTTCGCACGGCGGGGGTACAGCCCGCCAGCGTCATGACCGGCGATCAGCCAGCGTTGGCGTTGCAGGCACTGCTTGGCCCCCGAGGTCAAATCGGATGACAGGAACCGCAAAAAACCCATGACGGAACAGGACCCACTGAGCCAGCTCAGAGACATTCACCTGCCCCAATCCGGAGGCTTCTGGCCACCGGCGCCCGGCTGGTGGCTGTTAATGGCCATTGCGATTGCCCTGGGCATTCTGGCGTTCGTGCTGATCCAACGAAAACGGCGCAAAAACCGTTGGCTGAAAACCGCCAACACTGAATTGAACAGACTGGAGCAGGCAGCAACACCCAACAGCCAATGGTTCGGTGCGGTGAACGCTTTACTGAAACAAGCAGCGCGTATCCGTTACCCCGAACGCCTCCCGGAATCCCTGTCCGGCGAACCCTGGGTTCGCTTTCTTCTGGAAACCAGCCCGAAGGATCGCATAGCCTCACGCCCGGTGGTGGAAGCCATGGTGAACAGCAGTTGGCAACCGATACCCGAGTGCCATACCAGCGATGCTGTCGCGTTTGCCCGTGTTTGGCTGGGAGGCCAAAAATGCTGAGCCTTGCATTGCCATGGGCCCTGTTGCTGGCTCTGGTTCCCCTGATTATCCGTTTACGCAAGCGCAGTGCTCAGGCTGTGGAGGCACCGGTTTTCCCGGTCGGGCATTGGTTGTCGGACCTGCCGGGCGTCAGCCGTAGCGGTAGCCACGCCCCCCTTTGGCAGCAATTGGCACTGTTATTGATCTGGCTGTTGTTGGTCGTGGCCCTGGCACGCCCCCAACACGTCGGCGAACAGGTACAGTTGCCAGTCAGCGGCCGTGACCTGCTTCTGGCAGTGGATATTTCCCCGTCAATGGACGAACAGGACATGGTCATACAGGGCCGCAGTATCAACCGACTACAGGCGGTGAAACGCGTGCTGGATGACTTTATCCAACGCCGCGAAGGTGACCGCCTGGGGCTGCTGTTGTTCGGTACAGAGCCCTATATCCAGGCGCCGCTGACCTTTGACCTCGCCACCGTTCGCACGCTGCTGCACGAGGCAGGTATCGGCATGGCCGGGCGGGCCACGGCGATCGGCGACGCCCTTGGCCTGGCGGTCAAGCGCCTTCGTGATCGTCCCCAGGAACAACGCGTGGTGATCCTGCTCACCGATGGCGCCAACACCGCTGGTGAGATCGCGCCAGACAAGGCGGCGGAGATAGCAAAAGCCGCCGGCGTACGCATCTACACCATTGGAATCGGCGCCGAAACCATGGTCCAGCGTGGGCTGCTCGGCTCCCGCCGGGTCAACCCATCCCGCGACCTCGATGAGGGTTTGCTGACGCGAATTGCCCAGCAGACGGGCGGTGAGTACTTTCGGGCCCGCAGCCTGCCTGAGCTGGAACTGATCTATGAAAGTATCAACCAGCTTGAACCCATCGAACTGGAAGGCAAGCACTATCGTCCGGTGACTGAACTGTACGTCTGGCCTGCCGGGATTGCAGTCTTGATCTGGCTGCTACTTCAGGGCGCCAGAGTCGCCAGCAACCGGCTTGAAACCAGAAACAACGCACGGGGAGGAAACCATGGCTGATTTTCACTTCCTGCGCCCACTTTGGCTGCTGTTACTTCTTGTCGCCCTTTTACTGCCGCTGGTATTTAAACGTGTCCGCCAGAGCGACAGTGGCTGGAGCCGCGTGATACCGCCGCAACTGCTGCGCCCACTGATCAGTCAGTCTGGTGTCGCTGGCGGTCAAAAACGCTCGCCCGTGTTGCCGGTCGTTGCCGCCATCGTGGTGCTTGCCGTTGCCCTTGCCGGCCCGTCGTGGCGCAAGGCGCCCACGCCATTGCAACAACAGAACGACAGCCTCGTCATCGTGCTGGACCTGTCGCTGTCAATGCTTGCCACCGATGTAACACCCGACCGCCTGACCGTCGCCAAGCGCAAGATACGCGATATTCTGAAGGCACGGGAGGGCAGCCTGACGGCCCTGGTGGTCTACGCCGCAGACGCGCATGCAGTCACACCGCTGACGGACGACCGCAATACCATCGAGGGCATGCTGGAGGTACTCGAACCGGTGATCATGCCCGCTGCAGGAAACCGAACCGATCTTGGCATACAACGTGGCCTTGACCTGCTGGAACAGGGCGCCCCGGGAACAGGACGACTGTTACTGATTGCAGACAATGTGGACGAACGTTACCTTCCCCGCATCAACGATACCCTCACGGGCAGCCGGTTCGCGCTCAGCACCCTGACCGTTGGTACTTCAGAGGGGGGGCCAATACCGCTGGCACGCCAGGGATTCATTCGCGACGGCGGCGACATCGTAATTTCCCGTGCAGATCCCAAAGGCATGACGGAACTGGCGGAAAGTAACGGTGGAGACAGTCATAGCCTGACCATTACGGACGAGGACATCCGCACCCTGGAACTGCGCCCTATCGACTCGGACAACTGGGAAGACAGCGAGCGCGGCCTGACAGTCAACCGCTGGCAGGATGATGGCTACTGGCTATTGTGGCTGGCTGCGCCACTGGCCTTGCTCGGCTGGCGTCGCGGCGCCATGGTTGCGGTACTGGTAACGCTTTTGCCGCTCACGCCACGCCCCGCAACGGCCATGGACTGGGAGGCTCTTTGGTCCCGGGAGGATCAGCGCGCGCCTGCGTTGATCGAAGAAAGCCCGGAACGGGCTGCCCGAATTCTCGACGACCCGCAATGGCGTGGCAGCGCACTGTATCGCTCGGGGGAGTATGAGTCCGCAGCGGGCGCGTTCGCCAGCGAAGACACACCCGGGGCAAGCTACAACCGCGGCAACGCCCTGGCCCGTGCAGGCAAGTTGGAAGAAGCCCTCGAGGCCTACGAGAACGTGCTGGCGAAGCAACCCGAGCACGAAGATGCCTTGTTCAACCGGGACCTGGTGAAACAGCTGCTGGAGCAGCAACAGAACCAATCCAGCGGAGACGGCAGCGAATCGTCAGACCAGGAGGGCGATCAACAGCAACAGGGTAACCAGCAGAACTCACAGAATGGGTCGGATACCCGGAATCAGGATGGTGACCCGTCGGATCAGGCGGGGCAGAACCAGCCTGACAACCAACAGAATGGACAGCAGGACAACGAGCCACAGGATAGTCAGCAGAACGGCCAAAGCGATGAACAGGAAAAGCAGGCGGAGGGTGAACAACAACGCCAGCGTGATGCCGACTCTGCTGAGAGCAACGGACAGGCATCCAGGGCACCGGCGGAGCTGGATACGTCTCCACTGACCCAGGGGCAGGAACAATGGCTCCGGCGCGTGCCCGATAATCCGGGCGGCCTGTTGAGGCGCAAATTCCTGCAACAATACCAGGAACGAGAAACACCATCTGACGAGGGCGATACACCATGGTAAGCCGGCTGACCGGTCCGTTTATTCTGATACTGCTGCTTATCACCATGGCGGGGCCGGCCATGGCAGCCAACGATCTGACCGTTGAACCCGACAGAACCCGCCTTTACGAGGGCGAAGTGCTTACCCTGAGCGTCAAGGGCAGTACCAAAATCGATATCAATCTCGGAAACCTGTTCGATTTCGACTTGTCGAGCCTGCCAAAACCGGACATCGAAAAGGTAGAAGACGACTTCGAGATTCTCACCCGCAACCAGCAATACTCCATCCGCACCGTCAATAATGAGATGGTGGGGGAGATCACATGGACTTACCAGCTCGCGCCCCAAAAGACCGGTAAGTTGACCATTCCGCCCCTTAGCTTCCGCGACTCCCGTTCAACCCCCGTCACCATCGAGGTTATCAGCGGCACCCCACCCAATCAGGAGGGCGACGCCCAGAGAGACAGCTTTATCGAGTTGGCCGCAGACAAGGACGAAGTGTACGTTCAGGAACAGCTGGTGCTCTCCATCAAGCTGTTTTTCACCGGCAACCTCATTCGCGGTGAGCTCTCCGAACCGGAGCACCCGAATGCCATTGTAGAATCGCTGGGCAAGCAGAATGAGTACACTCGCTACCGGGACGGTGTTCGCTATCGTGTGGTTGAGCGCCGCTACGCACTGTTTCCCCAGAAAGAGGGACAACTCAGCCTGCAGCCCATCCGTTTTGAGGGCCAGGCCCGCAATGAACAGGGCCAATTGAAGTTTCTCCGCGACAGCGCCAACCTGTTTGATATCACCGTCAAAGGTGTGCCAGCTGGATTCAGTGGAGACACCTGGTTGCCCGCCCGCAAGCTGGAGCTGGATCAGTCAGGACTGCCACGGAACCAGAATCTGACAGCGGGCCAGAACCTTACCAGGAGCCTCACCATGAGGGCGGAGGGTCTGCCTGCCGAATCCCTGCCTCCGTTCCCGGAACAGACGCCCGATAGCATACGGGCCTACCCGGAAAAGCCCGAGCGCACAACCACACCTGGCACAGAAGGGCTGACCTCGACACTGACCCAGACCACCGCACTGGTGCCGGTGCAGCCTGGACAGTTAACACTGCCCGAAATCCGGATCCCCTGGTGGGATACTGAAAGCGACAGCGAAAAAGTAGCGGTTATTCCTGCTCATACGATGGTCGTTGAGGGAATTCCTGGCCAGATCGACTCGGGGCCCAACAACCCGGAAGGCGCCTCGGAAGCGGTTACGGAGACCAACAATGACCCGGCATCAGGTGAGCCTGACGGGGAGTCCGGTGCCGTATTCTGGCCATTGGCCACTCTAGCCGTTCTGGTGGGATGGCTGCTCACACTGACGGCCTGGTGGTACAGCAGGCGCCGCACCAATGCTGGCAAGGTCGTGGCGAGTCAGGGAGATAACCGGGAAAAAGTGCTATTCCGCGACCTGTGCGAGGCAGCGCAGGCGGGATCACCCAAGACGACCGATCTGCTTGTGCGCTGGATGTCTCAACGGCATCCGGAGCGCACCTTCCAAAGCCTAACGGACGTGAATCGGTTTCTGGGCGACACGGAGCTGGCCGCCGAGATCGAACAGCTTCAACAGCGTTTATTCGGTACACCCGGTGAATCGGCCACGTCAGAGCCCTGGCAAGGAGAACGACTTGTCGCTGCGCTGATCCGCGTGCGCGGGGCCGCCAGTGAATCAGCCCCCGGGGATCAGCTGCCGCCGCTCTACCCGCAGGGCCTGAGCACCAGCCGGTGAAAGATTACGGCGCCAGTTGGGTATCAATCACCAGGGTGACAGGCTCGTTTTCGCCCTCACCCACTGGCACCGGCTGATCCACCTCGCCCTGCCAGTCACCTGCTTGTGGCCTGGCGTTGCCAGAGCGCGACAGTCGCGCTTGCAGGCGCACTTCGCCCGCCTCCGACAGTTTTGCACCCGCGGACATATTGAAGCGGTCGTCCAACCGGATCTCCATCGGCAACTGGCCCGCACTCAGCCGTGCCACCGCCAGCGGTGGACCGCCCTGAACGTCCGCCCGACGTGCCAGAACAAACAGGATGGTGTCGTCAGGAATCTCACCCCGGAATGCTTCCTCTATTTCCACCCGGACGGTCACGCCAGCCGCGGATACCTCTAACGGTTGCTCCTGTGGCACCTGCCGACCCAGGCGCTGATAGGCCTGCTCAATGCCCTGGCGGATGGACGCAATCTGGGGGTGATTGGGCGCCACCGAGACGATGCGCTCCCAATACCGGATCGCCTCCTCAAAGTTCTGCTGGCTGAATGCATGGATACCGAGCAAGCCAAGGGAATTGACCTCGTCGGGATTGAGCGACCTGGCCTTTTCAATGGCGTTCGACACTCCTCGGTTGAGGTCACCCTCACTCAGGAAAAACGCAGCCTGGGCTGATAATCCCCAGGCGACGGCTTTGCCGTTCTCATCATCCTCAATACTCTCTGCCAGCCGTTCGAAGGCCCAAGCCGCATCCTCATACTGCTCAATGCGCATATAGCTACGCCCCAGCATGGCCCAGCCCTCCGTGTTCTCCGGATTGGCCTCCAGCCGCTCGCGAAGCTGGGTGGTCAGTTCCTGCATCTGGCCCAGGCGATCGCCGTCGGCTGCCATCATCTCCTGCATGGCACGGAACTGCTCGACGTCGTCCATGGCGCCCCACTGTCCGTACAGAAATACCGCAGCGGCGGGAATAACGGCGAGGCAGGCAATCGCAATAACTACGGCACTTTTCCCACCCCTGGCCCGGTCCGGTGAATCAATGACGCCACGTTCGGCATCCGGGACATCATCAAGCATGCTGCCAGCCAGTTCTTCCCGGAGTTGTTGATAGCTTTCCTCGTCCAGCGCGCCGGCATCGAACTCACGATCCAGTTCCGCCATTCGGCTTCGATATGCCAGCAGGTTCTGGTTGCGCAGGTCCATCTCTGCCCGCCGGCTGGAACGATGCAGGAACAACGGCGCCACCACAAACGCCAGGGCAAGTACAATTAATACAGCGGCCGTCAGCCAGAAGGTCTGTGTCATAGAACAGTCATTAATCCGGTTGAGAAAGAGTGTTGTTTGAAGTCAGGTGCGGCTGGAGTCATCGCCATCAAGCATCCGGGATGCCCGCGCACGCTCTTCGTCAGTTAGGGGCGACTCGTCCTGACCGGCCCTGCGGGAGCGGATCACAATCCCCGCCACCACCATCAGCCCCCCCAGAACCACAATGGCCGGCGTTGCCCACAGCAGGATGGTGCGGCTATCCACTTCGGGCTTGTAGCGCACGAACTCACCAAAGCGGTCGACCAGCGCTCCAACAATTTCCTCGTTGCTGGCGCCGTCAGACATCATCCGGTACACCTCGTCGCGCATGTCCTTGGAAATCGGCGCATTGGAATCGGCAATGTTCTGATTCTGGCATTTCGGGCAACGCAACTCCGAAATCAGGGTCTGGAACCTCTGCTCCTGCGCCTGTGTATCGAACCCGTATACGTCCCGGGCGTCCGCTGCGGACATCGGCGCAATCGTAACCAGCAACAGCCATGCAAACACCGAACGCCACATCAGTTTTTCTCCCTGAACCGGTCGACGATGGGCTTGATGTCCTGCTCCCATACTTTTTCGTTGATCACGCCAACGTGGCGGTAACGCACAATTCCTTCGGCATCAATGACATAAGTTTCCGGTGCGCCATAGACCCCCAGGTCAAACCCGAGGCTGCCACGGGGATCGTAGACCGACACCTGATACGGATCGCCCAACCTGTCCAGCCAGACCAGGGCATCATCCCGGTTGTCCTTATAGTTAAGGCCAACGATGCGAACACCTTTCTCTTCCGCCAGCCAGACCAGATCACCATGCTCATCTCGGCATGCCGGGCACCAGGTACCCCAGACGTTCAGCAGAGACATCTGACCTTCAAAAACCTCACGGGTCAGTTCGCGGCTCTCGTCGTGGAGATCCGTCAACAAAAACTCGGGCACCGGTTTTCCGATCAGCGCCGACTCCAGTTTGTTGGGGTCCTTGCCGATACCGGCGAACAGGACCACGCCGAGTACCACGGCGAGGATCAACGGCGTGAACAGAAGGAGCCGCTTCATGACGCCACTCCTGCCGCGTCTGCGCCGCGATCACCACCTGCATTCGGTGCCTTGGCCTTGCCGTTTTCCGCAACCTTGTCGCGAATGCGATAGCGACGATCTGAAATGGCCAGGAAGCCACCGGCAGCCATAAACAGCGATCCGAGCCACAACCAGCGAACCAACGGCTTGTATTGAAGCCGGATCGCCCAGGCGTCGTCAGACACCCGCTCACCTATGGCGACAAAAATATCCCGGAACAGGCCGCCGTCAATACCGGCCTCGGTCATGGTGTTGCGCTGAACCATGTACTGGCGCTTCTCGGGATAAAGCGTGGATACTAGGCCACCATCCGAATCGTAAACCTCAAAACGCCCGTATTCCGCGGTGAAATTCTGTCCCCGTCGGTTGCCAATCTCCGCAAATGCCACCTGATAATCCCCCACCATCGCGGTGTCGCCGGGCGACATACGAACATCCCGCTCGATACCGTAATTGGAAGCAACCGTCGCACCGGCCATCGTGATGGCCAGTCCCAGGTGCCCGAACACCATGCCGTAGTAACTGCGGGATTGGCGCTTCAGGCCGTGCAGACGGCCCTTCCGTGACCCGGACTTTTCCCAGAGATCCCAAAAGGTCGCCACCGTAATCCACATTGCTGAGAACAGCCCCCCAAACGCCCAAGGCTCGAACGTGCCGTACCCGACCAGCACAGCCGAAGTGCCAACGATACTGACTGCCAACGGCCACAACAGTTTGCGGCCCAGCCAGCCGCCGTCGGTTTTCTTCCAGCGGGAGAATATACCTGCCCCCAAAAGCAAGCCTGCGGCAATTCCAAGAGGGCTGAAGGTCAGGTTGAAGAAGGGCTCACCAATGGACAGCCGCCCCATGTCCAGATAGTCCAGAACCAACGGATAAAGGGTACCCACCAACACCAACAGGGTTGCTGCAACCAGCAACACATTGTTCATCAGCAGAAAGATTTCACGGGACAGGCTGCCGTAACGGGAGCGCACATGCACCACCGGCGCCCTGAACGCATACAGGGTCAGGCTCGAAACAATAGTGATCGCCAGCAGCGCCAGCAGAAATGTACCCCGGTCAGGGTCAGAGGCGAAGGCGTGGACAGAGGTCAGCACCCCGGAGCGCACCAGGAAGGTTCCCAGCAGGCTCAGGGCGAAGGTCACAATGGCCAACAGCACGGTCCAACTCTTGAAGACGCCGCGTTTCTCAGTGACGGCCAGACTGTGCATCAATGCCGTTCCTGACAACCAGGGCAGCAGCGAGGCGTTCTCGACCGGGTCCCAGAACCACCAGCCGCCCCAACCCAGTTCGTAATAGGCCCACCAGCTACCCAGAGCAATACCCAGGGAAAGGAAAGCCCAGGCCACGGTAGTCCAGGGGCGGGACCAACGAGCCCATGCCGCATCCAGTTTGCCATTGATCAGCGCGGCAATGGCAAAGGCAAAAGCCACGGAAAAGCCCACATACCCCATGTACAGCATAGGCGGGTGCACAATCAGCCCGAAATCCTGCAACAGCGGGTTCAGGTCGGCGCCATCGGCCGGCACATTAGGGAGCGTACGATCGAAAGGATTGGAGGTCACGATAGTAAACAACAGGAAACCCACCGTGACCATACCAAGTATCGACAAGACCTGGGACACCATCACCGACGGCAGGCGACGGCTAAACACGGCGACGGCCAGTGTCCAGCCAACGAGCATCAGCACCCAAAGCAACAGAGAGCCTTCATGCCCGCCCCAAACCGCACTGAACTTGTAGTACCAGGGCAGCATGCTATTGCTGTTGTTGGCGACATAGGCCACAGAAAAGTCATCGGTCACAAACGCGTGGGTCAGAAGACCAAAGGCCATGGCAACGAAGACAAACAGGCCCGCTGACAGCGGCCGGGCGAAGGCCAGCAGCTGATCACGCCCCGTCACCGAGCCCACCAGGGGGACCACGGAAAGGAGCACTGCCAGCAACAGCGCGAGTATCAGTGTGATCTGTCCGAGTTCCGGAAACATCAGAATTCTCCAACTCTCTTAAACGTGGGCCAGCAACGCTAGTAACCGGCGCTGGATTCACCGGTTGCCCCAGGCATGGCAGCTCGCTTGCCGGCGGCCTTTTCCAGGGCTTCGTTCACTTCCGGTGGCATATAGTTCTCATCGTGCTTTGCCAGCACCTGGTCCGCGACAAAACGACCATTTCCGTCCATGCGCCCCATGGCGACAACGCCCTGCCCTTCCGCAAACAGGTCCGGCAGGATGCCGGTGTACTCCACCAACACCGACGAGGTAAAGTCTGTCACCTTGAACTCCACTTTCAGGCTTTCCGGATCACGTTGCACTGACCCTTCTTCCACCATGCCACCGGCACGGATGCGGACGTCCACTGGCGCTTCACCAGCGGCAATTTGGCTTGGGTCGTAAAACAGGTTGATGTTCTGCCGCAGCGCGTAGGTCGTCAGGGCCACAGCCACCGACACCCCGACAAGGAGAAAAAGGACAATGGTGAGCCGTTTTTTTCGGATCGGGTGCATGTTTGATATACCAGTCAGTCTTGTGAAGATTCAATTCGGGTAAAGCTGGCCGTCGGGCGCTCGTCGGCCGACGGCATGGGGGCGGCGCGGCGTTGCTGTTGAGCGATCACGACCCGCCGCTGACGCAGCGACCACCAGATCACGACACCCATCAGCAGGAAAAACATCGCATAGCAGGCCCACACATACGGGCCGTGGCCGCCCATCGCCAGAAAAGCGCCAAATGAGTCGAATGCCATTGCGTCAGTTCCCCCGTGCCTGAACCAGTTCTTTTACCCAGCGTGTGCGCCCTTCACGCGCCAGTATGTGGGTCTGCATACGCAGACAGGCGAGCCAGCCAAATATCAGATAAAGCCCCAATACCGAGAGCAACAGGGGCACCCACATTTCCGCGGGCATACTGGGCTTTTCCGTGAGCTTGAACGTCGCGGGCTGGTGCAGGGTATTCCACCACTCCACGGAATACTTGATGATTGGTATATTGACCACCCCTACCAGTACCAGCACGGCAACGGCGCGTGCCGAGGATTTCTCATCGGAGATGGCCGCTCCCAGCGCCATCACCCCAAAATAAAGAAACAGCAGGATCAACATCGAAGTAAGCCGGGCATCCCAGATCCACCAGGTTCCCCAGGTGGGTTTACCCCACACCGCCCCGGTAAACAGGGCCAGGAAGGTCAGCACCGCACCAACCGGTGCCACAGCCGTGACGAAGACATCGGCCAGTTTCATACGCCAAACCAGCGTAACCAGCGCCGCAACGGCCATCATGATGTACACCGACTGGGCCAGAAACGCAGACGGTACGTGAATGAAAATAATGCGGTAGCTGTTACCCTGCAGGTAATCCTGTGGCGCAAACACCAACCCCCAGACAATACCGGTCATCAACAGGGCTGCCCCCGCCACGAGCAGCCAGGGCATCAGCGTTGAGGCAATGCCGAAGAACCATTTTGGCGACCCCAGCTTGTGAAAGATTTGCCACATCAGGTTGTTACCTTTTTATCTTTAACTGTTGGACAGACTGATCCTCAGGGCCGCCGCCGATGCGAACGGCGCCAGTGTCAGCGCCAACACCAGAAATGCCCCCATCAACGCGAGCTGTCCACCCACCGACGCGCTCTCAGACGCAGCCATTACCGTGCCTGTGCCAAAAATCAGCACCGGAATGTACAGCGGAATGATCAGCAGGGACAAGAGCACGCCTGCCGATCTCAATCCGAGGGTCAAGGCCGCACCAATGGAACCGATCAAGCTGAGGACCGGTGTGCCGATCAGCAGCGTTAGACACAGAATGGCGACAGAGTTCCCCTCAAGGTGCACCATCACCCCCAGAACAGGCGCCAGCATCACCAATGGCAGGCCAGTGAGCACCCAATGGGCCAATGACTTCGCCAGTACCAGCAAAAACAGCGGCTGGGGTTGCAGTACCAGTTGTTCAAGCGTGCCGTCATCGAAATCATGACGGTAAAGATGATCCAGCGACAATAACACGGACAGCAAGGCCGCAACCCACAGGATACCGCTACCCGCCTCTCTCAGGAATGCGACTTCGGGGCTAACTCCAAGGGGAAAAAGCGTTACGACCATGACAAAAAACAGTAACGGATTGAGCAGATCCTGGGGCTGACGAAAGGCGGTTTTCAGATCCCGCAAGAATACGGCTTTCATGGCCGACAACGCACTTACCGACTCCTCCGGCGTACGAACAGGAAGCTTGGCTTCAGAGGCCATGGTCATGACGTCCCCCCAGGGTAACTCGGTGCATCGAGGGCAGATTAAAATCGTGGTGCGTGGTCACCACAATCGCACCACCACTTGCGACACGCTCCACCAGCAATCGCTCCAGGGCAGCCACACCGTGGATATCAATGGCAGTGAATATCTCATCCAGAATCCACAGGGGTTCATCCGCAACCAGCAACCTGGCGAGCGCCACCCGACGCTGCTGCCCGGCGGACAGATTACGACTGGGTACATTCTGAAAGCCACCCAGGCCAGTGCCTTCCAATGCCTGCCAGAGCACCTTATCGGTAACATAGCGACGCCCGGCCATCAGGGTGCGGAGATTTTCCATGGGGGTGAGCAACGGTTTGATACCCGGGCGATGGCCAAGGTAGAGCATATTGCGGAGGAATTCCTCCCGGTAGGCATGACGAGGCCTGCCGCGCCAGAGCAAGTCACCACTGTAACTGTCGTTCAATCCGGCAAGAATTCTAAGCAACGTGGTCTTGCCAGAGCCGTTAGGCCCCTCGACACGGGTCAGAGTACCGGGCAGTATGGAGACAGAGAGGTCCCGGAACAGTATCCGGTCATCACGCTCACACTGCAGATTGACAGCCTGTAGTAACGGCTCAGACATCGGGGCCCCAGAGCTGGTGTACACATTACTGACCCGGTGGGTTCAGACGTTCGGAAAGGCAATACTTACCGGCGGGGCGTATTATAGCGAAAGCGCCTCTGGAATACTCTTGTCTGACATCAAATCAGTGGCAATGAAATTACCAAACGGTAACCCTACACCACCGCCTAAAACCGAGTCACCGGCGCCGATCCTTCAGCGGCCAGCCGGAGGACAACCTTCGGCAGCGCTGGATGCGGCCTCCGCCCGTGTGCAGCTTGACCAGCTCAAGCTTGCCAATCGCGAGGCAACACTGGCTCGGGTGGCAGAAGTGATCAACCGACAGTCCTCTGCCGGCGCGCAATTGTTGCTGGAGATTCGTGGCCAGTCGCTGACCGTTCATGCGGCCATTGGAGACACGTCCCTTGAAACCGGTGACTGGGTCAAAGTCATGCGTGCGGGTAATGAACTGCAACTGATGGGTAAGCTGGCCCAGACGCCGGAAACCACTATCTCCCGGGCGCTGGCGCAGCGCCTGCCCTGGCAACAGTCCATTGATGCCGGCCTTGCCAGAATTCTGACAACGCTCACCGGCGGTACGAGACCCGACAGCGTTGTGCCCACTGGGGCACCCATCAACAATCCACCACTGCCACTTCCCCAACCGGTGAGGCAGGCTATTGAACAACTGGTATCACGGCTGCCCTCCAGCCAGTCACTGACGCCAGGCGCCGGAACTCAACCCGGTACGGCCAGCCAGTTACGACAGTGGGTCGAGGAAAGCGGGCTGTTCGCCGAATCGCGGCTGGCGAGGG
Organism: Marinobacter sp. B-12; assembly: GCF_056857915.1. Taxonomy (NCBI): domain Bacteria; kingdom Pseudomonadati; phylum Pseudomonadota; class Gammaproteobacteria; order Pseudomonadales; family Marinobacteraceae; genus Marinobacter; species Marinobacter sp. B-12. The sequence continues at coordinate 290,217 of NZ_JBSXOB010000057.1, read as the reverse complement.
CACCTCAGGCCGCCCTACCCGATCTCAAGCTGGCTATCGGCCGGGTCATTACCACCTTGCTCGCACAACAGGGGAACGGCCCCGACGCCTTCAACCGCTTTACACCGCTGGCAAGTCCGGAACTGGTGCAGGCACCGCTTCAGTTTCCCAATACGATTCCACCTCCGCCACCACAGGGGGCTGCGGAGCCAACGGTTGGTCAAATGCTCAGGCTGCTGGCTGGCATGCTCAATCGTATTACCGTGAATCAGTTACACAGCCAGATACTCTCCACGCGGACCACCGCAGAGGCGCCAACGCCGGTATCGACCATGCTACTGGAGCTCCCCTGGCTGAACCCCAACAACGAACCACGAATCGCCCAGTTGCGAATCGAACAGGACCCGGCAGACAGCGGCCAGAAAACCTCCGGCAATCCCCAGGCAACGGAGTGGCGCCTGTCTCTGGCCATGGACCTGGACGAAGCCGGGCCTTTGCATTTTGATGTATCACTGCGGCAGGATCAGGTGTCTGCACAGGTGTGGGCGGAGAAACAGTCTACGCTGCGTCAGGTGCGGGAAGATCTGCCGCAATTACGAAAGGGCCTTTCGGATATCGGCCTGGATGTGGTGGACCTGGAGTGCCGGCGGGGGACACCAAGGGGTGCCAACACCCGTCTTGAGCACCGGCTGGTGGACACGCGGGTATGAGCAAAGATCACCGGAAAACCGATTCACCGGCGGCGGTGGCACTGAAATACGATGGCGAGCGAGCCCCGGTCATTGCGGCGAGCGGCACCCACGAACTGGCAGAGGAAATCATCCGCATTGCCCGTGAGCATAATGTGCCGCTGTACGAAAATCCGGAGCTGGCCAGCATACTGGCGCGACTGGAGTTGAACGATGAAATCCCGGAGACACTCTACCGGGTGGTGGCTGAAATTCTTGCCTTTGCCTTCAACCTTCAGGGCCGTACGCCAGAGGACGCCGGACGGCCCAGTGAAGATTAGGCGGATGGGCCCTTAGGTCAGGCCGCCTGGCGCTTACGGAGCGCTGATACCAGTTCGGCTTCCGGCCGCGAAATGCCGCAGGTGTTCATCAGGTCGTCGATATCCGCCCCCAGGTCCACTAACCTTGAGGCCTCATCGTAGGAAATCCTCAACGGATCGTTCTGACGCATTTCGTCAAGCATACCGCGCAGTTCATGAAGCTGGCGCTCGCACGTGACCACTCGCTGCCCAACCCCCATACTGCCACTGGCTGTTGCGTGGAGCTCGCGGCCAAGGGTTTCGCAGCGCTCTTTCATTTGCTCCCGAAGTTTTCGGTTTTCACGGCGTAGCATCAGACCCTGTGCGAACAGTAAGCACAGGGCAGCGGCTGTCAGGAGCCACGGGGCCAGGGAAGAGATTTCTGCAAACATGATGGACGTCCTCGGTTCGTTGAAACCACGGGGCGTCCATCCAGCCTGCTGTCCGGCCAAAGCCGGCGTTACAGTGAGGAGATTTCAGCCCATTCGTGGTCTGACAACATCTTGTCGAACTCGACCAATATGATCAGTTCGCCGTTCTTGTTACACACACCCTGGATGAACTTGGCGCTTTCCTCGTTCCCCACATTGGGCGCGGTCTCGATTTCACTGGCTTTCAGGTACACCACCTCGGCAACCGAATCCACCAGGATACCCATCACCTGGTTGGACGACTCCATTACCACAATGCGTGTCGCGTCAGTGACTTCCGCATCCGCCAGGCCAAAACGACGGCGGGTGTCGATAACGGTGACCACATTGCCCCGCAGGTTGATGATGCCCAGAACGTAATCCGGGGCACCTGGAACCGGCGCAATCTCGGTGTATCGCAACACTTCCTGGATCTGCATGACATCAATGCCATAGGTTTCGTCATCCAGCCTGAAGGTCACGTACTGCAGTACCTGATCATCCTGGGCCTGATTTTGCTGTCCGCTCGGGGATGCCATTGCCTTGTATCTCCTGTTCGGCTGCCCGGCGGGCAGCCTGATCGTCAAAAATTCATCATCAGTGCCCAATACTATAGTTCAGGGCACAAACCGTGCCAGCAGAGCACGGTTTCATTCGGTAACTGGAAATTGCTAGCTCAGGTCGAGGTGGTGTTCCCGCTCAGCCCGGACCAACAAGTCCGCCATGGTTTTTACATCAACCAATGCGCACATGTGATCGATGACCGTGCCCGCCAGCCAAGGCCGCTTGCTGCGGGCCGTGCGCCAACGTACTTCCTCCGGCTTCAGGGTAAACGACTGCGCAACATCGTCACAGGCCACCCCCCACTCACTGCTGTCCAGCCGGATCACGAAGCGATAGTTGTCCCGTGCGTCTGCCGGTGCCCGGCCCGCCATGATCCACTCCGCCGTGTCCACCACTCTGAGGTTACAGTCCCGGTCCGGGCGCATGCCCATGTACCAGCGGGGGCTACCGGGGATCGGCTTCACCGGCTCTTCTATTCGGTGAATGGCACCAAGCAGGATCAACGGCACCGCCAGTTGCAACCCCGCCACCGTGAAGATCAGGCATTCGAACGGTTTGTCCGACCATTCCGGCCGCCCCGGGGGTTCCACCTCAGGGGGCGACGGAACATCGACGGCCTGCTTGTGCTCAACCGGGGGTGGCTCCACCTCCGGTGCTTTTTCAGCCACCGGGGCCGGTGTTACCGGCTTTCGCAACTCAGCCTTGGCCTCCGCGATCGGGCGGGCCACAACGGACGCGGGCTTCGGCGCGATACGAGTGCGTTCACGAGCCACCGGTTTTGGCGGTTCCGGTTCCTCACGCAGGGCACTATCCGTCGCCGTATGCAGCAGTTCGTCCAGATAGCTGGCGATGGCAGAGCCAGGGTCCGCCACCTGTGTCATTTTTTTGTCAGCCATGCCGACGCTCCGCCACCGAGCGTGTTATTTCCTGTAGATCGCTCAGCAGGCGGGCATATCCCCGGACACCATGGGTTCCAGCATCCATGGACGACGGGGTAGTCCCAGCCTGGCTGGCATCGCGGAACTTGGTGTCCACTGGGATGGCAAAACGCCAGAGCGTATCGCTGTGGGTCTTTCGCAACTGGTTAAGACTCTTCACCGATGCTTGCGTACGCCGGTCAAACAGCGTCGGTACGATGGTGTAGGAAAGCTGATTCTTCTGGGAGCGCATGATCATGGTGAGCGTATGCAACATCCGTTCAAGGCCCTTGATGGCCAGGAATTCGGTTTGTACCGGAATAATGAGGTGCTGGGCAGCGGCAAGCGCGTTCACCATCAGCACGCCCAGCGAGGGCGTATTGTCCAGCAGGACGTAGTCGAAATCGTCCCACAACTGGGTCAGGGCCCGGGATACAATCAGCCCCATGCCCTCAACACCGACCATTCTCCGCTCAAGGGTTGCCAGCGCTGTGCTGGCCGGCAACAGGGATAGCCCCGGACAACTGGTTTCGGTAATCAACTGGGCCGGCAGACCATCCGGTACTTTGCCCTGGTGCTGGAACAGGTCGAACACACTGTGGGCGATGGTATCCGGGTCGTACCCAAACCAACTGGTCAATGAACCATGGGGGTCCAGGTCGACCACCAGCACACGCTTGCCACTCTCGGCCAGCAGGCCACCCAAGGTGACAACCGACGTGGTTTTCCCCACACCGCCCTTTTGATTGGCTACTGCCCAGATGCGCACGCTATGCACTCCATATCCATTACCACATTCATCGCCAACCTCGTCACCACACGAATTCTCCAGAAATACCTGTTCCGGAAACATCGCACGCATACCGTGTTATCGGCCACGATCCGTTCAACTTGAAAACAATCCGGCAAGAGCTTGCCGGGGTCTAAAGATGTACAGACGTTAATACAGATATTGTGCCAACTCGCCTATAGGCACCTTCCGCCATGACTCTGCAACGTGATGATCGGAAAGGTGTTATCGCATCGCGCCACGTATACTGGCGTCGCGGGAGATCAGCAGGACCACGCGTCGATTGCGGCGACGGCCTTCCTCGGTGTCGTTGCGGGCCACCGGTTGGTGCTCACCGTAACCCACGGCGGCCAGCCGTTCGGCTTCAACACCCTCCATCGACAACATGCGTACCACCGCCGCTGATCGCGCAGCGGACAGTTCCCAGTTGGAGGGGAAGGCACCGGTGTTTATCGGGCGGTTATCTGTGAAGCCCTCCACCCGGATGGCGTTATCCCGGTTGCGGAGTACACCGGCGATTTTCTCCACCACGTCGAAGGCATCGTAATGGGGCTCGGCATCGCCGCTGCTGAAAAGCAGGCTGTTGCGGAGACTCAGCTCCAACCACTCGTCGCTGGTTTCCAGGGTAACCACCCCCTGATTGATCAGTTCGTCAAACTCCAGAGCCAACTGGTCCGCCATGGCACGCAGCGCCTCGGTGCGCCCTTCTGCATTCATGGAGGGGTTTTGCGGAGCTTCGGTCACCGGCGGGTTAATCACATCCTCGGCGGCCTGCGGCGTCGAGCGCCGGGGCTGGTCGCCCACTTCGATAGGCTGGAAGGAGCGCTGGGGGGCATTGAAGACGCCTGTCAGAGTTTCAGACAATACCTTGTACTTGCCCTCGTTCACCGACGACACGGAATACATCACGACGAAGAACGCGAACAACAGGGTGATAAAGTCGGCGTAGGAGATCAGCCAGCGTTCCTTGTTGTGAAGGTCGTCGTCCTGCTGCCTGCGTCGTCTCATCAGCTTACCCCTGGCTCCGGTGCCGACACTACAGGAAGCCCCGTAGGCGCAGTTCAATGGATTTGGGGTTCTCGCCATCGGCAATGGCGATGATGCCGTCGATCATCATGTCTTCATAACGGGTGCGTTCCCGCAAAATGCCGCGCAACTTATTGGCAACCGGGAAGAACAGCAGGTTGGCAAGAGCCACTCCGTAGATGGTAGCCACGAATGCAGTGGCGATACCGCTGCCGAGTGACTGGGGGTCTTCGAGGTTGGTCATCACCTGAATCAGCCCCATCACCGCGCCAATGATGCCAATGGTGGGCGAATAACCACCCATGGCCTCGAACACCCGGGCGGATTCCAGATCCCGCTGTTCGCGGGATTCCAGGTCTACCTCCATGATGCTGCGGATGGTTTCTGTCTCAGCGCCGTCCACCAGCAATTGCAGCCCCTTACGTGCAAAGCGTTCAGATTCTTTCTCAGCCAACCCTTCCAGCCCCAGCAAACCCTGCTTACGGGCCTTGACGCTCCAGTCAATGACCTTGCCGATTCCATCTTCCAGGCTGATGTAGGGTGGAAAGAACACCCAGCGCACCTGGGAAAAGGCCCGCTTTAACAGCGGCCACGAGGTCTGGAGGATGGTGGCTGCGAGCGTACCACCAATGACGATCAGCGCAGCCGGGCCATTGAACAGCGAGCTGATGGCGCCGCCTTCCAACAGGTTTCCACCGAGAATCGCCACAAAGGCCAGAATGACGCCGAGCAGGCTGAGAATATCCATCAGCTCACCCCATCTGCCAGGCGGGGGCCAATGTCATCAAGTGCCAGAATTTCGTCGGACAACCCCGCCTTGGCCACGGCCATGGGCATGCCGTAGATCACCGACGTTTTTTCGTCCTGGGACCAGATATCGGAGCCCGACTGTTTCATCAGTCGACAGCCTTCCTTGCCATCCGAACCCATGCCCGTGAGGATTAACCCCAGGGTCTTGCCGGGAAAACTCCTGGCCAGCGAGCCGAACGTCACATCCACACAGGGCTTGTAGTTAAGCCGGTCATCTCCTGGAAGAATCCTGACTCTGCCCTGCCCTCCCCGATTTTCAATCATCATCTGTTTGCCGCCTGGGGCAAGCAGCGCGACGCCCGGCTTCAGCATTTCGCCGTCTTCGGCCTGGCGCACCTCAATCCGACATAACTTGTTCAGCCGTTCGGCAAACGCCGGGGTAAAACTGGCTGGCATATGCTGAACGAGAACCACAGGCGCGGGGAACCCGGCCGGTAACGCCATCAGTACACGTTGCAAGGCCACCGGGCCGCCGGTCGACGTGCCGATGGCGACCACACTGTAGTGCTTCGCCGGCCCACGACGAATCGAACGACGGGCCGGTGTTTCAGGCTCAGGGGCGCTGCTGCGAGAAGGCCTGTCCGGTGCCGCCGGCCTTTCGGGTGCGCTGCGCCTTGCAGGTGCGGGGCCACGGTAAGAAGGCGTCGGGGGCGCAGCAGGAGGCGGCGCCGACAGTTTCGCACCAGGACGACTGCCAGCGACATCCAGTACACGCTCAATGAGTATTTTCTGAAGTTGGCTGGAATCCCGGGCGATTTCCTCAAAATTCTTGGGCAGGAAATCAACGGCACCCGCCTCAAGGGCATCCAGGGTCACCCGGGCACCCTCGTAAGTCAGGGATGAGAACATCAACACCGGCGCCGGGTGTCGCTTCATGATCTCACGGACGGCGCTGATACCGTCCATAACGGGCATTTCATAGTCCATGGTAATGACGTCTGGCCTCAGCTTTTCAGCCAGCTCGACACCTTCACGCCCGTTGGTGGCGACTCCCACCACCTTGATCTGACCGGAAGCGGTCAGGATTTCCGTCAGTCGCTTGCGGAAAAAACCTGAATCATCAACGACCAGGACAGAAACCGTCATCCATTTCTCCTAAACCTGGGCCTGCCGCAATGTTATTTGCCGTAGTTCTGCAGCAGGCTTGGAACATCAATTATGAGTGCAATACGGCCGTCGCCAGTGATGGTTGCACCCGCCATACCCGGCGTTCCCTGCAGGGCCCGGCCCAGGGGCTTGATCACCACCTCTTCCTGCCCGATCAGTTGATCCACCACAAAGCCGACGCGCCGTGTTCCCATCGCCACAATAACCACATGAGCGTTCTCTGGTTCCGGCTGCCCAGCGGCGCCTTTGACCAGCCATCGCTTGATGTGGAATAGCGGGAAGACTTTGTCTCGAACCACAATGCATTCGCGGCCATCCACTATGTTCTTCTTGCTGAGGTCCAGATGGAAAATCTCGACCACGTTCACCAGTGGCAGCGCGAAGGACTGGTCGCCAAGCATGATCATCAAGGTAGGCATGATGGCCAGAGTCAGCGGCACCTTGATGACGATGCGAGATCCTTTGCCCAGCTCCGACTCCACACTCAGTTGCCCATTGAGCTGACTGATCTTGGTTTTCACCACGTCCATGCCGACACCACGACCGGAGACATCGGATATCTGGTCCTTGGTGGAGAATCCGGCGGAGAAAATCAGGTTGTAGCACTCGCTGTTGGTCAGTCGATCGGCAGCATCCTGTTCGTAAATGCCCTTTTCCACCGCTTTTCGGCGCAGCACATCCGGATCCATGCCGGCACCGTCGTCTTCGATGGACAATAGAATGTGGTCCCCGTCCTGCTCGGCAGACAGAGTTACACGGCCCTGGCGAGGCTTGCCCGCCTTTTCACGAACATCAGGCGCCTCTATACCGTGATCAACCGAGTTGCGCACAAGATGGACCAGAGGATCGGACAGCGCCTCCACCAGGTTTTTGTCCAGGTCGGTCTCTTCTCCGTGCATCTCAAGGTTGATTTCTTTCTTCAGGCTGCGGGCCAGGTCGCGAACCACCCGAGGGAAGCGGCCAAACACTTTCTTGATGGGCTGCATCCGCGTTGCCATCACCGCGGACTGGAGATCGGTGGTCACCACGTCCAGGTTGGAGACGGCCTTGTGCATATGCTCGTCTTCACTCTGGGCGCCCAGACGCTGCAACCGGTTACGCACCAGCACCAGTTCACCCACCATGTTCATGATGTCGTCCAGGCGCTTGGTGTCCACCCGTACCGAGGTTTCGGCCACAGGCGCGTTGGCGTCCCGCGCAGGCATCGCAGGTGCTGCACTTGCCTTGCCGTTTTCCGGAGGCACTTTTTCAGGTTTACCCGCCGGCTGGGCGGGCTTGTCAGCCTTGACACTGGCGGGCGTGGCCGCTGGCTGCTTCGCATCAGGCGCCGGGGCTGATCTGGCAGTTTCCGCCGTAGGGCTACCCCCCTTGCCGTGCAGGTCATCCAGCAACTTTTCGAACTCGTCATCCGAAATCAGGTCGTCGCCACCCTTGCTGTCACTTATCTCATCGCTGGAACCTTTGCCAACGGAAGCATTCTGGGCGTCAGGGGCTGCCTTGCTGGATTCAGGCGGACCTGAAAACTGACCCTTGCCATGCAATTGGTCCAGCAGAGCCTCGAATTCATCATCGGAGATGTCGTCTCCGCTGCCTCCGTCACCGCCGGAAGATTCATTGCTGTCGCCACTGGAAACCGGGGCGCTGTCTTTGTCCTCTTCCAGGGCATCCAGCAATCGCTCAAATTCGTCGTCGGTAATATCACCGCCATCGTCTCCATAACTGGCGTCGCCCACCTCGTTCTGTTCATCAGCAGCAGTGGCGTTAACTTCAGAGACGCTCCCTGCCGGTTGCGCCAACGCGTCCAGAGCGGCGATCAGTTCCTGGGGAGCAGGAGTCAGTTCTTCGTGATGGCGTACCTGTTCAAACATGGCATTGACGTGATCCAGGGCTTCCAGCACCACGTCCATCAATTCGGAATCCACCTTGCGCTTGTGGTTGCGCAGGATATCAAAGACATTTTCCGCGGAGTGGCAGCAATTCACCAGGGCATCGAGTTGCAGAAACCCAGCGCCGCCCTTTACGGTGTGGAAACCACGAAAGATGGCGTTGAGCAGATCGCTGTCGTCCGGGTTTTGTTCCAGGTCGACCAGTTGCTCCGACAGCTTTTCGAGTATCTCGCCTGCCTCAACAAGGAAGTCCTGCAGGATCTCTTCATCGGCATCAAGCGCCATGCGTTACCCTCTCTTACTCAGAAACCGAGACTGGACAGAAGATCATCAACATCGTCCTGTCCCGATACTACGTCTTCGCGTTCTTCGGCCTTGATCTGTGGACCAACACCCTGTTCCGCCGATATCTTTTCCCGTTCTTCCAGCTCGTGCACGGTGCCGGTCATCTGGTCCACATGGCTCGCCATCACTACCAGGCTCAACAGATGCTCTTCCACCTCTTTAACCAGAGTGGTGACCTTTTGGATCACCTGCCCAGTGAGGTCCTGGAAATCCTGGGCCAGGAGAATTTCCGACAGATTGTCGTACATCGCCCCGGCATCGGTATTCAGCGTCACGAAAAACGTGTCGATACGGGCATAGAGCTCACGAAATTCAGCCGGCGCCATCTCACGGCGGCGCAATTTCTGCCACTGGTCCCTCAGCTCCGCGGCCTCGTCGCGGAGGGCACTGGCCTTGGGCATAGCCTCCTCAACCAGGTCCATGGTCCGGTTGGCCGCCTTACCGGTCATCTGAACCACGTACTCCAGACGATCCGACGCATCGGTCATCTTCGAAAGGGCTTCGGACTGTTCAGCATTACGGGGGTCAATCTGGAAGTTGCGGATCGCCTCATGGAGGCTGCGAGTCAATCGCCCTACTTCCCGATACAGGCTCTGGTCCCTCACCTCGCTCAGCTCATTGATCAGGGTCATCGCGCGGCCGTATTCCCCAGCGTTGACCTGTTCGACCAACTCGGCCGCCTGGCTGCGGAGCTTCTCCGTAACCTCAGGGTCAAGCCCCTGTGGGTCTTTATTGCTATTGCTCATGGGAGCCGTCCGACTTCTGATTACTGGATGCGTTCGAAGATCTTCTCAATCTTCTCCTTGAGTACGGCTGCCGTGAAGGGCTTAACCACATAGCCGTTCACGCCGGCCTGCGCAGCGGCGACGATCTGGTCCCGCTTCGCCTCGGCGGTCACCATAAGCACAGGCAGGGTCTTCAGGTTATCGTCGGCACGGACTTCCTTCAGCAGATCGAGCCCGGACATCCCTGGCATATTCCAATCGGTTACCAGAAAATCGTACTTTCCGCTCTTGAGCATCGGCAGTGCGGTATTGCCATCGTCCGCTTCGTCAGTATTGGTAAAACCAAGATCACGAAGCAGGTTCTTAATGATCCGTCGCATTGTGGAGAAGTCATCCACAATCAGGATTTTCATATTCTTGTCCAATGGGACCTCCAGTTAAAAACGCCCGGAATTCGTTTTGGCTCCCGGCTCACAGTCTAGCAGGCCAGGTAGTTTAACCGCTTATTGTGTGGCCTTTGGGCCGGTTGTAAAGCGCCGGTTACCAAAAGGCTACAGTAAAGAATGCCTGGTAACGCCGTTCAACGGGGCGACGGCCTGTTCAGTGCCGCCAACCAGAGAGACGTCCCCGCAGACGGAGCGCGGCCTGGCTATGAATCTGGCTGACCCGACTTTCACTAACACCCAGCACGGCACCGATTTCCTTCAGATTCAGCTCTTCCTGGTAATAAAGGCTGAGCACCAGCTTTTCTCGCTCGGGCAGATCACTAATCGCAGTGGCCAGGTTCTTGCGGAAGTTGTCAGACGCCAGGCCGTCCAGTGGGTTATCGCTGCCCTCTGTTTCTTCTATCGGCAGCTCGCCGGATTCATTGAGCTCATCCAGACTAAAAAGTCGACCACTGTTGGCATCGCTCAGAGAGGAATAGTATTCGTCGAGGTCCAGCCCGAGCTCTTCGGCTACTTCCGAGTCTTGGGCCTCCCGGCCCAGGCGATCCTCGACAGCCTTGATGGCTTTGGCAATGCGGCGGGAATTCCTGTGGACGGATCGGGGGACCCAGTCACCCTTGCGAATTTCATCCACCATGGCTCCGCGGATCCGGATGCCGGCGTAAGTCTCAAATGTAGCCCCCTTGTCGGAACTGTATCGCTGTGCAGCTTCCAACAAGCCGATCATGCCTGCCTGCATAAGATCATCCAGTTGGACAGATGCCGGCAGCCGCGCCATGAGGTGAAGCGCTATTTTTTTGACCAGCGGGGCCTGCTCCTCAACGAGCTGGGAAGGTCCGCGTGTACCCGTCCGGTTGTAGATTCCAAGTTCTTTCGCCAATGTCATGTATCCGGCTATTCAGTGACAGGATCAAAATCAGACTTCGACGAGCCGCTCCACAAAGAACTCCAGATGCCCCCGGGGCGACGATGGCAGCGGCCAGCTATCCACTTTCTCCGCAAGGCTCTTGATCGCCAACGATGCTTTTGCCCGTGGGTAGGCGTCCAACACGGCACGCTGCCGCTGTACTGCCTTTTTTACGGCCTCATCATACGGGACGATACCCACATATTGTAGCGCCACATCAAGAAAGCGCTCGGTAACCCGGGTCAGTTTTTCAAACAGGTGGCGACCTTCCTGCTCATTCCTGACCTGGTTGGCCAGTATACGAAAGCGGTTGGTGCCGTAATCCCGGTTCATGAGCTTTATAAGAGCGTAGGCGTCGGTAATAGACGTAGGTTCATCACAGACGACCAGCAATAGTTCCTGTGAGGCTCGGAGGAAACTTACCACCGATTCGGAAATACCCGCAGCGGTATCAACAATCAGCACATCGATCTGGTCACCCAGTTCACTGAAAGCGTTGATCAGGCCAGCATGCTCCAGCGTGGAAAGCTGAGTCATACGCTGAGTCCCCGAGGAGGCAGGCACGATTTTAATGCCACCGGGTCCATTGACCAGCACATCCCGCAAGTCACAATCCCCGGCTATCACATCCTGTATGTTGCGGTTGGCGGTAATACCCAGAAGCACGTCGATGTTGGCAAGACCAAGATCAGCGTCTAGCAGTACCACCCGACGCCCCATTTGCGCGAGGGCGATGCCAAGGTTTACTGATACGTTGCTCTTGCCAACGCCCCCTTTCCCGCCGGAAACGGCAATAACCTGTACCGGATGTGGTTTGCTCATACTGACTCTGATCTCTTGCCGCGTTTAACCGCAGGCTGTGTTGTTATTAAACAGCGACTGCCTGTTGCTGCTGGAGTTTCTTCAGCCTCTCCACGGCTAAACGCACCAGCGGGATGGACTCAGCGTGGTGCAGGTCTTCCGGGATTTTCTGCCCGTCGGTGTAATACGCCACCGGCAATCCCGTTTCCATGACGAATCCCAGCGATTCACCCAGGGTCAATGCTTCATCGATTTTGGTCATCACACAACCCGTAAGATTTGCCATCTTATAGCAATGCCAGACGGATTTCATGATGCGCGGCTGACTGGTTGCCGAAACCACCAGGTGGGTTCGAATCCGATGATGACTGCGAGCCAACTCCATGAGTTGTTCCTCGTAGCCCTTGTCGGTGCTGGTCAGCCCAGCAGTGTCAATCAGCACCAAATGCCGGTCCGACAGCTCGTCCAGTATGTCATCCAGGGAATGGGTTTCGTCCACAACCCGAACCGGAACGTTCAGTATGCGCCCGAACACGAATAATTGCTCGTGTGCCGCAACCCGATAGCGATCGGTTGTGACCAGTGCCAGAGAGTCGGGACCGTGGCGCAGAACGTAGTGTGCTGCCAACTTGCCGATGGTCGTCGTCTTGCCGGACCCGGTTGGTCCCACCAGGGCATAGACACCACCTTCTTCCGACCACTCGGTGCGCGTCGTCTTTACACCGGCGGCCAGCATTTTCAGAGACTGTTTCCAACCGTCTTCAAGCCGGCCTGCCCGGTGACGCCGGGACAGAGAATTGGCAAGTTCCAGTCCGAGACCGAATTCCTGCAACTTTTCAGACAACCTCTGCTGTACTGCGTTCACCGCTGTTTGTTCGGGTTCACCGCCGTTGCGGGCACTGACCAGGTCACGAAGAGAACTGATTTCCGCGCGCATTTGCGCAAGCTCGCCGGAATAGGCAGCACGTGCGGTCGACGGCTCTTCAACCACAGTATCGTCGTTGGCGAGTGTTTCCTCAGAAAGACCAGCGTCGCCAAACTCACCACCCACACTCGCGCTACCAAACGCCGCACGCTTTTCACGCACTTCACGAATGCGATCGCGGGAGCGGCCGAGTTCGTCCTCCAGGCGGCGATGCTGTTCCGCCTGCAACTCGGCTAGCCGTGAGCCATTCGTGGCTTCCCGTGCGGCATCTCCGAGACGCTGACGCGCCATGTTTTCGTCGTAATCGAGCGCTGTCACAATTTCGACGCCGCCATCAACACGACGATTGGAAAGGATCACGGCATCGGGCCCCATCTGATCCCGCACCTGACGCAGTGCCTCTGCCATGCTTTGGGCAAAAAACCGCTTTACTTTCATAATGATGCCTCCTTCGGGTCAACGCTTCCCAGCGCCTTCCGCCTTTCCAGCCGCGGCCTTTACTGACCGACGGATGCGACAATAGTGATCTGTTTGTTATCCGGAATTTCCTGATACGACAGTACATGCAGGCGCTCGACTCCGTAGCTGGCAAACTTCGCCAGTACCGGGCGCAAGGGCCCGGAAACCAGGAGGATCGCCGGCTTGCCCAGCATCTCCTGGCGCTGGACGCTGTCCTGGAGCGAACGCTGGAGCTTCTCAACCATATTTGGCTCCAGCACCAGCCCGATGTCTTCCTGACCGCCGGATTGTTGACTCTGCTGCATAGACTTTAGCAATAACTGTTCCAAGTCCGGATCCAGAGTAATCACCGGGATCTCCGCGTCGTTGCCACAGATACTCTGGACAATCATCCGGCGCAGTGACTGGCGAGCAACCGTGGTCAGCAGTTTCGGGTCCTGGCTCTTCGGATGGACGTTCACAATGGCCTCCGCAATAGAGCGCATGTCACGGATCGGCACTTCCTCTTTCAGCAGGTTCTGTAGCACCTTCAGCAGCAGGCTGATGGAAATGGTGGTGGGTACCAGTTCTTCCGCCAGCTTTGGTGACACTTTTTCGAGCTGGTCCTGCCATTTCTGGGCTTCCTCATGGCCAAGCAGTTCGTGGGCGTGTCTCTGAAGGATCTGGTTGAGATGTGTCGCCACCACGGTACTGGCGTCCACGACGGTATAACCAAGGGTCTGTGCCTGGTCTTTCTTGTCAGGCTCGATCCAGCTGGCGTCCAGGCCAAAGGCCGGATCTTTGCCCTCTATCCCCTCGATCTTGCCGAATACCTGACCCGGATCAATAGCCAGTTCACGGTCCGGATGGATTTCGGCCTCAGCAATGGTGACGCCCATCAGGGTGATGCGATAAACGTTGGGCATCAGGTCGAGGTTGTCGCGGATATGGACCGAAGGCATCAGGAAGCCGAGGTCCTGTGAAAGCTTTTTGCGAACCCCTTTGATACGGCTAAGCAGCTGACCACCCTGGGATTTATCCACCAGGGGAATCAGGCGATAGCCTACCTCCAGGCCGACGATATCCACGGTGGCCACGTCGTCCCAGCCCAGTTCCCGGGTTTCTCCCGGCGGCGGCAGCTGGGCACTCTGTTCACCACCCTCACCGCCAGGCGGCAAGTCGCGTCCTGCGCCGGCAGGACGAGCACCACCGCCCCTGACCGGGAACACACCATCCTCCTCGACGGTCTGGCGTTCCTGTTGCCATATGTACCAGGCAATACCACCCGCGATCGCGCCCAGACCGAGGAATGCTACGTGCGGCATGCCAGGAATCAGGCCCAGAATGATGAGGATAACGGCCGCGATACCCAGCGCCTTGGGGGCGTTGAACATTTGTTGCAGTATCTGCCCGCCCATGTCCTGGCTGGACGTTACCCGGGTAACCATGATCGCTGCAGACGTCGACAGCAGCAGTGACGGGATCTGAGCCACCAGGCCGTCACCAATGGTCAGCAGCGCATAGTTCTGCGTAGCCGTACCAAAATCGAGGCCGTGCTGGAGCATACCGATGGCAATGCCACCGATCAGGTTGATGGCCAGGATCAACAGACCGGCGATGGCGTCGCCCTTGACGAACTTACTGGCGCCGTCCATCGAACCGTAGAAGTCTGCTTCCTGGGCAATTTCAGAGCGACGGTGCTTGGCCTCTTCCTGGTTGATAAGACCGGCATTGAGATCGGCATCGATGGCCATCTGCTTACCCGGCATGGCATCCAGGGTAAAACGCGCGCTGACTTCCGACACCCGGCCAGCACCTTTGGTGACCACCAGGAAGTTGATGATCATGAGGATGGCGAAGACCACCAGGCCAACCGCGTAGTTGCCGCCGATAAGGACCGCCCCGAACGACTCGATCACCTTACCGGCCGCATCACCGCCCTCATGGCCGTTGAGCAGAACAATCCTCGTGGATGCGACGTTGAGCGCGAGCCTCAGCAGCGTCGCCACCAGCAGAACCGTGGGGAAGGAAGCAAACTCCATCGGCCGTAAGGCGTAGACACACACCAGCAGGATTACGATTGACAGAGTGATGTTGAAGGTGAAGAACACATCCAGCATGAACGCCGGCATGGGCAGAATCATCATGCCCAGCAATCCCATCAACATCACGGGAATGCCGATATTACCCCGCGTCAGGGATTTGACATTATTAAGGACTAGCGCTCGGTCCATGCCGGGAAACTCTCCGATTAGCGGTTAACCGCAGGGGTGTGCGGGTCGTTTTTTTGACGCAGACGCATCGTTTGACTGGGTATTCGCAAGATCCGTACCACCCCTTACGGCTTTTCTTCTCACCGCGCCTGACGGACTCGGCAAGATACGGTATCCTTGCGCCATTTGCTGGCGTCTTTACTACGCCCAATCACATCATCGACCCAGACGCAAAGGTGAGCCCATGCCAATTCACGAGGTCAAGCACCCCCTTATCCGCCATAAACTCGGCCTGATGCGCCGCTCAGACATCAGCACCAAGAATTTCCGGGAGCTGGCTCAGGAAGTCGGTGCTCTGTTGACGTACGAGGCCACCAAAGATTTTTCACTACAAAAGAAAACCATTGAAGGCTGGGCCGGCCCGGTGGAGATTGAACAGATCCAGGGCAAGAAAATCACCATCGTGCCAATCCTTCGGGCCGGCCTGGGTATGCTGGACGGCGTACTCACCCTGATTCCCGGTGCCCGGGTCAGCGTTGTCGGCCAGGTGCGCAACGAAGAAACCCTGGAAGCCAGCACCTATCTTGAAAAGCTTGTAGGCGAACTGGATGAGCGCATGGCCATGATCGTCGACCCCATGCTCGCCACCGGTGGTTCCATGATCTCCACCATCGACGTGTTGAAGAAAGCCGGTAGTACCGAAATTCGTGCACTCGTCCTGGTTGCTGCACCAGAGGGCGTGGAAAAAGTGTTGGAGAAACATCCAGATGTGTCGATCTACACCGCATCAATCGATGACAGGCTGAACGAGAAAGGTTACATCCTCCCTGGGCTTGGCGACGCCGGCGACAAAATCTTCGGCACCAAGCAGAAGGACGTCTAACCATGCAGGACCATAGCACCGACCCGGTCTGGAAACAGGCCATCGCCGGCTCACAAATGCTGCTGGTGGCTTTTGGCGCATTGGTACTGATGCCCCTGATTACCGGCCTTGATCCCAACGTTGCGCTGTTCACCGCCGGTATTGGCACGCTGATTTTCCACATCGTCACCGGCGGCCAGATTCCCATTTTCCTGGCCTCATCCTTCGCCTTTATCGCTCCGATCATTGCCGCCAAGGGGCGCTTCGGCCTTGAGGAAACACTCGGTGGCCTGATGGCCGCGGGCATCCTTTATATCATCCTGAGTGGCGCTGTACGCCTGCGCGGTACCGGTTTCATCACCCGTCTGTTGCCCCCGGTAGTTATCGGTCCGGTGATCATGGTGATCGGCCTTGGCCTGGCACCGGTTGCCGTCCACATGGCCTCCGGCCGCACCGGTGACGGCGCGCAACAACTGGTGCCCTACGACACCGCCATCTGGATTGCGATGATCTCCCTGGCCGTGACCGTAATCATGGCAGTCTGGTCCAGCGGCATCTTCCGCCTGATCCCGATCATGTTCGGCATTATTGTCGGATACATACTGTCAGCCTTTGCCGGTATCGTGGATCTGTCCCCCATCACCAACGCGCCCTGGTTCGCCATCCCCAATTTTGTGGCGCCGGAGTTCAGCTGGGCAGCCATCCTGTTCATGATTCCTGTGGCCATCGCACCAGCCATTGAGCACATTGGCGACATCCTCGCCATCGGTACCGTTACACGCAAAAACTACCTTGAGAAACCCGGCCTGCACCGCACCCTGCTGGGCGACGGCCTTGCCACCAGCGCTGCCTCAGCCCTTGGTGGCCCGCCCAACACCACCTACTCCGAAGTCACTGGCGCAGTGGTGCTGACCAAGAATTTTAATCCAAAAGTCATGATCTGGGCGGCGTGCATTGCCATCGTGCTGGCGTTCATCGGCAAATTCGGCGCAGCGCTCCAAACCATCCCAGCGCCGGTCATGGGCGGTATCCTGTGCCTGTTGTTCGGCTCTATTGCCGTTGTCGGCCTGAATACCCTGATCCGTCACCAGGTCGACCTGTCACAGGCACGCAACCTGGTGATCGTTGCTATCACCCTGGTCTTCGGGATCGGCGGCATGGCGATTGGTAATCTGGAAGGTATTGCCCTTTGCGCGGTGGTTGCCATAGCCCTGAACCTGATCCTGCCAGGCAAGGGCGAAGCCTGGGGCGCAAGAATTCATGAGAAAGACACCCACTGACCATCGGCCAATGAAGGCGGCTGACAGCTCCGGCATCAGCTTTACTGCCCTCTATACCGGTGCCGTATGGCACCGGTACGGCCTCTCCGACGAAGCGCTTGCGACGGAGCAGGGGCGCTGGCTGTATCACCTGATGACGCCCTTCGAGGTGGGCAGCAAAACGCTCATTGGCGGCAACATCCGCACCTTCCTGCTGCAACGCCACCTGATCATCGATCACCTGATCGAACGGGCCCTCGAACGTGGCGTCACCCAGGTTCTGGAAATTGCCTGCGGCATGTCTCCAAGGGGCATTCGCTTGCGGGAAAAGCACCCACACCTCCATATGGTGGAAGCCGATCTCCCCGACATGGCCACCCAAAAAACCGCAAGACTCCTGACCTCCGGCCGCCTGGGCGATCACCATCAGGTAATGCCCATCGATATCCTGGCGGAATCCGGTGAACAGACGCTGGAAGCGGTTTTCGCGAGAGCGTTCGACAGCAAAGAACCGGTGGTTGTCGTCACCGAAGGACTGACCAGTTATTTTTCCTTGCCCGTTATTTCCGAATTCTGGAAACGCCTGGCGGCACTGCTGCAACAGCGCCCGGGTTCAGTCTACCTGTCTGAAAGCTACCTGATGCCGAACCAG
Organism: Marinobacter sp. B-12; assembly: GCF_056857915.1. Classification (NCBI taxonomy): domain Bacteria; kingdom Pseudomonadati; phylum Pseudomonadota; class Gammaproteobacteria; order Pseudomonadales; family Marinobacteraceae; genus Marinobacter; species Marinobacter sp. B-12. The sequence goes on along the minus strand of NZ_JBSXOB010000057.1, from coordinate 272,128 downwards.
CCGCTGTTACGCGGTGCCCTGAAATGCCTCGGCGGACTGCTAAGCACGGTTACCCGCAGTGATGTCAGCTTCCACTTCCTGGACGATCAGCAAGCTGCTGAGCACTTCCGGGGCTGCGGCTTTCCCTCGGTTGCCGTCCATAACCCTGTTGAGTTCTATGGCCGACTTCCGATTCCTGAGAGCCGTCACGATCCAATGGTTCGGGTTATTGAGGCCCGGATCTAGACCTCTTGTAGCCTGTTAGTTCTATGGTGACGGGTATGGAGAAGGGCCTCCCAAAAAACGCCCGTGAATACGTCCCTGTAGGGCTCGGTCGCGCCATCCATGGCGCTCCACGTTTTTGGGAGTCCCTTCCCCACACCCTCTCGATCAACGGCGTTATCGCAAGCAGGCAAGGTCGAATAATAGGAAACCCGAGAAAGGTTTTGACGATTTTGGCGATATCTATGATGAAAGAAGTGGCTCTGCGGGTGGGCTGCCCAAAACTGTACGGAGCCATGGATGGCGGAGTCCAAGCGTCACATGGATGTGCCGAAGGAGCGTGTTTTGGGCAGCCCGCCCGCAGAACCACCTCCCCCAAACCAACAGGCTAGGTACCAACAGGCCAGCACCCAACTCAAACGTCGCGCCGCAAATCCGAAGGAATCGGAAACTTCGGCATCTGAGGCTTCTCGCCCCGTCCCTTGCGGAACTGGCGGAGCTGGAACACATAGGCAAGCACCTGAGCGATCGCCATGTACAGGCCATCCGGGATTTCACCACCGATGTCAGTGTTGTGGTAAACCGCCCGCGCCAAAGGTGGCGTGCGGAGAATCTCCACCTTGTTCTCGCGGGCAATTTCCATAATCTTGAAGGCCGTTTCGTCCGACCCCTTCGCCACCACAATCGGCGCCGCCATCTTCTTTTGATCGTACTTCAACGCCACCGCATAATGCGTCGGGTTAGTGATCACCACATCCGCGCCCGGTACATCTTGCATCATCCGACGCTGAGCCATCTCACGCTGCAACTGACGGATCTTGCCCTTCACTTCCGGCTTGCCTTCCGAGTCCTTGTATTCGTCTTTCACCTCCTGCTTGGTCATGCGCAGTTTTTTCTGGTGATCAAAGATCTGGAACGGCACGTCGATCGCGGCAATGACAATGGTGGCGCAGGCAAGGATGAAAAAGCTCCAGGCCATGGTCCACACAACATGCTCCATGGCCGATCTCGCAGGCTCTTCTGCGATGCTAAGCAGATCATCAGTTCGGAGGTTCAATATCAGGATTGCTACGGCCATTACCAGGCCTACTTTCAGGATGGCTTTGACCAGTTCAATCAGCGAACGCATGGAGAACATGCGCTTGAGACCTTTGAGGGGGTCCATCCGATTGAGCTTGGGAGCGATGGCTTTGCCGCTGACCAGCAGGCCACCAATCCCGATTGAGCCTGCGACTGCAGCGACGAGCAAGAGAATCATCAAGGGCGCCAGAGACAGGGCAGCCTCTTTGGCGGAGGCCATCAACTGAACGCTCATATGCCGGGTGTCGAAGATGGCGGAACGCTCCAACACAAAGCTGTCCCGCATGATACTTTCCAGGGAGGCACCCATCGACGCGCCAAACATCAGCAGGCCGCCAGCACCAGCCAACAGAACAGCCATGGTCGCCAGCTCCTTGGAACGCGCAGTCTGGCCGTCCTCCCTGGCTTTCTCAAGCCTTCGGGGGGTGGCCTCTTCGGTTTTTTCCTGGCTGTTGTCGTTTTCTTCGGCCATGGTTTCCCGTCGTTACTAAGGCTGCCCTTGCAGGTTCCGCATGAACTCAAACGTCTCCCGGGTGTACTGCTCGAAATGTGGCAGAAAATTGGCGTGCAGTACCCATATGGCAAACAATCCAAAAATCAGGCCAATCGGAAAGCCCAGGGCAAAAATGTTCATCTGGGGAGCAGCGCGAGTCATGACACCGAAGGAAATATTCACGATAAACACGGCGGTGACAGCAGGTAGGGCCAGCAAGACAGCGGACACAAATATCCAGCTTATGCGATGGGCGAGCTGCCACACACCAGCCTGTCCCAGACCTTCCAGGCCAATGGGCATAGTACGGAAGCTCTCAATAAACACTTCGAACGCCACCAAGTGCCCGTTCATGGCCAGATACAGCAAAGTAATGGTGATGGTGTAGATCTGCGCCAATACCGGCACACTCACGCCGTTGGCCGGATCGACCATGGAGGCAAAACCAAGGCCCATTTGCATGGCGATCATCTGGCCGGCAACCACAAACAGCTGGAACAGGGCCGTCAGGGCAAATCCCATCCCTACACCAATGAGGATCTGCTGCAAGGTGATCACAACCCCGTCAGCACTGAATGCGTCCACCTGAGGCACCGGCGGGATCATGGGTACTACCAGGATGGTGATAATAAGAGCGAGCCCCAGGCGAACCCGTGCCGGGACAAGCTGGGTGCCGATAAAGGGAATGACCATCATGAAACTGGCCAGCCGGAACAGCGGCCACAGGTGCTGACCTACCCACTGGTTGATCAGGTCGGCAGATATTTCCGTGGGCATGCGCGGTCAGCCGATCAAATAAGGAATATTGGTGATCAGTCGGTTCGCATGATCAAGAAGCTGGGTCAACATCCACGGGCCAGCTACGATGATGGTGATCAGGGTGACCAGCAAGCGAGGCAGAAAACTCAAAGTCTGTTCGTTGATTTGCGTGGCCGCCTGGAAAGTACTGACCACAAGACCGATCACCAGGCCGGGCCCAATAATCAGACTCGCTAACAGTACGATCATCCACAGAGCTTCACGCAGAATATCGATAACGGTTTCGGGTGTCATGGCGTTGCTTTCCCTATATCCCGTAACTTGCAGCCAGGGTACCCATGATCAGGGCCCAGCCGTCCACCAGCACAAAGAGCATGATTTTAAACGGTAGCGAAATAATGATTGGCGACAGCATCATCATACCCATGGCCATGAGAACGCTGGCAACCACCATGTCGATGATGAGAAACGGAATAAACAGGATGAAACCGATCTGGAACGCGGTTTTGAGCTCACTGGTCACAAACGCCGGTAAGAGTACCCAGAAGGAGACATCCTCAGCAGTCTCGTATTGTTCGTCCGCGATGCGCATAAACAATCCCAGGTCACTCTCCCGTGTCTGCGCCAGCATAAAATTCCGGAACGGCTGACTGGCCTGCTCCACCGCCTCCAAAGAGCTGAGCTCTTCCTGCATATAGGGCTGAAGCGCCACTTCGTTCACCTCTTCCAGTACCGGCTTCATGATGAAGATGGTCAGGAACAGGGTCAGACCAAGAAGAATCTGGTTGGAAGGCGTGGACTGCAAACCAAGAGCCTGACGCAGAATCGCAAACACCACGATGATGCGGGTGAACGATGTCATCATCATCAACATGGCAGGCAGGAAGGTCAGCGCCGTCATCAGCGCCAGGATCTGCAGGGAAACGGAGTATTCCTGAACGCCCTCTTCCTCGCCCGGGGTTACGGTGAAGGCCGGAATACCGGGGATATCCGCCAGTGCAGCGGGAGCCCAGGCCGTAAGCGTAAAAAGGGTCAGCAAAGCCAGAATGCGCCCGGACACATGCACTCCCATGTCAGGAACCTTCCTTCGATGAAGAACCGGAACCCCAGGATTTTCCGATCATTCCCTGGAGTTTACGGGCGAAATCACTGGGCACAGGCTCACCGGCACTGACTACCGGTTCATCAAACACATGCAACGTTCGAATGGCCGATGGCGTAACACCAATCAGAATCTGTTTGCCGCCGACCTCAATCAGGGAAATCCGCTCACGCGTTCCCATGGGCATCACCGAGACCACCTTGATGGCCCGGGTATTGCCGCCCGTCATGCCGCTCATGCGCCTTACAATCCAGGCGCAACCAAAGATAATGGCGATCACCGCCAGCAGGCCTACTCCCAGCGTCAGCATGGTGACCAGAGTATCCGGTGCGGTGGCGGCTTCCCGAGACGGCCCTTCCTGTTCCTGGGCGAACGTCAGGACGGGCATAACCGGCGTCAATAAAACGCCGGCAAGGCCATAGTGGACAGCTGACCGATGCATCCGCGCCATACTATTTCTGCAACCGCTTGATGCGTTCGCCGGGGCTGATGACATCCGTCAGGCGGATACCGAACTTTTCGTTCACCATGACCACTTCACCGTGGGCAATCAGGGTGCCATTGACCAGCACGTCCAGCGGTTCACCCGCCAACCGGTCCAGTTCGATGACCGAGCCCTGATTCAGCTGCAACAGGTTGCGAATCGGAATCTGGGTGTTACCCACTTCCATGGAAATGGTCACGGGAATATCGAGGATGACATCCAGATCCGGTGCGGGGCCAGTGCCCTGGCTGAAGTTCGATCCCTCCGGAAACTCTTCCATGGGTGCCGCACGGACATTATCTTTGACGTCATCGCTGCCGTCATCGTCGTCGGTTTCTCCAGCCTCTGCCATGGCCGCAGCCCACTCGTCCTCGCGGCCATCTTCGTCGGCATCCCCCGACTCTTCCATGGCGGATTCCCACTCCGCGGCGAGCTTCTCGTCTTCGCTGAGTTCCTGCTCGTCTTTCTTATCGTCGTCAGCCATTGCGTCCCACCTTCAGTTGTTTTTTCACTTTGGGCACCGTCGCCCGGTCATGAATCCTTAGCGCCAGCTTGCCATCACGGGTTCCCATCGTGGCTTTGTAGACCGGAATACCATTGGCAGTCAGGGTCAGTAACTCGGGGATTTCCACGGGGATGATGTCGCCTTCCTTCAGTTTGGCAATGTCGCGAAGAGAAATGCGCCGGCGGCAAACCGTGGTATTAATGGGAACATTCACGTCCTTGATGTCTTCCTGAAGCGCACTGACCCAGCGTTCATCCACGTCGTCAATGTCGCTCTGGACGCCGGCGTCCAGTACATCCCTTATGGGTTCAATCATGGAGTACGGCAGCGCCATATGCAGCTCGCCACCACCGCCATCAAGCTCAATGTGGAAGGTGCTCACAACCACCACCTCACTGGGGCTGACGATGTTGGCCATGGCCGGGTTGACTTCGGAACTGAGGTACTCGAAATCCACCTTTAACACCGCATGCCAGGCTTCCCGCATGTCATGAAACACCTGGTCAAGCACCATCTGTACGATACGGGTTTCCGTCGGGGTAAATTCGCGGCCCTCGATTTTGGCGTGTCGGCCTTCCCCACCGAAGAAGTTGTCCACCAACTTAAAGACCAGCTTGGCGTCCAAAACAAACAGCGAGGTACCCCGAAGCGGGCGGACCTTGCAGAGGTTGAGGCTGGTGGGCACGTAAAGGGTATGGATGTACTCGCCGAACTTCATGATCTGAACACCACCGGTGGACACATCAGCGTTGCGGCGCAAAAGATTGAACAGGCTGATCCGGGTGTAGCGGGCGAAACGCTCGTTGATCATTTCGAGTGTGGGCATCCGGCCACGGACAATGCGGTCCTGGCTGGCAAGGTCGTAGGACTTGATACCGGCTTCGTCGGTTTCATCATAGGTATCAATGTCGCCGTCGTCCACACCATGGAGGAGCGCGTCAATTTCGTCCTGTGACAGTAAATCCTGCATACGTTTCTCTGCCTGTGATGTCCGCCCTAGCCGGGCACTGTTGCACTCTCTATTAAGTCTCTATACATCTCTAATGCATTTCTAACGCATTCTCTACTGCACGACAAAGTTCCTGAACAGCACGGCCAGCAAGGGCGGCTCCCCTTCCTGCTCAAGCGCACTGTTGACGGTTGTCAGCATATCATTGGCCAGCGACTTCCGGCCTTCCGGCGTCTGTAACGCATTAAAGTCCCGGCCACCGAGTACGCCAATCAGTTGGCTGCGAAGCAGCGGCATGTGCTGGTTGGCTGCAGCCAGTGCTGCCGGGTCCTGAGCCTCGAAAGCGAGGTACACCTGAGCGTAGCGCTGCCGCCCTTCGGCCTGTACTGTCGTGACCAGGGCCTTTTCCAGCACCGTGTAGGTGCTGGGCACAAACACTTCATCCTGCTCCGCGCTGTCTTCCTGTTCTGCATCGCCCATGCCTGGGATGCCGCCGCCCAAGAACCACATCGTACCTAATACCGACAATCCGACCGCCAGAACAAGCACCACGATCAGCATCAGAATCAGCTTGAGCTTACCTTTTTTTGCCGGCGCCTCAGGGGGCGCATTGTTTTCAGCCATAACGTAGATCTGCCAGAAATCCGTCAACCGGAACGGTTATAAAGAGGTTTAAGCAAAGGACGGGCCAGATAGCCCAATCCTCCCTATCGGAACAGCAGTTTAGCGTTGCTGGGGAGGATGGGCAAAGGGAGAGTCATGGCAATCATCAGGTGACCGGCCACCAAGGTCAGGCAAAGATATCAACTTCGCCTTTCCAGGTCAGATCAAGGGATTCAGGCGGCAGATCCTGATCGTCCAAACCGACATCGGCGAGTGCCGGTCCGTCACCCCTGTTGCCCTCCCTGGCATCATCCTCACCGGCTTGCTGTTGCGATGAATCACTGACGTCAAACTGGTCCAGTGAGAGCCCCTGCTCACTCAGCATGTCCCTGAGGCGGTGGCTATGCTGTTCAAGCTGGTCTCGCACGGCCGGGTTGGCGGAATGGACGGTAATGTGTGCCTGTTCCTGCTGAACCTGAACCCTGACTTCCATAGGCCCCATATCAGGCGGAGTGAGATGTATTTCAGCGACCGACATATTCCTCGCCGTCAGCCAGGTCAGTTTGCCAACGAGCTTGTCGCCCCATTCCGCATGATTGACCGGCACATCAATAGAGGTGGCGTATCCCCGTAAGGCAGTGGCCTCGGCGGGCAGCTTTGCGGTGTTGGGGTTGGCCATCTGCTGATTAGCCAGCTCCACTGCAGACTGGAAGCGTATAGCCCCTTGCAGCGACGGTGTTTCCTGTGGACGGGATCCCTCGCCCCCCACGCCCGACAGCAAAGCCTCAGTCAATGCCAGCCCCTGAGAGGCACTTGCTCCCGCTCCCTGACCCGTCGACAAGCTGTGTTTGCCTGCGGTATTCCCGGGCAAACCGGCAATCATTCCGGCAAAGGCCTGCACTCCCGGCATCGCGCCGTTGCCCGTGCCTGGGTTAGCGATTGCCGCGGACGTCGTATTGCCTCCTGCCGGCATCAGCAGGGCCTGCAAATCGGAGAACGTCAGGGGAACGACCTCCTCCGGAAGCTCCTGAACCGTTAACAGTGGAGAGAGCGCTTCCGGGGCCTGACCAGATTCCTCTCCGTCGGCGGATGGGTTCGATGGCGCACCTTTATCCTGGGGATCCACGTTACCTTGGGCATCCACGTTGCGAGCCTGTGTATCGGCTGACGATTCCTCAAGGTCACCAGAACCCGCGCTTTCAGGGTTATTCAGACCGGCTTTTTCGCTGCGGGCATCGTCTTCGACGCGCGCCTGGTCACGCTTTTCAGCCTGTTTCCGGTCGATCCGCTGCTGCTCCGCCCGGGAGACCGAGTCAAACGGACTCTCGCCGTTTTTCTCCCGGCTGCCTGAGACGCTTTTCGAACCGCTATCGGCCTGTGGGCCCTGTGAAGAAGCCTGGGGAAGAACCATTTGAGACATGGCAACCTCTTGCCGCTTTTACTGAATGACGGTGGTATCTGAACACTGCAGACCCCTTTTCAGTACGCTTATTCTGCTTTTCAACGTACCTGTACGATGTCAAAGCAAAAGCGATGCCATTCATTCGCGTCACGCAATAAAACGTCTTAGCGTGCCCTCAACCTGTCGGAATTCATTCTCGATATCGTCGAGCATTGCTCCGGCCTGTGACAATTGGTTGTCACGGCCCGCCTTTTCCGCCTCGAAACAAAGTTCGCCCAGTCGGGGAGCTCCAATATTGATGCAACTGCCTTTAAAGCTGTGAGCGGATTTTGCGAACGCGTCGGCGTCCGATTTTTCGAGTGCCGCCCGCAAATGTGCAATACGGTCAGTGGAATCATGGAGGTAGGTGTTGATCAGAATGTCGAACTCATTCTCCATAACTTCCTGCAGCTCGGCCAACGCTTCTTCATCAAGGTGTGGTTTGTCCGTCATGACCAACCCCCTGGTTGTTGGGTGGTACTGCCCTCACGGCCAGCAACCTCAGAAAAATACCAATCATATACAATTTCAGCCTTGGTGCCATGTTCCCGATAGTTCAGGGAACGCCCAATCTTCTGTATCAACAGCAACCCTCGGCCTGAATAACGGCGTTCATCGCCGGCCTCCGGAGGTGCCCTGCTGAAATCAAAGCCACTGCCGCTGTCTTCGCAGACAATGGCCAACCGCCCGCCCTTACCTGTCATGGTATGGGTCAACGTAAAGCGTATAAAGTGACCCGCCACATCAGCCAGCCTTCGCTCACGTTCGGCGTAGTATTGTCCGAATCCATCGGGTGTCGCCTTCCAGTCGGAGCACAGGCCAAGTACACCGTGCTCCAGTGCGTTGCTGTACAGCTCAGCCAAGAGCGTATATATCTCACCACTCTTCCGGCGTAACCCCGGCACCTCCATGCAGATGTGCAGCAGCAAAGGCAGGGGGCTGAACTGGCCCAGGGTTCGATCCTGAACCTCGTAGACACAGCGCCACTCCGCCGGCCCCTCCAGCGCCGACTGAGGCAGTCGATCGGAGATACCGGCCAGCTCTGCGTCTTCCGCCATTCGCAGGGTGATCAACGTCAGGTCGTCCTGTTCGGGCTGATTTCCCGTGAAGGTACGAACACCGGCCATAATGGTTTCAAAGGGTGAGCCCTGCCGGCTCATCTCATCGAGCGAGCGGATAAGGCGTTGTTCTCCATACATCTCACCCTGCCGGTTCTCAGCCTCCATCACGCCGTCTGTCATCATCAGCAAGGTATCACCCGGTTCGGTATGGAACACTTCCATCCCCGCGTCAAAACGTGCATTACCGAGTACGCCCAAGGGCAGGTGCCGCGAAACAACGGTTTCACGCATGCCGTCCTTTCTCAGTAGCACTCCGTCAGGGAGCCCTCCATTCCAGATCTGCAACTGGTTCAGGTGGAAATCCGCCTGGATCATGGCCGCACAACAGAACATGCCGGTGGGTAGTATCCGACCCAGCTTCTGGTTGATCTCCCTGAGTACATCGCTACCACTAAACCCCTTGCTGGTCATGCCATAGAATATTTCCGCCACAGGCATGGCCCCGATGGCGGCAGGCAGACCATGACCGGTGAAATCCCCAATCAGTATTTGCATGCCGCCAGCCGGGCGCGGACAGGCAAACAGCACGTCGCCGTTGAAAATTGACATCGGCGACGCGTGGAAGCGGATATTGGGCGCATCCAGGCAGCCGGTATGGGCAACGTTGTCAAACACTCGCTTGGCAATCTCCTGCTCTTCCAGTAGCTTGCTATTGCGTTCCCGGATCAGATCCCGGTGATGGCTGAGGGTACGGTGCATCAGCCGCATGCGATTGAAAGCGTTGATCTTGGCTTCAATGATGATGCGATTGTAGGGTTTGGTCAGAAAATCGTCACCGCCAGCCTCCAGACAACGAGCCAACGCGCCGGCGTCCGACAGTGATGTGAGGAAAATCAGGGGGACCAACTGCTCTCCCGCCAGCACCTTGATCTGGCGGGCGGCCTCCATCCCGTCCATGACCGGCATCAGTGCATCCAGCAGAACGATGTCTGGCGCAGACTTGCGGAAAATATTGACCGCTTCCAGTCCGTTTTCGGCGTCTTCAACCTTGTGGCCAAGGCGACGTAACAGGGTTTTGAGAATCAGGCGATCACTGTCGCTGTCATCGGCAATGAGAATCCGGAGTGGCCGGTTTTCTGGGAGTGGATCGTCCACATCGGGCCTCCGTGACGTCTTCCTCAGGTGATTCAGCGAATCGCGAACAATTGTTCAAAATTGGAAATTGACAAAATACGACGCACATCGCTGTTGCAGTTATCGATGCGTATCCGTGCACGATCCCCCCCCGCGTAGTCACGCAGCAACAGCAGCATGCCAAGGGCGGAACTGTCGAGGTAGGTGGTGTCCGAGAGATCGACGATAAAGCTGTCCACGTTTTCGTCGCCGTGCTCGTACGCATCGCGAAACGCCTGATGGGTGCTGAAATCGAAACGCCCTTCAATTTTTATAGTCAGGGTCTGGCCATCGTCACTGCGATGCGTATGAATCGGCATTCCGGAACCTCCATGGTATGCGTGCCGTATAACGGGAAATGACAGGCGTGCCCAAGACACCCTGAAGTAAAGGATAGCTCACGACACCGAATTTGCACCCGCGGTTTGCTTTCCCATGACATTCTCAACGCCGCCTCGCCAGTATCCGCCCGGCGGCTTCGTCCATCTGTTTCTGCTCACTGAGGTCCTGCTCACGCTGTTCGTGCCGGCGGCAGGTTTCTATGTACTTCTCCATGCCCCGGCGCCGCTCCCAGGCATTCTGCCATTCTTCCCGGCACACCTGAAGCCGTTCCTCCGCCTGCGTCAGCAGTTTCTGTTGCTGTACGATAACCTGATCCAGTTGGGCGATAAACGCCTGCCAACCCTGAAGCCGGGCAACGGAGACCACACCGTGCTGGCTGCGGCGGATCTGTTCCCGGTATTCCTGCTGATACTGCTCAAGGTTTTCGATCTGCTGGCGCTGGGCTTCATGATGCTGCTGGGCCTCCGCCATTTTTTCCAGCGCGGCCTTTTCTTTCCGTTCCTCAAGTGAAAGCACAACCGCAAGGCGTTGTGACCGCAACATCACCTACCACCTCCGTCGGCCACAGGCGGGATCTTGGAGCGATCAGGCGAGCGTCTTTCTGGCACCACCGCCAACAACTGCTGGATGCTGTCCGCCAGAGGAGCGCTTTCACTCAAACCCTGTTGCAGGAACTGACCCATGTTACCGATATGGGTGATCGCAAAATCAGTCTCCGGGTCCGAGCCCTTTACGTAGGCCCCGACACTGATCAGGTCTCTGGCCTGTTGATAACGGGAGTAAACCTGCTTGAAGCGCTGGGCACGGGAAAAATGATCAGACTCGGTCACCTGCGGCATCACTCGGCTGATGGATGCCTCAACGTCAATGGCGGGGTAGTGTCCTTCTTCGGCTAATCGTCGTGACAGCACAATATGGCCATCCAGAATCGCCCGCGCAGCATCCGCAATAGGATCCTGCTGGTCATCGCCCTCCGTTAATACGGTATAGAACGCAGTAATGGAGCCACCACCGGGCCTGCCATTGCCGGTACGCTCCACCAGTTGCGGCAATTTGGCAAAGACCGAGGGCGGGTAGCCTTTGGTGGCCGGTGGTTCACCCACGGCCAGGGCAATTTCCCTCTGAGCCTGGGCGTAACGGGTGAGGGAATCCATCAACAACAATACCCGTTTGCCCTGGTCACGGAAATACTCTGCTATACGGGTGGTCAGCATGGCAGCGCGCAGGCGCATCAGCGGTGAATCATCTGCGGGAGATGCAACGACGACAGAACGGGCGAGCCCCTCGTCGCCGAGGATATCCTCAATGAACTCCTTCACCTCACGGCCCCGCTCGCCGATCAAGCCAACCACCGTGATATCCGCGTTGGTGAAGCGGGTCATCATGCCCAGCAACACACTTTTGCCGACGCCGCTGCCGGCAAACAATCCCAGACGCTGGCCCTGACCAACGGTCATCAGTGAATTGATGGCCCGGATACCCACATCCATGGACTGGCGCACCGGCGCACGGTCCAGCGGGTTGATGATATCGCCACTGAGAGACACCCGGGCTTCCGCCTGCAGCGGCCCCTTGCCATCCAGCGGCTCACCGTTGCCGTTCACCACCCGCCCCAGCAGTTCCGGCCCAACAGGCACCCGGCTGGCCGCCGACAACGGCACCACCCTGGCGCCAGGACGCAGCCCCTCTATGGCTGTGAGCGGCATAAGATAGACACGGTCATCTTCGAAGCCCACCACTTCCGCTTCCACAGTGCCTGCGCCCTGCCCGGTAATAACGCAGCGATCACCGACCACCATGGGACAGCCTACACACTCCAGGGTCAGGCCTACCATGCGGGTCAGCCGCCCAGACAGTTCCGGCTGGGGGTCTTCGGTAAAATAATCCTGCAGTCGTGCCAGGCGTTCAGCCAGGTGTGCCGTCATCGCCTTCATCCTCGTCGGAGTCAAGCACATCGTGCCGGAAGTCGGTAAGGTCGCCCATCATGGCGCCCAGTTCTTCTCCTTCGCCGGCGACTTCGGTATCCAGCTGTCGGTCCAGCATGCCCTGAACGGCCTTCTGGAAGCGTTTTTCCACTGTGAAGTCGACCAGGCTGTGGCGGGTTTCCAGCTTGCAGCCTCCCCTGAGAACAGAGGCATCCTCAACAATGGATGTCGCCGCCTCGAACCTGTCGGCAACCTCGCTGACCCATTGATAGTCATCCGGGTGAATATGTAGGCGCACGTTTTCCGTCGTGGATGGCAGCGCAGCCATCGCCTTCCGGACCACATCGGTAATGTGGGAAGAGTTCAGTGACAGCTCCCTGAATACCACTGAGCGCGCCAGAACCGTGGTCAAGTTGACCAACGCGGTTTCCACCTCGTCTTCATGACGCTTGACAGGTTCCAGTAATTCGCCAAGCAAATGCTCCAGCCGGTCCAGTTTGGCATCCACCTCCTTGCGGGTGTCCATCAGGCCTTTCTCGGCACCCTGCTCGCGGCCCTCCGCAAGCCCTGCTTCCAAACCTTCCCGGTGCCCCTGCTCACGACCTTCACGCAGCCCCGCCTGATACCCTGCGTCACGGCCTTCTGCATGACCGTCTTCACGGGCCGCCTGGCGGATTTCCTCTATATCAGCGGCGGTCAGCGGCTTGACCTCGCGGTCTTCCACCTGCGCCACTTCATTGCCACGCGCATCCAATAACGGAAGCTCCCAACGTTCGTAGGCCGTCAGGTTTTCCTTGGGAATGCGATCGAGGTTGCGACGGGGATCTTTCATCACATCATTTCTTCGCCAGCACCGCCAAGGGTGATCTCGCCGGCTTCAGCCATACGGCGGGCAATGGTAATGATGTCCTTCTGGGCGGACTCCACCTCACTGACCCGCACCGGCCCCTTGGCCTCCAGGTCATCTTGCAGAAGTTCTGCGGCCCGCTTGGACATGTTCTTGAAGATCTTCTCCTGAACGGCGTCATCGGCGCCCTTCAGCGCAACAACCAATACCTCGGATGACACTTCCCGCAGCAACGCCTGGATACCGCGGTCGTCAATGTCCTTGAGGTTATCGAAGACAAACATCAAATCCTCGATTGTCGAGGCCAGGTCCGGGTCCATGTCCTTGATGGAATCCATCAGGCCGCCTTCAACGCTGCGGTCCATGAAGTTCATGATGTCAGCAGCCCGCTTGACCCCGCCGATGCGGCTGGTCTGGGCCGCTGAGCCGCCGGAGAACTGCTTCTCGAGGATATCGTTGAGTTCCTGGAGTGCCTGCGGCTGAATACTTTCCAGCGAAGCCACCCGCATCATTACATCCAGGCGCACCTTGTCGTCCAGCGTGCCGAGGATCTCCGCGGCCTGATCCGGATCAAGGTAGGAAATAACGATGGCCTGAATCTGGGGATGCTCGTAGCGGATAATATCGCCCACCGCACGGGGCTCCATCCACTTCAGGGTATCCAGGCCGGTGGTGTTGCCACCAATAAGGATACGGTCGATCAGGCTGGAGGCCTTGTCGTCCCCCAGAGCCTGGGTGAGCATGGTACGAATGTAATCATCGTTGCCAACCCCCAGACCGGTCTGACCGCCAACGGCCTCGACAAACTGGTTCAGGACATAGGTAACGTCGTCCTTGCTGACATCTTTCATCTGGGCCATGGCCACGCCAACCCGCTGGACCTCTTTCGGCCCCATATGCTTGAGCACCTCGGCGGCGTCGTTTTCGCCCAGTGACATCAACAGGATCGCAGCCTGCTCCACCCGCGGAATCTTGCGCTGGGGCTTCTGCGGCGACTCAGGCTGGCGGTTGTTCTCATCAGTCATCGACATTCACCCACTGGCGCATCACCTGGGAGACCCGCGCGGGGTCTTCCGCAATCAGGCCTTTCAGTGCATTCAATTGCCTATCATAGCTGTCTGTCGCGCCTGGCAAAAGCAGATCGTCCTGTGAATGCATGGCCTCCCGCAGGGCGTCTCCGCCCTCAATTCCATCAAGCCCGTCATAGCCGTCATTACCGGACTCACCCCTGCGTTCGCTGCGGCCGCCGCCAGACAGGCTTTTCAGGGTCGGTCGCAACAGACCCAGAACCAGAACCAGAATGACCAGGCCTGCAAGCACCTGCTTCATCAGATCCCAGAACCACGGCTGCTCCCAGAATGCCGGTGCTTCAAATTCAATCTGCTCTTCGGCGGCAAACGCGGTATTCATAACCGTAACACTGTCACCCCGGGCAGCCGAATACCCCACGGCATCACGCACCAGCATGGTCAGGCGTTGCAATTCCTGTTCGGGCCAGGGTTCATAGCTGACTTCGCCGGTCTGGGGATCCACCACTTTCATGTCATCAACCGCCAGGGCCACCGACAGACGTTTTATGCGGCCAAGCTCCTGACGGATATAGCTGACAGTCCGGTCCATTTCATAGTTTCGGGTCGACTCTTCACGCACATTCACTGGCGGTGCCTGGACGTTACCCTCGTCGTCGGCCGTCGCCTGCTCAGGAACAGTCGCCTGAGCTGGTGGCTGGTTGGACAGGGCGCCGGGAATACCGCTGGCGCCGCCACCGGCCCGCCGCTCGGACATCTGGCGCTCGCTGCGCACGGCCTGCTGTTCAGGATTGAACAGCTCTTCAGCCTGCTCCACCGAGGAGAAATCGAGATCCGCCGTTACCTCCGCGCGGAAACGACCATCGCCCACCACCGGCCTGACCATCGAGGCAACCCGGCGGGCCAGGCGATCCTCAACGCGGGAGGTGTAGTCGTACTGGTCTTCAATCTGCTGGCTGTCGCCGCCGTCCTCACGACCGGTGAGCAGGTTTCCACTCTGGTCGACCACGGTCACATTGTCCTTGCTCATTTCCGGTATGCTGCCGGCAACCAGGTTAACAATCGAGGCAATCTGCTCCTGCTCCAGCCGACGGCCCGCAATCACTTCTAGGAACACCGACGCTGTCGGCGTGCGTGCATCGCGGACAAACACCGAGCGCTCCGGAATCGCCAGATGAACCCGAGCGGCACGAACCGTGCGCATGCTGCCAATCGTTCGTGCCAGCTCGCCTTCCAGGCCCCGACGAAAACTGATGGTTTCCATAAATTGGGAGGTTCCAAGGCCCCGGTCCTGGTCTAGCAGTTCGTAGCCCATGGTCTGTTCGTCGGTAACGCCTTCCGCCGCCAGTTTCAGGCGAGCGTTGTAAACGTCTTCGGAGGGCACCAACAATGCCCCCGTGCGCGGGTCCATACGGTAGTCGATGCTGTTGGCGTCAAGAATGGTCGTGACGTCCTGCGGGTTATAGCCGGACATATTACCCACCACTGGCTGGTAATTGGGCTCCTGCGCCCATAAAACCACGGCAACGCCAAGAGCAACGCTGGCGGCAAGCCCCACCATCAAGCCCACCTGCCGCAGCATGTTCAACCGGTTGAAGCCGAAAATCAGGTCACTACGGCTCTCGCCAGTATCGTCGCCCCGCGCTGTAGGCATGTTCGAGGATGAGGTTTCAGCAGGTACGCTGGCCATGGGTCCGCTCCGCTATCAAACCGGCATATTCATGATGTCTTCATAGGCCTTCACCACCCGGTTACGAACCTGGGTCAATGCCTCGAAGGAGATGGATGCTTTTTCAGACGCAATCATGACGCGGGAGATATCCATATTGGGATCGCCCATTTCATACGCGGTCTTCATAGCACCTGACGTCTGCTGGAGTTCGTTCACCGAACCCACTGCCTGGCTGAGCATGTCGCTGAATTTGGGAGTGTCCGAGGTTTCCTGGACCTTGGAAGGTCCGTCCATCCGTCCGCGGATGTTGTTGTCCTGTTCAACCCGCTGATTCTCCATCATCTGCGAGCGCATGTTGCGGATTTCTGAAAGGACACTGTTGATGTCAGCACGCTGAACCATGATTCACTCTCCCGGCCCGCCGTATAAATGGGCAAGCCATTGACCTGGACATATCTGAAAGGGTCAAAGCAAACTACAGGCCAATATATATTATTTCTTAATTTTCATAATGTTAATGAACAGACGGAGAGAAAAGCGAAAGGCAGTGACGGTCTTTTGACGAGGGCACAAAAAACGGCACCCTTGGGTGCCGAACGAAGGAGCCTGTTGGCTGTGGTCAGGCGGCTGCCAGTTCTGCATCCAGGTCGATGCCGGCATCGCGCATCTGCGCCAGTTTGTATCTGAGCGTGCGCGGGCTGATACCCAACTGTTCCGCCGCCCGGTTGCGTCGACCACGCTCTTTTTTCAACGTTTGGATGATAATCCGGAATTCACGCTGTCGGACTTCATCACCCAATGACGTGGAAGAGAGCGCTCCGAGACCTGACAGGCTTTCCACGGCATCGGCATCCTGAGCGTCCCGACCAGGTGGTTCAGCCGCGGATTCGGATAAGGCCGGGTGTGGCGAGGCCGGAGATATGGTGCCGGCGGGGCCGCTTTCCATACGCCCGGTAATGCCGAGTTCCAGGCAAAGGTCAACAGCATGGATGACGTTTGCCTGATGCAACACCAGAGCCCGCTGTATCGCGTTGTCCAACTCGCGAACGTTGCCCGGCCATCGATGGGCCATCAACGCATCCCTGGCGTCGGGTCCGAAGGTTACGCCGGTCAGCTTCATCTTGCGGCAATGGTTTTTTAGCAGGGTATTGGCCAGCGGCATGATATCCAACGGGCGGTCGCGCAGGGGCTGCCAGTGCATGGGGAAGACTGTCAGCCGGTAGTACAGATCTTCACGGAATTTACTTTCCCGCACGTAATCGGATAAGTCTCGGTTGGTGGTGGCGATAACCCGCACATCCAGGGCAATGGTCTTGCGACCACCGACCCGCTCAACCTCACGCTCCTGCAACACTCGCAACAGCTTGGATTGCAGGCCGAGATCCATTTCCGAAATCTCATCCAGCAGGATGGTGCCACCGTTGGCCTGCTCGAACTTACCCGGGGAGGATGCAACTGCACCGGTAAAGGCGCCCTTCTCGTGACCGAACAGGATGGCCTCCAGCATATTCTCGGGAATGGCCGCACAGTTGATCGCCACGAACGCCTGGTCGGACCTGGGAGACTGCTGGTGAATATAGCGCGCCAGCACTTCTTTACCGGTTCCACTTTCGCCGGAAATCATCACCGTTGAGTCACTAGCCGCCACCTTACCCGCCAGTTGGAACATCCGCTTGCTGATTGGATCTTCCGCAACAGGTTGATCGACATTTTTCTGGCGTCCGCCGCCGACCACTCTGGTCACCGCATCCACAAGCACAGAGGATTCGAACGGCTTGACCAGGTAATCGATAGCACCGGACTGCATCGCGGACACGGCGTGGCTGATCTGGCCATAGGCGGTGATCAGCATAGTTGGCAGGCCGGGATACCGTCTTTGCACTTCATGCAGCAAATCATGGCCGGACATTCCAGGCATGTTCACATCACTGACAACCATATCCACCGGTGACTCGGCAAGTTGTGCCAGGGCCTGCTCCGCATTAGCCGCTTCACGCACGCGAAACTTTGCCAGCTCAAGGGTGGTAACCAGTGCTTCTCGAAGGTCCTGGTCATCCTCAACAATCAGAATTTGGGCTTTGGCCATGGTAGCCTCCGATCAGTCAGTTTTTGGTGGCTGCTGCCGACGGTCACCTGTCGACAACGAACGCACCAATGGCAGGGAAATAATGGCGACAGCGCCTCCGGTGACAGGTGCATCAATCGCAAACCGACCCTGGTGCGCTTTCACCACCGCCTGGACCACGGCAAGGCCCAACCCGGTGCCATGAGATTTGGTGGTATAGAATGCTTCCAGCAATTGACCTGCCTCCTCCCTGGTAAACCCGGGGCCGTTATCGCTCACGCGCACCACAAGCTCGTCTTCGACGGACACAACGGCAACCTCAATCTCTGTTGCCCCTGCCTCCACACTGTTATTCACAAGGTTGGTACAGGCGCCAACCAAAGCATCGCGATTGCACATCAGCGCCGCGCTGCTCACGTGGTTACTCAACTCCACCGACACACCGGCAGGAAGTTTCAATCCTTCCAGCGCGGAAGCCAGCGCCTGGACCAGGGTGTCGACCGACAACTCCTCTGCTAACCGCGTCTCACCTCGGGCGAAAATAAGCATGTCACGCACCTGTTGCTCCAGGTGCGTCAAACGGGACATCAACCGGGAGGCACAACGCTGACGCATTTCCTCGTCGAGGTCTTCCTGGCTGAGGTGTCCACCATAGAGAATCGCAGCTGAGAGCGGTGTACGAATTTGATGAGCCAGGGAGGCCACCATCTTGCCCATGGCGGAAAGACGCTGGGCATGGGCGAGCTGGGCTTGTAGGTGGCGGGTTTCTGTAAGGTCCGTCAGCAGAATCAACTGTCCAGGCTGGTTTTCCATGGTACGAATTTCGATACTGACGCGACGACCATCCTTAAGCGACACTTCATGGCCATCATCACGTCGGGGCGCGAAACAGCGACGAATGACATCCACCCACCGCTCTCCATCAAGGGGCTCCCCCAGTAGCATGATCGCTGCCGGATTGGTCTGCGTCACCACACCCTGGCTGTCAAGTACCACAACCCCTGCCGGGAGCGCGTGCAGCAACGTCGACAGCCGGTCCGCCAGCTCCTCTTTCTGCTCCAGCTCCGCCTGACGCTGCTGCGACTCCGCCGACAACTCACCGGACAGCTGGTTCACGCGGGACTCGAGCGTGCGGTAGGAGTCAGTTATCTGCCGCGACATCTGATTAAAGAGCTCGAGCGCCGTACCCACGGCTTCATCATTCTGGTCGGGAAACAGCGCCGTCACCTTGTCATTGACATCGGCCGCCGCATTGGCCGAAGACTCCTTACTGGTTGAGGATGCCTTTGCCGACGACAAACCAACAAATTGCAACTGACTCATACACTCGCCCTCTGACCGGGCCTTGAACCCGGCCCGTACCAATCGGATGGATCGTTTGGACGAAATTAAGCCAGCGTCGTGCCAACTTTAATTTTTGTTTATTTTTCAACAAGAAAGATATAACAGAAAATGGAAAATGACGAGTTTCCGTCACCCAGAAACAACGATGGCGCCGAAGGTTACAAACCTTTGACGCCATCAGAAACCTAATTTTGGGAGGGGTCGATCAGCTTTCCTCGGACTCCTCATCCCGAAGTCCATACTTCCGAACCTTCTCTACCAGTGTCGTCCGACGAATCCGAAGCTTCTCAGCCGCCCGAGCCACCACGCCCCCGGCTTCATCCAGCGCTTGCTGAATCAACTGCTTCTCGAGGTTGGACAGGTAATCCTTCAAATCGATGCCGTTTACCGGCAGCAGAGCTGGCGCATCCAGCCCCACTAGCCCAAGGATACTGGATGGCATTCCGGAGTCTTCCACTGGCCGGTTCTCATCGTAATCGTCCACGTAGCGAAACTTCTTGGGCAACTCCTGAACCCCGATCACACCGTAAGGGTGCATAATCGCCAACCGCTCCACCAGATTCGCCAGTTCGCGGACGTTCCCCGGCCAGTTGTGACGGCAAAGGCTCATGATCGCCGCCGAGTTCAGCCTGACAGAGCCGCGCTTTTCCTTTTCCATGCGCGAAATCAACTCGTTGATCAGCAGCGGAATGTCTTCCACCCGATCACGTAAAGCAGGCATCTCGATGGGGAAAACATTCAGACGGTAATAGAGATCTTCACGGAAATCGCCCGTTTCAATCATGTCTTCGAGGTGCTTATGGGTTGCCGCAATGACCCTGACATTGGCTGACTGAGTTCGATTGCTGCCAACACGCTCATAGGTTCGTTCCTGCAGAACACGCAGAATCTTGACTTGCATGTTCAACGGCATGTCCCCGATCTCGTCCAGAAACAGGGTGCCACCCTCGGCCATTTCAAACCGACCGATCCGTGAGGTGATCGCACCGGTAAACGCGCCCTTCTCGTGCCCGAACAATTCACTCTCCAGCAGTTCTGCCGGAATGGCACCACAGTTGACCGGTACGAAGGGCTTGCCGCGACGGGGGGAATGATAATGGAGATTTCGCGCCACCACCTCTTTACCGGTCCCCGACTCCCCCGTAATCAGTACACTTACATCCTTGTCGGCCACCTGCTCCATCAGTTGGCGCACCGATTGTACCGTTCGACTCGTGCCGACAAGGCTGCGGAAAAGCTGAAGACCACGTTGCTGGCCCCGTTCACGAGAACGTGCAAACTGATCCCGGTAGATCTGGGCACGGTAGAGAGAGTCCACAAATTTGGTATAGTTGAGCGGCCATTCCATGCGGGCGATCACCCGGCTGATCTCGTCGTCGGACAGGCCGGCCAGATCGGGGTCACCAACCAACAGCAGGGGCACGCCCTTCGCAGCCGCACACACCTTGGAAATAGCGGTGGCCACGCCGTCATCCTCGCCGTTGACGACGGCAACGGAAATGGATTCCATATCGTCGGCGTCACCGCCGCTCAGCAGTGAATGAGCATCGGCCCCAACCACAATGCCCTCCTCGCCGATAAACTCAAGGATGGTGGAAATATCACGCCGTTTCGCATCGTCCTCGCTGAGCACCAGCACCTTATTATTCTTCGACATCCAAACGAATCTCTTGCGGGGATTTGTGCGGTATTTAAGACTGTAAGTGCGCTCGAGTCAATTTTATGACGCTATTTCGGGCGATTTAACGAGACGTTTTGATAGGCTTTTGCAGCGCTGCGGTTCTGATTCACCCCTTTGAGCGCTTTCTGAGCTTCCGCCTTGGCTTCATTTGCCGAAATATTGGCACGATCACAGAATGTCTGCAGAGCTGCCAACCGCTCCCTGACCGGCTCAGGGCTCAGCTCACCGGCCTCAAGGGCCGCCATCACCGGCTCGATCGTTGGTTTGACCAGGTCATTCAGACGGGACAGCTCGTCCCAGTTCTTCTCCGCAAGCGCGGTCTTCAGGTGTTCAACCAGGGTATCCACTGCCTCAAGCTGTTCCGGTACCGACATAGTTGCCTCTCCTTGAAAACGGGCCGATAGCGCCCCGTGCCTCAACCGGCCCGGGGCTGCCGGTCATCAGCGGCGGGCTGCTCTGCGAGCCGCCGAGGCAGAGAACTGATTGCCACGGAAGCCAGGCTCGAAGTCATAGGCTGGGAAGTCGTTATCCAGACCATCAATGTAGTAGCGCTGAGCGCTCAGATCGTAAGTCATCTCCATGGTAGTCCAGAATACCGGCTCACTGTAATAGCTGATATTGTGAGCTTCAGACACTCGCCAGAGCTGATCGTTGCCGTCGTACTCCTCCGTCGCAAGAATCTGCCAGCTATCTTCGTCGACGTAGAACACCCGACGGGAATAGATATGGCTGATACCAGTCCGCAGCTTCGCTTCGACAACCCATACCCGATGCAGCTCATATCGGGCCAACTCCTGGTTGATGTGCTGGGGCCGAATGACATCATCCGGCTGGACATCAGCGCCGTGAAGTTTGTAGGCATTGTAGGGGACGAAGATTTCCCGCTTGCCTTTTAACTCCCAGTCATACTGGTTCGGGGCGCCGTTGTACATGTCTTTCTGGTCCACTGAGCGCAGCGATGACGAGTTCGGAAGATCGGTTTCATAGGCCAGGTTCGGTGACCGGCGCAGTCGCCTTGAGCCGGCATCGTATCGCCAAGCCAGCCGGGGCGAGCGAATCTGGTCCAGGGTCTCATGAACCAGAGTGATGGTGCCCGCGAGACTGGATGGCGCGATAGTGTCTGTTTTCAGATAGAAAATCTTGTTATCAATATCGGCGAGATTTGTGCCACGGCGGCTGTAGGCGAAGAAATAATCGTACTGGTTAACAACCTGGTTATAGGAACCATTCACCTGGGGCGTCGCTGAAGAGCTACGGAACGAAAGCTCCTCGCCGCGATAGCGCAGGATGTGATTCCAGATCACCTCGAGGCCATTCTTCGGAATCGGGAAGGGGCTGGTCATAATGGTGTTACGTACACCGTTACCGTTGGCCAGAAGTTCCGCGCCGCGGGCATTTTCCCGGGACTTTTCGTACACATCTTCCGGGAAAGCCGCGCTTCGACGGGTCTGATACACCGGCATCACAAAGCCCGGGCCGTACTGCTCAAGCATGCGAACGTGTCCGTCGGTAAGCTTGTCACGGTACAGATCCACATTGTCGCCGGTGATAACAAACAAGGGCTCGTCGTCGGGGAACGGGTTAATTTCCACCTCTCCCTGCTCCCAATCAGCGGGCGGTTTGGTGAGTCCGCCCGTCCAAGCCGGAATGCTACCAGACGTATTGCCCTCTCGTTCGGCTCCAACCGGCGTCAGATCGCTGCCCAACCGCTCAACTTCGGATTCACTGACCTTTGCCAATGCAATTCCCGACAACCCAAACAATGCCACTGCACAACCTGCGATCCATTCCCATTGATTCCGCATTCCCTTCTACCTCCAAGGTAACCGATCAACCCATGTGTCATCCACGGTTTGGCATGTCCACGCAGGAAACAACAGGCGATCATATGTTATTCAATCGGGGCGCCTTTTTGCCAAATTCAAACAACCGTTTCAAGTGAATCTTTGTAGTTTCTTGTCAAAACCGCCAAACCAACGGGGGAGGAGAAATTCACAATGAAAAATGTTATAGTTGGCGATTAATTCATCGCACAGCAGTGGAACTGCCCTCAGGTACTACCATGGCGTCACAGTGGCACTCATTGGTTTCCCAGAAAATATTCCTGGCTCGCAACCTGTTGGGGCAACTGGAAAACAGCAACAGCGTTCCAGCGAAAGAAGCGCTGTTACAAGGCACCATTGAGCTGGGACTCAGAGCTCGAAAACTGGTGTTGGTAATGATCGCCAGGATGTATCAGCACCAACATAGCCAGCCTGATAGCCTTGAGGCACTGGGTGAGCTGATCGGAACCCACAGCCCGGAAATAGCCGAACTGAATCAGTTGGCCAGTGACGGGCGAAGTTGGTGGAATCACCTCGAACAACTTGAGCGGCATCAGGGCAATCCGCCGATGGCGCGAAAAACGGTCAGCAGTGAAAACGTGATTGCCGTTGCAGCTGACACCGGCCCGGATCGCTCAAAACAGGCCCTGGAAACCACTCTGGGCGCGATGAAACACTTTATCGATATCCTCGAGGATCGGCACAGCGAGTGGTAAAGAACCTCGTCGTTGTCGAAGCCAACGGGAATGAACTGAAAGGCTAGCTTAATGTCACCATCGTTTTTCGAAATCGTACAACTGAGCAACGGAGACTATGCGCTTCGTCGTATCGACGACGACAGTGCGCCGCTGGTGCAGATATCATTTTCGACGGAAGCCAGGGAGATGATGGAAGACCGGGACATGAACGTTGCCAAGGCTATGATTGCAGCCGGCATTGAAGCGGTCGGTAACGTTGCCCATGATATTGACTGGGAAGACGAAGAGCCGGACGCCCAGGACATCCGGCCCTCCTACACACTTCACTGACGATCAACGCTGGCGCAGCACCACACCATGGCTGTTACCCCGGGCCGAAGCTTGTTCCAGTGACGCGAGCGCTTCACGTCCGAGTTTGTGGGTCCACAAGACTACTGCGTGACAGGTGCCAGCGCTCAGCGCCCGCTCGGCAAGCTCCCCGGCCGGATAGTCTGGAGTGGACCTCAACACCAACAATTCGCCCGCAACGATGCCGCGCATGGTCTGCCACTTACTGACAAGGCTTTGGGGCGGATCAATCCAGGCTAACCAACGCTTTTCCTGATTCAACTGCGTGAGCATAGGCAGCAATAGCTGGAAGTTTTCAACCTGCCCTTCGGGCAGAATGATCTCTGTGACATTGCCTGCCGGTTTGGCTGGGCGGCTCCTGACAGCAGGCGCCCTGACAGTATCACGGCCGCTTATACCGGCAACCTCTGAAGCGACAAACCTGCCGCCTCCGTGAGCATAGGCCAGATTCTGATTAAAGCTGAGTTGTTCCATGATAAGCCTCACCTGCCGTTAAGCTGCGCCCGTGGTGTTCAACACCCAACGAAACACAGCCGGAATATGTCCTGACACCCTGGGGTATCAGTGAAGATCCGAGCGCCGTATGACACCGACCCCGAGCCCCTCAATGAAGAGTTCCTGTTCAGTCAGATCCACTTCTATGGGTTCGAATTCCTCGTTCTCGGCGATCAAGTACACTTTCGAGCCTTCCTTGCGGAACCGTTTGACCGTGACTTCCTCACCTACCCTCGCCACAACCACCTGGCCGTTGTGCACGTCGTGGGTGCGGTGCACCGCCAACAGGTCGCCGTCAAGGATGCCAATGTCCTTCATGCTCATGCCGCGTACCCTGAGCAAATAATCCGCCGAGGGCGAGAAAAATTCAGGCTGCAGGGTGCAATGGTCTTCGATATGCTCCTGGGCCAGTATGGGGCTACCGGCCGCCACCTGACCGATCACCGGCAAACCAAGATCAGCCTCTACATCGGGAAGACGTATTCCCCGGCTGGCTCCCGGCACCATCTCGATCGCGCCTTTTCGGGCCAGCGCCCGCAGATGTTCTTCTGCGGCATTGGCAGAACGGAATCCAAGTTCTGCGGCAATTTCCGCTCGGGTCGGCGGATACCCGGTCTCGTCAAGGTAGCGACGAATAATATCCAGTACCTGTGTCTGCCGTGCTGTCAGCTTCATTTAGGTTGCCCCGGTTAGTCCTGTTTTTATATACAGTGATTTGACTATATACAGTGTTTTATCCAGTGTAAACCCTGTAAACGCAATTTTCCTTAAGCTGGAGTGGGTGGCCGTCCACCGCGCCCTGGCGCAGGACTGTGTTAAAGTGATCACAACCAAATTAGGGGGCGCCTGAATGAGCAACAGATGTAGATTACCGGACATCCTCAAAACGGATGACGGCAAGGAACGCAGAGTTGGCGTTGAAATTGAGTTGTCCGGCCTCGGTTACGAAGATCTCGTATCCCTGTCCGCGAAACTGCTGGGAGGCACCGGAAAGTCTGTTGCGCGCTATGTTTCCGAAGTTGAAACAGAACTCGGCGACTTCACTATCGAACTGGACTCAGACCCGATAAAAGACCTTGATCTGGCAGACGAGCGTCTTCCCGAGTCCTTCAGGGAACTTGGCGGTCAGGCCATGAGTGTGATCGACGCTGCCGCCGAGAAGATCGTGCCCCTGGAGATAGTCAGCCCTCCGCTGGCTTTCAGCAACCTGGAACGCATAGAAACACTTTGCGATGAGCTGCGCAGAGCGGGTGCACTGGGCAGCCGGGAGGCGCTCTATTACGCCTTTGGTTTGCAATTGAACCCGGAGCTACCGGACCTCAGTGCCACAACGCTGGTTCGCTACCTACAGGCCTTCGCTGCTCTCTATGAATGGCTGAAGGCTCGCCACCAGATTGATTTCAGCCGTAAGCTGACCAGCTACATTGAGCCCTGGAGCAGCACCTACATTGACCTTCTGATTTCCGAGGATTATGCGCCGGACATGGAGCAATTGATGCGGGACTACCTGCATTACAACCCTACCCGGAACAAGGCTCTGGACCTTCTCCCGCTGTTCGCACACCTGAACAGCGATTTACTGGCAGAATACGTTGAGGATGAACGCATCAAAAGCCGACCAACACTGCATTACCGGCTGCCCGACTGCGACATTGACAACCCTGGCTGGCATTTTTCCACGGTGTGGAACGACTGGATTGTGCTGGAACAACTGGTAGCCAACGTTGACGATCTATCGATACTGGTTGCGGAGTTTCGCAACAGTCGCAAACTGAGTCTCCATAACCTGACCCACAGCTGGATAGACACGTCTGAACAGTGGCTTCGGTCCGGAAACTATGTCTGAAAGTCCGGTAGAAAAGCCAGAACATCCGGGCCTTACGATTGGCATCAGCGGCCCGGCACGCCGCAGTCTCGCCCACCGGCTAATCACCTTTGCACTGCGCTTCCATGGCGCGCGTACCCATTTTATCCGCCCGGGGTCAAAGGTCGACGTCTCGCTGCTCGATGGCCTGGTGCTCTCCGGTGGCACCCACGTGCATCCTTCACGGTACGGTCAGACACCCCAGGTGACCGCTCGGTATGACCTGCGCCGTGACGAAACCGATGTCCGCCTGCTGTCCCGTGCTGAAGAGCTGAACATCCCGGTACTGGGTATCTGCCGTGGTGCACAGTTCATCAATATTTTCCGCGGCGGGTCTCTATGCCAGAACGTGACGCCCCTGCGAGTAAACACCCGCCATCGCCCGTTACTGTTACCGCTGCAGACTGTACGGGTCGTCAGTGACAGCCGCCTGGGACAGGTGATGCGCAGCCCGGTCATTGGCGCGAACCGCATCCACAGCCAGAGCATCAAAAAACTGGGCACGGATCTACGCGTTGTCGCCGTGGACAACGACTCGTTTGTGCAAGCGATCGAGAATACACGTGGGCAATGGTTGATGGGCATCCAGTGGCACCCGGAATATCTGCTTTATCACGGCGGCCATCGGCGGATTTTCAGCCATTTCGTACAGGCTGCGGAGGACAGGAAACTGGTTCGGCTGGATGAACCTGTCGAAGCCGGGGAAGACGATGGGTATGTGGCTCAAAACGGCAGGTAACGCTGCAACACGGCCTTGATCTCACGAATTTCCCGAGCGTCGTCGGGCAGCGCCGTCAAATAACGGGCCGCCCACTCTTTCAGTTGCTCGCGGGTGGTCACATAATGGGGGTCGCTCCCGGTCAGCCTGAACAGGATATCGCGCTCCCGGGGCGTCAACCTGACCTGATTCTCGTGCAATAACATGGAGATCCAACTATGTTCCACAACGTCCATCGATACCTGCTGGCCTCCACGGCCCTGATCGTGTTTCCCCTGGGCGCATCAGCAGCAGAAGTCAGCCTGAGCGGTCAGGCCTCAGTCAAGTATACGCCAGACAGCGCACGGCTGCAGTTCACCGCCCGCGCCGAACACAAGCTTCCCGAGACGGCCACTGAGGAAGTCAACGAGCAAATGGAGAAGTGGCGGGAGAGCATCGAAGACTTCCGCGACCGGCTCAAATCCTACAGCGACGCCTCGTTGAACCTTTACAGCCGTTCGATTCCATCGCCAGAGCGTCACGACGAACCACGACGAGTGGCCGTTGCCTCGCAAACAGTCAGCTTCACCATCGACGACCTCTCGCTGCTCAACCCGATTCTTGCGCAGGCGCAATCGCTGGGTATGGACTACAACGTCGGCCCCCACCAGTTTTTTCATTCCGATGAAGTCGGTTTGCGTAAACAGGCCCTGGCGGGCGCCATTGCGGATGCAAAATCACGCTGCGAATTTGTTGCCCGAGAATTGGACAAACAGTGCGGCGAGGTAATGACCATTAACGTCGATGGTGGTCATCAACCCCCGATGCCAATGATGGCAGAAATGCGAGGCGCCTCGGACGCTGTCTCAGCGGTCGGTTCCCGTGAACTGGAGGCCCGGGTAAGCGCGACCTTTGAGCTGGAGTAACCCCCCCCCCCCCCCCCCGCTTAAAAATCTCGGGTGTAGAAAATATCCAGGGAGGCTGCCAGGCCACTGGCAGCCTCAAGATAGAAATACCGACCGATGTCGTAGCGCAACGCTACGGTGGTAATCGGCTGGAAGATCCCGACCCCATAGCGAATGCTCAACTCGTCCGTCAGATAGCCGCTTGCCACCACAGCCGATTCATCGCCGGAACCCTCCGCTTCAAGCGTCAGGTTACGAATCCCGAATTCCTCGCCAATGCCCTGGGTTACCTTATTGGCTTGGGTTAGCCCCAGAGAGATGGCCGCCCGACTCATCTGGCCCTCGTCACCCCGACTTTGGGGGGCACGGCCCAGAATCACATAAGAAAGCGCATCGGTCTGGGGCATCTCGGGCTCAGAGAAGACTTCCGTCTGAGGCGAACTGACCGGGCCACTGAGCCGGATGCCTGCCACGACATTATCCACGGTCCGCACCGCCTCAATGTCCAGATACGGTTCTGACAGGGGGCCCACAAACACCAGCCTCGCGCGACGCAGATCAAGTTCCTGCCCATAGGCTTCGTAGCGTCCTTCAACCAGTTGCAGGGCGCCCCTGGTATCCAGATTGTTGCCGATACGCAGCGTACCCTCAAGGTTGCCTGTCAGACCAAAGCCGCTGAAACTCACTTCATCTTCACCCACCACCACGGTGACGTCCATATTCAGGGCGCGTAGGCCACCCTCCTCTTCTTCTGCGCCGACGACGACCTCATCCTCGGATACGGAAACCGCCTGGGCGGGCAGCTCGCGGATTTCGATCGTCCCCCGGGGTACGTTCAGGTTACCGGAAATCGACAGGTTCCCACCTTCATAGGCAATAGTGATATCCGGTACCAACTCCACTTGGGCGTACGGCTCATAGCTAAAGGGCAACCGGTCACCGGTCAGCCGAACCTCCACCGAGGGTTCCTCCTCCCAGGCCAACGCCCCTTCTATGTTGCCGGTTCCACGTTCGTTACTACGCCAGCGCCCGGACAAATCCGCACTATAACCCCTCAGTTCAAGGCTAATCACCAGATCCTCTAGTGGAATCGGTAACCGTGGGTCGGCAATGTGGCCGCCTGAAAGTGCTAGCTCGCCATTCACCGCTGGCTTCATTAGTGGCCCAGACAACCTCCCATCGCCGTTGAGCTCCCCTTCAACAACTTCCAACCCGGCAAATATACCGGCCATGGCAATATCCAGCCCTTCGATGCTGAATTGCCCATCGACTTCACGGGCATCGCTATTCGGGTCAACCGACATGCCGACAGAGAGGTTACCAATATCGGGGCCCTCTAACTGCAGGTCCAAGTCCGCCACGTTCGGCTTCAAGCTCAGGCGGGTGGTGAACGTGTTGTAGCTCAGGCTCTCCCATTCGTCCCTCACCAACACTTCAAACTCGCCGGAACCGGCGTCGATGGATACTTGGCCGTCTGGCCCGTCTTCCGTCATGACCATTTGCAGGTCAGCGTTCAATGTTGCGTCCCAACGCAGGGCTGCCGGCAACAGGGGGGCTAGCGCCGTGGTCGGAAAATTTTCAATGCGGTAGGCGATGTCTTGAGTCGGTAGCAGAGTCTGGTTCTCGGCACAGACAGAGGCCTGCTGCCATTGCCAGCAGTGCTGCCCCAGCGTGAGCCTACCGGCTTCGGTATACTCAAGGGCTGCGGGCTCTGACAGGGTCCACTGCTGACTATGCGCTGGCACACTGATCTGCCCCTGCTCAAGCGCGCCTGCCCAGGCGTTCCAGCTTTCCGAGGCGTCCCCGGCCAGCAACAGCGACAATTCCGCCTCTTTGTGGCGGGCGTTGAGCCTGAGTCGGTGATCATCCCGGGTTCCCGTCAGCGCCAGCGACAATTCTTCCAATAACTGTTCGCCATAACGCGCTTCCGTTCCCCGAAGATCCGCCTGGATGTTGAATCCTTCGCGCAGCGTGGCGGTCAGGTCCAGGCTGGCAAGGCTCAACTGGTCCTGCCATGCCAGGTCGGTGCCGGTTAATGCTACCTTGCCCTGGGGTTGATCCACGGTGCCAGAAACCGATGCAGTACCATTGACCGAACCCGCCAGCCCCGGCAGGAAGGTTTCCGGCGCCGGTAGGTTCAACTCCAGGTTGCCGTCAAGCTGTTGCCCCCAGCGGCCCTGGCCTGTCACTCGGTTGTCCCCGACCTCAAGCTCCAGGTCCGACAATGTCCATTCGCCGGCGTCACTGTTCAGCGCGCCCCGTATCAGCGCCTCATTGGCCTGCCAATTTCCGGAAACGTCCCATTGGGCCTGTAGCGTGGGCGCCCCCTGTTCCTGAAGACGACCGCTGGTATCCACGTCGCCACTGAGGCTCGCCTCAAGGGCGGGGAACCAAAAGCCAGGGTTAAAGCTGTCCAGCGTCAGGCTTGCATCCCAGGACAACTGATCAGCGAACGCCACGTCCGCACGGCCGCCAAGGAAACCCGCGCCGGTATTGACTCGCAGGTTGGTCAGCGTGACGGACTCCAGGTCACTTTCAAGATCCCCCGCCATATCAGCGTCACCCATGGGGCCGCTGACACTGGCGTCAATGCTCGCCTGATAGGCGCCTCCCTGGTATCGAACGTCGCCATTGAATTGGCGCAAGGTGACCGGCGGCTGTTCAAAATCCGGAATCAGGCTGTACCAGGGAAAAGCGTCGAGACTTACCTTGGCATCTGCCTGAAGCGCTTGCTCCCAGCTTACGTTACCGGTGACCAGGAGACGGCCCGTCTCGACCTCCGTGGTACCGGGACCGGTCAGCGCGAGTTCCAACCCATTGAGGCCCTCGGTGGTCACCAATCCCTTCAGTGACACGGGGATATCACCTGTGGATCCGGGCAGCACGGTGCGGGAGTCCGAGCGGAAACCGTTCTCAAGGCTGCCCTTCAGGGCAACCACGGTGTCTGTCAGCACCAGGGTTTTCGGTAACCCCTCCGCCGGGACGAACCGGCTGGAACGGACGGTCAGTTCCGCCGGCAGGGCGCTGTCCAGCGGCGCCACCCGGCCAGCCAGCGTGGCATCAAGATAACCGCTGCTCTGGCCCTTTATTCTCAGGTCAGCAGCGCTCCCGGTCAGATTGAGTGCGAATTGCCAACCTGCGCCATACGGGGGAGGAAGCACCAGGCCAACCTCCAGATCCAGCGGCCAGTCGCCCCGGGTCTGGACTCTGCCGGAGGCATTGAGGTTAATATCATCCCGGACAAAGGCCAGGTTCTGCAGGTGCCAGTCCGAACCGGAACCCTGAGCCTTGACCCGGAGTCGGTCCCAGACCTTGGCATCGTTTAGCGTAAACGGGCCAAGATTCACGTCCCGAACCACCAACCCCAATGGAAGATCAACGCTGGGTAGACTGATATCGCCGCTGTCTTGTTTGGGTTCACCGGATGACTGCAGCGTCAGATCAATGCTCTCTGCCAGAAGCCGCTCAAGGCAGAGTTGCTTGTTGAACAGGCAGGTGGGCGACCAGTCAACAACCGGCGACGCTACCTCTAGCCCAACACCGTAGCCTTGCCATGTCAGGGAGGCTGCCTGCCACTGCCCCAGTAACGAGCCATGCCCCTGCTCGACCTCAAGGCCGGGAACCTGGTCAATCACCCAGGCGGTGCCGGTTTCCGAGCGCAACGCCAGCACCAACAGCCCCACGATCAACAGCGGTAGCAGGACGATAACGGCCAGTGCCACCAACAACCCGTTTCTCAGGCGTTTTGACCGTTTTGGCGTTGGAGTTTTCGCTTCGTCATTCATAACTCCGGCCCCATGGAAAAGTGAATGCGCCATTCACCGCCAAACTCAGGATCCAGGCCTTTGGCGACGTCCAGGCGCAGCGGCCCGACCGGGCTGATCCAGCGAATGCCCAGGCCGGCACCCGTCGCCAGAGGGTCCGACAGGTCATCCATGGCGTTGCCTTCGTCAACAAACGCCGCGACCCGCCAGTTTTCGGCAAACTCGTACTGATACTCGACACTGCCCACCATCAGGTAACGACCACCAATGGCCACATCCTCGCTGTTCCGGGGTGACAGCGTCTCATAGCCATACCCCCGCACCGTCTGATCGCCACCGGCAAAAAATCGTAATGACGGCGGCACATCCGAGAAGCGATTGGTGGCCACGCCACCAAACTGGAACCGGGACAGGAAGCGGTGGTTGTCCGCCAGGGTGTAGAGCCCCTTTACCAGAACATTGGCATGGAGAATATCCACGTCGGAGATGACGGCACGGTGGGAGCCGGTTACATCGAACTGAATACGGTATCCCCGGGACGGATCCAACGGGGAGTCAGCCTGTAGTTTCGAATACCCCAGTCCGGGCAGCAACAGGCTGCTCTGCTCGGGGTCGTCGTTGCCGATGCGAAAACGCTCACCTTCCCAGCGGATCGAGGCAACCTGCAACCAGCCGTTATCGAGCTGGTGTTTCCACTGCTGGCCAAAGGTAAGCAGCTCCGACTCCACGTCCTCAATATCCTCCCGCTGATAACCGGCGGAGAGGCGAATGGAGTCTGTCATGGGAGGATCAAGGGGCAGTTCGTACCAGGCGCCCACGTTTTGTCGCGGCACCGAAAGCTCAGTCTGCGCGCCTCGGCGATGGCCCATGGGGTTGATCCAGTGCTCCCGCCAGTTGCCACTGAAACGCGGCCCCACATCCGTGGAGAAGCCAACACCGGTGGCGACGGAGCGTGGAGGACGAGTGGTCAGGTCTACCGATAGGGGTATCACGCCCTCCTCGGCTTTACCAGGCGAAGCGTCGATGTCGACACCGGAAAAGTAGCCGCTGTTGGAGAGATCGCCGCTTAGCCTCGCCACCTTGTCGGCGTGATAAATCTCACCGGGCTCAAAGCGCACGAACTGTTCAAGCAACTGTTCCTCGAAGCCATGCCCTTCCTTGAAACTCACCTCCCCCAGGCGATATCTCACGCCACTGCGAAAGACCAGGGAGATATCTGCAGTGCGCTGTTCCGGGTTGACTTCCAGCCGGCGGGTGGTGAACTCGCCATCAAAATACCCCAATCGCGAGGCTCGGTTCTGGATGGTCTGGCGCAAAGTGCTGTACTGGCCGTGATTCAGCACATCCCCCTCTGCGGGCTTTTCTGGCAGAGTTCCCACGAAATCGGGGTCCCGACTGGCTGGGCCTTCGATGGACACCTGTCGGGAACGAACGCGAATGGGTTCACCGGGCTGCACAGTCAATACCAGGCGAGCGGGTGTTTCGCCATCGCCGGGCTGCTCAACCACTTCCCACTGAATCATCGGGCTGTAGTAGCCCAGCGCACGGAGTGCCTCTTCGACTTGCGCTTCGGCGGTGCTGGCGTATCGCCTCAGGCTTCCAGCGCTACGCCCCTCGACCTCACCCAGAAAGGCTTCCGCATTATTCTGAAGCTGTGGATAGTCGCCCTCCACGTTCACCTCCACCTGTTGCGCCCAGACCAATCCCGGCGTTGCCAGTATCGCCAGGCAAACCATCCCGACAGTGCGGAGAAACAGGAGTCTAATGTGGGAACACATCAAGCAGCGTTACTTCAGTAAAAGTGGGTGAAAAGGCGCGTTAACCGTATATGAGTGTACCGGGTAGCGGTCCGTTTAATCCATGGCAATTGACCATCTTGTCTGTCTGTCATGCGCTCCATGCGAATGGCGAGGATGCCCGATTCCGCCGCCCCATCGTCGCCGGCAGAGCTGAAATAAGCTAACCTGTGTGAAAGCGTCGAAAAATCAGGCAGGTGCAAGAAGTCCTCGCGGTCGAAGCGGCGAGAAAGCATAGAGCCTGATCGCAGCGGCTGCAGACTCCAAACTCGAAGTCCTGGATTGATGAATGCTAAAGATAAACCGAGAAAACCTGAAAACCAGCCACCAACTCATCTGGTTCATCATAGACTTCCTGATGCTCGGCCTGCTCATTATCAACCTGGCCTTCATCATCTTTGATTCCATCTACAACCTCACCAGCGTCCAGAATCTGCTGGCCGAAAACGCCCCGGTTATCAAAGAACTCTACCACCCCATCCACGAAAACTTCCTGTTCTACGACCTCATCTTCGTCAGCATATTCCTGACCGAATTCGTCGTGCGCTGGGGCTACGCCATCAAGGCGAAAGTCTATGACCGCTGGTACTTCTATCCGTTCATCCACTGGTACGACATCATCGGCTGCATCCCCGTTGGCAGCTTCCGCTTCCTGCGGATACTGCGGGTTATCTCCATCATCTATCGCCTCCACCAGTACAAGGTGATTGATGTTACCCAGACCCGAGCCTTCCAGTTCTTCAACTTTTACTACGAAGCCTTCATGGAAGAACTCTCAGACCGCATCGTGATCAAAGTGCTCACCGGTGCTCAAGACGAGATTCGTCGCGGATCACCACTGTTTGAACGCATCCAGAACGACATCCTCTACCCGAGACGGGAAATGCTGTCCGACTGGGTATCACAACGAGTCGCTGAAGCAGCGCGGGAAGGTTACATCCCGAATCGCGGCGCCCTGAGAAGCTACCTGGAAACCCGTGTCGACAACGCACTCAAGCAGAACCTTGAGTTGTCGCGACTGAAATACCTGCCCGTTGTCGGGCCCACCATCCAGGAAACCCTGGAAGAAGCCGTGGGAGACATTGTCGCCAACGTGATTCACCAGATTCTTGAAGACCTCGCCTCTGCTTCCAATCACGCGTTCATAGAAGACATTGTGAACGTGTTCCTGCCATCCCCCGAGAGCGAAGACGGTAGCGACGAACACAACGAAGCCCTGATCAACCTGATTGTCGAAGTGCTGGATGCGGTCAAGAGCCAGGTCAGGGTCAAACACTGGCGTAGCGAACTGACCTGAACCTTACCAGCCAACAACACCGAGGATTCCATGGACCCAATGTACTATCGACCAGCTGCGGAACTTGTTAGCGACCTCAAAAACGGGAAGCTAACCAGTGTTGATGTCACTCAAGCATTCGTGGACAGGATTCGACAGTGTAATGGCGACATAAACGCGGTTGTAACACTGGACGAAACAAGCGCTCTCGGGAAAGCCAGGGAGGCTGACGAGGCTCTGGCGCGTGGCGATTCCGTTGGATCACTTCACGGCCTGCCACTCACCCTGAAGGATACCTGGGAGGTTGCCGGCATGGCCTGTACAGCCGGCGCACCCGCATTGAAAGACCATATTCCGACCAAACACGCCGATGTGGTCCAGCGCCTGGAAGACGCAGGCGCGATTATCCTGGGAAAAACCAACATCCCCATCTATGCCACCGACCTCCAGAGTTACAACAAGCTCTTCGGTGTCACCAACAACCCCCACAACCTGGCCCACACCCCCGGTGGCTCATCCGGGGGCGCGGCCGCAGCACTCGCGGCAGGCATGACCCCTCTTGAGGTTGGCAGCGACCTGGCTGGCTCCATCCGTACACCGGCGCATTTCTGCGGCGTTTTCGGGCACAAGCCTTCCCGCGCCCTGGTCTCCTTCCGTGGTCACATTCCAGGACCACCGGGCACAGAGTCACGGCCGGACCTGGCCGAAGGCGGACCATTGGCGCGCTCAGCAAAGGATCTGGAACTGCTATTGGGCGTGATAGCCGGTCCCGGTGAACGGGAACGCAACAGCTGGCAACTGGCCATGGCACCGGCCACCATCCATTCTCTGGAACAGGCCCGTGTGGGCCTTTGGCTGAAAGACCCGTTGTGCCCCATCGACGACGAATTACTGAACGGCTACCAACAACTCGGGCGGACACTGGAAAGCAAGGGAGCGCTGGTGGCCGAAACCAGACATCAATTGCTCAATCTGGAGCATATCCTGCCTGCCTACTTTAACCTGCTGGGTAGCCTGCTCAGCACATCCATGAAGCCGGCCCAACGCCGGCAAATGATGTGGATTTCCAGGCTTGAACGCTGGCTTCACCTGTTTGGCCCGGTCACGGCTTTCATCGGAGAATACGGCCGCGGTGTGAACCAGCCGGTACACCAGTGGATGGCCTTGAGCGAAACGCGGGAAAAGATGCGGGCCGAAATCACCACTCTGTTTGACGAATTCGATGTGCTGTTAACGCCGATCACTCCAACCACGGCCATTCGCCACGATCACAGCAATCCGGTGTTCAAGCGGCAGATCACCGTTGCAGGTCAGCCCAGGGCGTATATGGACCAGTTCTGCTGGATTGCCCTGGCTACCCTGCTCGGGCTGCCCGCCACCTCCGTACCAATTGGAAAAACGGCAGATGGGTTGCCGTTCAATGTGCAGGTCATCGGTGCGCCAGGGATGGACCTGACGACGATCCGATTTGCGGAGCTGCTGGAAGCCAGCGGACTTGCCGGCTTCCAGCAGCCGCCAGACCTCAGCCATTGACCAGGAAATGCACCCAGATACTGGCCCCGTAACCCAATGCAATCGCGGGTGTCCATTTCAGGTGACTGAGGAACGTGTACTGCCCCCTGGCCTGCCCCATCAGTGCGACGCCTGCAGCAGAGCCTATGGACAGGAGGCTACCACCAACACCGGCCGTTAGCGTAACCAGCAACCACTGATAGTCCGGCATGGCCGGATTCATCGTCAGCACCGCAAACATCACCGGAATGTTGTCGACCAGCGCAGAGATCACGCCGATCATGACATTGGCAACGGTGGGCCCCAGATCGCCGTACAGAGTGGCCGATATCATGCCAAGATAACCAATGAAGCCCAGGCCGCCGACCGCCATAATCACCCCGTAGAAGAAGAACAGAGTGTCCCACTCCGACCGGGCGATATGGGAGAACACGTCAAAAGCGCGACGCCCCTGGGTGCGGTCACCCGAACTATCGCCAGGCGGGGATTCAGAGCCCTCATTCCAGTGATACTCCTCGTGGCGTTTGAGATAAAACCCAAAGATCTTCAGGTAACCGAGCCCCGTCATCATGCCGAACACCGGGGGAATGTGCAGGAATTGGTGAAGACTGATGGCGGTGGCAATGGTCAGCAGGAATAGAGCACAGATTACCAGCCCGCCCGGTCGAATAACGTTCCCGAATGACTCCGGTGATGACGGCTGGCCCTTTGGCAGAGCCAGATGCATCAGCGCCGCCGGTACCAGGAAGTTGACGATGGAAGGCAGCAACAACTGGAAGAAGTCCTGGAACGGGAGTATGCCTTTCTGCCAGACCATCAGTGTGGTGATGTCTCCAAACGGGCTGAACGCCCCACCAGCGTTGGCGCCCACCACAATATTGATACAGGACAGCGACACGAATCTGGCGCTGTCGCGACCCACAGACATCACCACCGCACACATGATCAGTGCCGTAGTCAGGTTGTCCGCGACCGGTGACAGGGAGAATGCCAGGATTCCTGTGATCCAGAACAGACGCCGGTAGCCAAACCCCTTGCCAAGCAGCCATATCCGTAACTGATCGAAGACACCCCGTTCCAGCATGGCGTTGATGTAGGTCATCGCCACCAGGAGGAAGAAGAACAGCTCCGCGTATTCCAGAAAGTTATGCCGTATGGCCTCTTCGACTTCGCCATTGGCACCCGTCACGCGGTAGGCCAGGGCCACGAGTATCCAGATCAAACCTGCCGCAATCAACATGGGCTTGGATTTCGCCAGGTGAATCCGTTCTTCCAGCATGACCAACAGGTAAGCGATGACAAAAATCGCTACTGCAATGTAGCCCACTGGGTGGGCTATAAGATCCACGGCCCGGTCGGCGTTTGCCCACACCAGTCCGGGCGCCAACGACAGCACAGCCGCTAACGACAGCAAGATCGACTTCATTCGAGGGGGTGCTCCCAACTGCGATGGAATGCCCGGGACGAGCGTCCCGGGGGATTTGGTTATTCGATTTCGATCAGGCTCTCACCAGGCGCTACCCGGTCGCCTTTCGAGATATTCACCGCCTTGACGATACCAGACTTGGTGGCTTTAACCTCGGTTTCCATTTTCATGGCTTCAATGATCAGCACCGCGTCACCGGCGGATACCTCATCACCCTCGCTCACCAGCACATCCACAATATTGCCCGGCATTGTGGTTGTCACCTGGCCTTCTCCGGTAGCTCTGGCGCGACCGCCCTTGCGGGTAGTTTCAGAGGCTTCGCCCTGGGATTCCAACTGAATTTCCTCGGGCACGCCGTCCACTGTCATGTAGAACCGGCGTTCGGTCTCGCTCACCGGATTGGCACCGGTTACATGGATATCGTAACTTTCACCGTGCACCGTGATCCGGAACTCAGTGGACACATTGCCCCCGGTTTTACCGTTGGCGATGGGTTCCAGGGCTTCCGGCTGCAAGGTGCCGTCGCGGCGTTGTTCCAGGTACGTGCGGGCCTGGTCGGGGAACATGGCGTAGGTCAGTACGTCTTCCTCGCTCTCCGCGAGATCACCCAACTCCTTGCGCAGTTCGGAAAACTCCCTGGGAATCAGGTTGGCCGGGCGCTCTTCAATCAACTCTTCCTCGCCCACAGCACGGCGTTGCAGCTGTGCGTCCACCTCTGCAGGCGCCTTGCCATACCAGCCCTGCATGTACTTCTTCACTTCATTGGTAATGGTGTCGTAACGCTTGCCGCCCAAAACATTGATCACTGCCTGGGTGCCAACGATCTGCGAGGTGGGCGTTACCAACGGAGGGTATCCCAGGTCTTTACGCACCCGGGGAATTTCCTCGAATACGTCCTGAATCCGGTCGAGGGCGCCCTGTTCTTTGAGTTGGTTGGCCAGGTTGGACATCATGCCACCAGGAACCTGAGACAGGAGTACCGAGGTATCCACCCCGTTGTAGTCACTCTCGAACTGATGGTATTTCTTGCGAACCTCGCGGAAATGCCGGGTGGCTTTGTCCAGCAACTCGAGGTTAAGGCCAGTTTCGCAGCCGGCATCGTGCAACGCCGCCACCAACGATTCGGTCGGCGGATGGCTGGTACCACCCGCGAACGCCGACAGCGCGGTATCGATATGATCCACGCCAGCCTCCAACGCCGCCCACTGGCACATGGGCGCCATGCCCGAGGTGGCATGGGAGTGCAGGAATACCGGCAGTTTGAGGTTCTTCTTCAGGCCGCTGACCAGCTCGGCGGTCACCGCCGGCGTCAGCAGGCCCGCCATATCCTTGATGGCGATGCTGTCAGCGCCCATGTCTGCCATGGTCTCGGCCTGGGCCAGGAAGGTTTTCACATCGTGCACCGGGCTGACTGTATAGCACAACGTACCCTGGGCATGTTTGCCGGCCTTCTTCACCGCTTTAATACTGGTTTCCAGATTACGAACGTCGTTCAACGCATCAAAAATCCGGAACACGTCGATGCCGTTTTCCGCGGCCTTTTCAACAAACGCCTCCACCACATCGTCGCCATAATGGCGGTACCCGAGCAGATTCTGGCCGCGCAACAGCATTTGCAAGCGGGTGTTGGGCAGAGCCTTACGCAGGGTACGCAGGCGCTCCCACGGATCTTCCTTCAGAAACCGCACACAGGCATCAAACGTGGCGCCGCCCCAGCATTCCAGTGACCAGTAGCCGGCCTGGTCCAGCCATTCACAGGCCGGCAGCATGTCTTCGGTGCGCATACGCGTTGCGATCAGGGACTGATGGGCATCCCGCAGGATGACGTCGGTGATGTGAATTTTTCTCTTACTCATGGTGCTCTCCAATATTCGTGTTACAGGCCAGCCTGGGCTGCGATGGCGGCGGCAACGGCCGTGGCAATGGATTCCGGTCGGGACTTGTCGCTGTACTCCAGCAACTGCGGATTACGCTCCACAAAACCGGTATTAAACGTGCCGGCCTGGAAATCCGGGTGGTTCAGGATCTGCTGGTAGTACGGAATCGTGGTGTGTACCCCGTAGATAGCCATGTCGCTGAGCGCTCTGCGGGACCGGGCCACCAGTTCCGGCCATTCCCGCGCCCACACAATCAGTTTCGCGCACATGGAATCGTAGTAAGGGGGAATCTCGTAGCCGGTGTACATGGCGGCATCCGTGCGAACACCTGGCCCGCCGGCGGAATAGTAGCGACTGATACGCCCGAAACTTGGCAGGAAACCATTTTTTGGGTCTTCCGCGTTAATACGAAATTGGGCAGCAAAGCCACGATAACTGATGTCGGCCTGGGAAAACTCCAGCGGCTCGCCTGACGCGATGCGAATCTGCGCTTTGATGATATCGATGCCGGTGATTTCCTCGGTGATGGTGTGCTCCACCTGCACGCGCGTGTTCATCTCCATGAAATAAAAGCTGTCGTCGTGATCCAGCAGGAACTCCACCGTACCGGC
Source organism: Marinobacter sp. B-12 (assembly GCF_056857915.1). NCBI lineage: Bacteria > Pseudomonadati > Pseudomonadota > Gammaproteobacteria > Pseudomonadales > Marinobacteraceae > Marinobacter > Marinobacter sp. B-12. The sequence continues at coordinate 232,281 of NZ_JBSXOB010000057.1, read as the reverse complement.
ATTCACGTAACCGCATTGACGGGTAACCTGAATAGCCAGTTCACCAATGGTTTCCCGCTGTTCCTCGCTCAACTGGGGAGACGGTGCCACCTCAATCAGCTTCTGGTTACGGCGCTGGATGGAACAGTCACGCTCGTATAGATGCACCACATTGCCGTGGTGGTCGGCCAATACCTGTACTTCGATATGACGGGGCTCAATGATGCATTTCTCCAGGAAAACCTCGGCACTGCCAAAGGCTTTGGTGGCCTCCGAAATCACCCGCTCGTAGTTCTGTCGCAACTCTTTCTCATTATCGCAGCGACGAATGCCCCGGCCACCGCCACCAGATGTGGCCTTGAGCATAACCGGGTAACCAACCTCCGCCGCCTGGCGTACGGCATCTTCGACGTCATCCAGGTTGCCTTCGGAGCCCGGTGTAACAGGCACCCCTGCGGCAATGGCGGTCTGGCGGGCCCGGGTCTTGTCGCCCATGGCACTGATCGCGTCGGAAGACGGGCCGACAAAGGTTACCCCCCTCTGCTGACAGACGGCTGCCAGCTCGGCATTCTCGGAGAGAAAACCGTAACCCGGGTGCAGAGCATCACAGCCGGTCTCGACCGCCAGGTTCACGAGATGATGGGGATTCAGGTAACCGCTGAGCGGGTCCTTACTGATCTGATAAGACTCATCCGCTTTCTTGACATGCAGGGAGTACTGGTCGGCCTCTGAATAAACAGCGACAGACCGAATGCCCAACTCCTTGCAGGCCCGCGCAATGCGAACGGCGATTTCGCCGCGATTGGCGATGAGCACTTTTTTAATGGCCATGGAAGCTTCCTTTAAGTACTGGTCATTAACGGAAGAAAGCTGCAACCCGCAACGGCGGGCTGCAGCGTTGCGACGTTTTATCCAGGGCTTTTCCGGACCGCGTGAACGATATCGGAGAAAGACCCCGGGCCTGGGTCAGGGTTCACTCGAATACCAAGGCGCCGGCTGAGATCATCAGCGGACAGCAGCCCGCAAATGACCTGCTCTTCTGCCCCAACAGCGGCAGCGTCCATTACCAAAAGATAGTCCGAATGAAGGCCCTTGAAAATGGTGATCAATTCATCAATTTTCAGGTCCTGGAGTTTACCGATCTCTATCGTTGGCATGCTCCAGACCGGCCGCATGACGTCCCGCGCAACAATGTCGGCGACGGTACTTCCGCGCTGGTTGGCAAGGCTCATGGGCCAGGAACCGATAAGGTCCTTCAGGGTCAGTATCCCGACCACCTCATCATTTCGATTGATAACCACACAAAAGGTTTCTCCGGAAACATCCAGCGTCTTTTTGACCTCCTGGATCTCCCGCGATGACCGGGCTATCACCGGGGCCTGCCTGGTGAAGTCCTTCAACAGTTCCGACGCAGCGGCGTCATTGGTGAGAGTGTCCTCTTCTTCCTGTAAAACAAGCCGATATCGGGCTCCGGCAGACAGGGACGCTTGAACGCTTGGTTGATTGCCCATGGCAATTCTCCTGGCTAAAGACCATTTCTTCAGGCACGGGGGACCCACGCAGGGGTAGCAGCGCCTGAATCTGTTCGAATGTCTATAGCTGGGAGGGAGGTGCCTGTGACTGGCCTGGGTAACTGAGAATTCTTCTGGGGGGGCCATCAAAGGCCAACTGGTGACGGGCGCGGGACGTCAACGCCAACGGTGGGTAAACGAATGTGGGCGACAGCGACGACACATCGCCGGGTGAAGAGGCTCCTTCTGAGGATTCGGAACTGCCTTGCCAATCGCTCAGCGCGACAGCGGTGGCAACGTGGTCATCCTGGGTGGGAACCGCAACGGTAACCGATGTCCAGACAACAAATATCAGTGCCAGCAACGCAACGAGGTTGCCAGACAGACTGAATGTGTGTTCGGAACGACGGGGCATCATTTCACCGTGTTAGTAGTTGCCTAACTATGCAGAGGCGACGGCTAATGATAACCCCAGGGGATGGTGGCAATGCAAGCTTTCGTGGCCAATACGGGAAAAGCTTGTCCTGAAACGAATAAGGGCCGGTCAAAGACCGGCCCTTATCGATATGGTAGCGGGGGCAGGATTCGAACCTACGACCTTCGGGTTATGAGCCCGACGAGCTACCAGACTGCTCCACCCCGCATCAAACTGGTGGTTAACCGGGTAAGGCCCCGATCACCGAGGTGCGCATAGTACGGGGCGTTGTGGCATCTGTCAAAGGGAAAATTTAAATTTTTCGCCAACTTACCGCTCGAGTATGGCAGTTACCCCCTGTCCGCCTGCGGCGCAGATGGAGATCAGGCCACGGCCGCTGCCCTTCTGTTCCAGCAACTTCGCCAAAGTGGCCACGATACGCCCACCGGTCGCCGCGAACGGATGGCCTGTTGCAAGGCTGCTGCCCTTCACGTTCAGCTTGTCGCGATCAATGCTTCCCAGCGGCTTGTCGAGGCCAAGGCGCTCCTTGCAAAAACCGGGATCCTCCCATGCCTTGAGGGTGGACAGTACCTGCGCGGCAAAAGCTTCGTGGATTTCGTAGAAATCGAAGTCCTGCAGGCTTAGCCCGGCCTTCTCCAGCATCCGGGGTACCGCATAGGTTGGCGCCATCAGCAGGCCCTCTTTCTTGTCGACAAAGTCAACGGCCGCCACCTCAGAAAACGTCAGGTAGGCCTTTACCTCCATGTTGTTGGCCTTTGCCCAGTCTTCACTGGCCAGCAGCACACAGGAGGCACCATCCGTCAGCGCAGTGCTGTTGGCGGCGGTCATGGTGCCCTTCTCACGATCAAACACCGGCTTGAGTGTCGCCAGTTTTTCGAGGGCCGTGTCCGGGCGCAGTATATTGTCTTTCTCCAGGCCGGCCAGAGGGGTCATCAGGTCCTTGAAGAACCCTTCATCATACGCGGACGCCAGTTTCTGATGGCTTTCATAGGCCAGCTTGTCCTGCTCGTCGCGGGGAATGGACCACTCGTGGGCGGTGATCTGGCAGTGCCCCCCCATGGACAACCCCGTTCTGGGTTCACCGTTTTGCGGAATTTCCGGCTTCAGATGGCTCGGACGGAAACGACTGAGCACTTTCAGGCGCTCACCAGCCGTCTTGGCCCGATTCAGGTCCAGGAGAATTTCCCGCAGCCCCTCGCTTACACCGATCGGCGCATCCGAGGTGGTATCGGTGCCGCCTGCGATGCCGCACTCGATCTGCCCCAACGCAATCTTGTTGGCCACCAGAATGGCCGCTTCCAGACCGGTGCCGCAGGCCTGCTGGATATCGTAGGCGGGCGTTTCCGGCGCCAGGCCGCTGCTCAGCGCGGATTCCCGGGTCAGGTTAAAGTCCCTGGAGTGTTTGATAACCGCACCAGCAACGACCTCTCCAAGACGCTGCCCCTGCAGTCCGAAGCGATCAACCAGCCCCCGCAGGGCACTGGTCAGCAATTCCTGGTTGCTGACCTTGCTGTACGCGGTATTGGAGCGGGCAAAAGGAACCCGGTTGCCACCAATAATGGCAACCCGGCGGATATCGCTTTTAGCGGCCGTGGTCTTCTTTGCCGTCGACGTTTTCTTTTGGGTGCTTTTCGGTGCCTGTGCCATGATGATGTCCTGTTTAAACGAGTGTATCCGTTGCGTTGCAGTCTAGCGCCAACCGGGCCCGGCTCATTGGCATCCCTGACAACCGTAACAGGGCATTGAGTCAATTCAAAAGCGGCCGGATTCTTTAACCTGTACGCCGATATTCGTTTCGCAAAAGGAAAATGCCATGTCTGATCGCTATCTCAAGTTCGTCAATACTCCGTTTGGCAAGACCGCCGCCCAGTCCCTGGGGCTGCCCGCCCCGGTTCCCCTGAAACGCTGGAAGCGCGCGGACCAGCCGTTTATTGAGGGCGACGTGCTGATCGGCGCTGCCAACAGCAGCAAAGCTATCTCGACGATTGGAAAGGTGCTGGGCGCCAGCGCCGCAAAACTCTTTCATGCCAGCGCCATGGATACTCTGAACGATTCTGCCAAAAGCGGCAACAAGGCCGAAGCCTTGCCCCTGAACGCGGACATTGATCGCAAATTCTCCGCCCTGGTGTTTGATGCCACGGGTATGAAAGACACCACCGATCTGAAAGCGGTTTACGAGTTCTTTCACCCCACCATCCGCAAGCTGGCGGGCAACGGCAGAGTACTGGTGATAGGCCAGGACCCGGGCACCTGCCGCCAACCCGCCAAGGCCGCCGCTCACCAGGCTCTGGAAGGCTTCGTGCGCAGTGTCGGCAAGGAAGTCGGCAAGAAAGGGGCTACCGCGAACCTGCTTTGGATGGCCCCCGGCGCCGAACAGCAACTGGAGTCCAGCATCCGGTTCTTTTTATCGCCCCGATCGGCCTATGTCTCTGGCCAGGTAACCCGCATCAGTAAGGGAGCGACCGCTCACGCCAGCAACCCTGTCGCGCCGCTGGCCGGAAAGATTGCACTGGTAACCGGTGCGTCCCGCGGCATTGGCGCGTCTATTGCCGAAACCCTGTCGCGGGATGGCGCCACGGTCATTGGCCTGGATATCCCACCGGCCCTTGAGGACCTGCAGAAAGTTATGGCCCCCATCAAGGGTAAGGCGATGGCGTGTGATATTACGGATGAGAAAGCGCCAAAACAGATTGCAGACTTTGTGAAGGAACATTTCGAAGGCATTGATCTGGTCATCCACAACGCCGGCATCACCCGTGACAAAACCCTGGGCAACATGCCCGAGCATTTCTGGGATATGACCATTGCCGTGAACCTGACCGCCGAGGAACTGATCGACGAAGAGCTGATGCACCAGGAGCTGCTGCGTGAAAACGGACGCATTGTCTGCATTTCCTCCATCAGCGGCATTGCTGGCAACTTTGGCCAGACCAATTACTCCACCGCCAAGTGCGGCGTGATCGGCTATGTGGAGGCGATGGCAAAGCAGGTGAAGAACGGTGTGACCATCAACGCCATAGCGCCCGGGTTCATCGAAACCCAGATGACGGCCGCCATGCCGATTACCATACGCGAGGCTGGCCGGCGTATGAACAGCTTGTCCCAGGGCGGCTTGCCAGTCGACGTGGCCGAAGCTATTGCGTGGTACTGCAATCCTGCATCGAACGGGGTGAACGGGAACGTTGTTCGGGTTTGCGGACAGTCGCTGATTGGGAAGTAACAGGGAAAATGGTGGGTGGTACTGGGATCGAACCAGTGACCCTCGCCTTGTAAGGGCGATGCTCTCCCAGCTGAGCTAACCACCCGGGATCTGGAAAAAAATGGCGGAGCGGACGGGACTCGAACCCGCGACCCCCGGCGTGACAGGCCGGTATTCTAACCAGCTGAACTACCGCTCCGCATCAATCCCGGCCTGGACGGCCTTAGGGACCTGAAACCGGGCGGGGTGGCCCGGTGATGCTGAAAAGTGGTGGGCGGTACTGGGATCGAACCAGTGACCCTCGCCTTGTAAGGGCGATGCTCTCCCAGCTGAGCTAACCGCCCACTTTCACAGCACACTGGTGAGTCAGCGTTGCTGTCTCAACCAAGTGAGACGCGCATTTTAAGCATTTGTCTGGCGGTGTCAAATTTTTTCCAGAGTTTTTATCAAAAAACCCGCAACTTGTTAAAAAGCGTATACTTTTCAATCAGACCTGTTTGTCACCCCCGGTTTTCTTTGCCGTCTTCACAGCCTTCAGCCGTGTGGCTTTCTGCCCTGCCTGCTTCGCCTTGTGATCGAGTGACAGTTCACTGACACGCGACTTACGATCCGCCGGCAATGCCCGTTCCGCCAGCGAGCAATTGAGGTGATCAAGGCGTTTTCTGAGGCCGGCTATCCGATGGCCTGCGCTCTCCAGTGCCTCGGGAAGCAATTCCCCGGAAAGCCGGCGAAACGTTTGTTGTAATGAATCTTTCAGCGACATGATCCGGCCACCCTCTGAATACGGATACCCCACAGTCTAGTAACCGAAACCGGAAACAACAATTCACTGTGCGCCAGATCCGCAACGTCAGAATATCCACCAACCGCCACCGGATTCCGCCTCTTCCCGGCGCTCGCGCTCCTGCTCCAACGCCGCGTACTCGCGCTCCAGCTCTTGCAATCGACGATCGCTTTCAAGAGGTACCGCAGGACCACCGCCAAAGGGCCAATACCAAGGCGTTTCGTCGTACTTACCCTGCTCTCTCAAACGCTCAATTTCAGCCGCTCGCTCCTCTTCCAGAAGAACCAGATTGCGCTCGTAGTCTGCGTCCTCGTTCACCTCCACAATGGAGGTCGCAGCATGATTGGGAGCGAGCAAATCGCTATTCAGAAAACGCGTGGAAACAATTTCTTTGGCCTGCATGGCGTAGTCACGGGTCACCAGCTGCAAGTCGTCAGACCTCAGGGGGTGGTCCTCGGCGAGTTCCGGATGGTTACTCTCAGGCTCTTGCAACTCGTTGTAGCGCAGGTAATACACACTTCCGGGTTCGACCTTGAGCGTGGCGTCTGCAATCAGGCTCAGGCTGAACGAGTTCAGCCCCTCAAGCCCCAGCAACGGCCGTCGGATGGCAATGTGCCGCTCCCCAGGGGCAACTTCAAGCCAGGTAAAACTGTCGTTTCGAATATTGAAATAGTGGTGGTCGTCTATGTAAACGCTTGGCGCCTCGATCTCGTCCGCAGCCCACTGGGAATGGGTGCGGTAGAAATAGAGAACCGCATTGCTGCGATCCCACTCATCATTGCCGATATGAACGAAATCGTGCCCGGATACCGGGTGCAAAAACGAGCCAACGCTTTTACCGATGGACTGGTACACCGTGCAGCCGGCACCAGAAACCAACAGCAAAGCCACAAATACGGCCGCCAGTGGCCGGGGAAAACCGGGAAAAAGAAATCGGGTTGTCATTGTTGTGCACTCTTCATCCTTTCGCGAGTTGTCCCGATCATAACAACTGCAATCTCGCGGAACTGAGAGCTACCGCAAGGGATGAATACAAACTGTTACAAAGCACAGCAGGCCCTGCCTGCCCTGCTGTGCCTGCTTACCCGTTCGCAGCCGCCTTCTATTGGCCGGACATCCGCGAGCGCAGATCATTGACCTCTTCCGACAGGCGAACCAGCCTTGAGGTTAATTGCGCCCGCGAAGAGTCAATCGAAGACACGGTTTCCCTCAGCCCCGCCAGATCTTTGCGAACGGCATCCAGCTGGCTGCCGCTGGACAGGTTATTGGTGGCCTTTTCCAGCGCTGCAATACGGCTTTCCAGGCCATCAATGGTGAGGTTTTGCTCTCGCTCGAAACGCAACAGCTGGCGCTCTACCAGCTTGTCCACTCCGGCCAGGGATTCATCCAGCTTCGTCAATTGTGAGGTATTCTCCTGGCCAGTTTCGCGAACGGCGGTAAGCTGCCGCTCAAAGTCCGATTGAACCTTGTCCAGCCTGGAGGACACCGTTGCCTCCAGCTCCTTGACCGAGGCAGACAATGCTTCCCGCTGGCTGTTGCCGCTATCCACATCTGACCTCAAAGATTCCAACCTCGCCTGGTGGTCGTCGAGACGCTTGCGGTTGCGGTCATTAGCCACCCCCCACAGCTTGGCGATTTCACTGTCAGCCGTGCTCAGGCGCTCCTTGTGGGACGCCAGCGTTTCTTCAATGGATTGCCCTTTCTCCTGCAGGTTCTCGCCGGTCTCGGAAAGTTCCCCCTCAAACCGGGCCAGCGCCAGTTTGCTTTGGCGCGCCCAGTAATCCGCTTCTTCCAGCTGACCTTCCAGTGCCTGTATACGCTGCTCTTGCTGATACCAGCCAGCGCCCGCCGCTCCGGCAACAATCAACAGCGCGATCAACAACACTGCACTGCGGCCCGAACCACCACCGCCAGATGTTTTCCGGCGTTTTCCAGCAGGTTTGCCCGGGCCGCCATTACCGGCCGACTCTGGCACGGGTGCTTGGCGTTTTTTGCGCTCTTCCACTTTATTGCCGGGCACGCCGGTACGTACTTCATCATCATCTGGACGGATTGGTTCCATAACAGCTCCGGTATATGGACGGTAACGTTAATAAAGCACGATAATACCCGTACCTTGCGACTCAGCAAAATGACGGCCAGGAGAGCTGACAGTATGCGCTCCTTGGCCATCGACTGTTTGCATGGCCACGGGGCCTTACATACAATGTCCGGCTTTCTCACATATCAGGACTGTTGCATATGCAGCCGCTTGTAGGACTCATCATGGGCTCGAAGTCTGACTGGCCCACCATGGAACACGCCGCCGAGATGCTGGACAAGCTGGGCGTGCCTTACGAGACGAAGGTTGTCTCTGCCCACCGTACGCCGGATTTGCTGTTTGATTATGCCAAGACTGCCTCTGATCGGGGCCTGAAGGTGATCATTGCAGGCGCGGGCGGTGCTGCTCACCTGCCTGGCATGGTCGCGTCACAAACGTCACTGCCGGTCCTTGGTGTTCCCGTCCAGTCCAAAGCACTCAACGGTCTTGATTCGCTGCTGTCCATCGTACAAATGCCCGGCGGCATTGCGGTTGGCACCCTGGCAATTGGTAAAGCCGGTGCCACTAACGCTGGCCTGCTGGCGGCTCAGATTATCGGTACATTCAAGGACGATGTCCGTATAGCGGTCGATGAGTTTCGCGCTACACAGACACAGACAATCCTGGATAATCCTGATCCCAGCGATCAATAATCAGGAATCGGACTTTGGTGTACGAGCGGGTGGGGGATGCTTTCCAAAACACGCTCCTTGCGGCACATCCATGTGGCGCTTGGGCTCCGCCATCCATGGCTCCGCACAGTTTTGGAAAGCATCCCCCACCCACTCCCCGAACTAATGCAGATGCCTACTAATTAAAGGCAGGAGACAACGAATGAGAATTGGTGTTTTAGGGGCCGGTCAGCTTGGCCGGATGTTGGCTCTGGCTGGCTACCCGTTGGCCAAGACGTTTGTTTTCTATGATATGTCAGGTAATCCCAGTGCCGGGCTGGGTGAAGTGATTATTGATCGAGACGGTCAATACCTGGACGACCTCATTTCCCGGGTAGATCGGGTCACCTATGAGTTCGAACACTTGCCGGTGGACGTAGCAGAGCGAATTGCCAAAGAAAAGCCGGTTCACCCCTGCCCCCGAGCGCTGCAGGTTTGCCAGAATCGAGAAGCTGAAAAGACGCTCTTTGGCGAGCTTGGCATTCCCACACCAGAATGGAGAATTGCAGACACCGCAGAGTCATTGCAGGCCGCTGCCGAAGAACTCGGTTGCCCGGTGGTTGCCAAATCCAACACCGAAGGTTATGACGGCAAGGGACAGGCAGTTCTTCGTTCACCGGAAGACGCAGCAGAGGCCTGGAAATCCATTGGTCATCCGCGTCTGATCGTCGAGAAATTCGTCGAGTTTCGCCGCGAAGTCTCCATTATTGCCGTGCGTGCCGAGGATGGCGAACTGGCCTTCTATCCGATGGCGGAAAACGCTCATCACGAAGGCATCCTGCGTTATTCCATTGCTCCGGCACCAAAGCTGGAAAAACATGTCCAGGAAGACGCAGAACGTTACATCAAGGCGCTGCTGAACGAACTGAATTACGTCGGCGTACTAACGCTTGAACTCTTTGAAACCGCCGAAGGTCTGGTCGCCAACGAAATGGCACCGCGGGTCCACAACTCTGGGCACTGGACCATCGAGGGTGCCATGACCAGCCAGTTCGAGAACCACATCCGCGCCGTGAGCGGCCACCCCTTGGGAAGCACCGACGCTCGCGGTGTCAGCTGCATGATCAACATTATTGCCGAGCATGGCGACATTGAACGAATCCTTGAACTGCCTTACGCTCATGTACACCTCTACAATAAAGGCGAGCGCCCGGGCCGGAAACTTGGCCATGTGACCGTTCTGGCGGACAGCTACGAAGAATTGGTCTGGCGGGTAAAGAACTGCGCCCAGTTTTTACCCGGTTGTCCAGAGTTTAAAAGCACCCTGTCTGAGCAGTAGGCAGGGTGCACACAAGGGGTTGATATAACTCAAAGCGCCCCTATATTTAATAATGGCTTACATACACATAAACAGAGAGAATCAGGGAGAACGACCTCATGGCATTTGAACTTCCCGCACTGCCCTATGAAAAGAACGCACTGGAACCACACATCTCTCAGGAGACTCTTGAGTACCATTACGGCAAGCACCACAACACTTACGTAACCAAGCTCAACGGTCTGGTCGAAGGCACCGACAACGCCAACAAATCGCTCGAAGACATTATCAAGAGCGCCAGCGGCCCACTGTTCAACAACGCTGCCCAGGTCTGGAACCACACCTTTTACTGGCATTGCCTGAGCCCGAACGGTGGTGGTGAGCCTACGGGAGCGGCCAAGGACGCGATCGAAAAAGCCTTTGGTTCTTTCGAAGACTTCAAGAAAGAATTTAACGACAAGGCCGCCAACAACTTCGGTTCAGGCTGGACCTGGCTGGTGAAGAAGGCCGACGGCAGCGTTGCCATTGTTAATACCAGCAATGCCGAAACGCCGCTGACAACCGCCGACAAGCCGGTACTGACGGTCGACGTCTGGGAACACGCGTACTACATCGACTATCGCAATTCCCGTCCGAATTATCTGGAAGCGTTCTGGAAACTGGTTAACTGGGATTTCGTCAACGAAAACCTGGCGTAACAGCGCTTCGGATACCTTGCAGGCCACAACCTGCACGCAAAAACGCCCGCACTTCGCGGGCGTTTTCGTATCTGTGATACAAACGATCTTACAAATTGATACACCCGTAGCCTGAATTATCTGGAAGAATTGCCGATACTGGGTACAGAAGGTAAAAACTGAACCATACTTGAAAAAGAATATGTCAGCCGAGAGCCCCTTTGCCCCAGGTGAGCGATACCGGGTCTCATTCAGTTGGAACGAATCAAACAGGCCTCCATGCAAAATTCTTATGAGGTAGAACATCGCCTGGGGTACCGGGTGCTGCGATGGGTACTCGCCGTGGCGTTAATTAGTGGGGTCATCGTCAGCACCGTGCAGGTCATCCTTGATGCCGGACGGGTATCGCAGTCTCTCGATGATCAGGCGCGGCAAACCATGGCACTGGTCAAGGACGCATCAACCCAGGCCGTTTTCAGTATCGATGCTGACCTTGCCCAACAGGTGGTCGACGGCCTGTTTGCTCAGGAAGCCATGCGTGTCGCACGCATTACCCACCCCGACGGCGAACCTCTCGGCAGCCGTGACCGCCCTTTGAAAGAAAGCGCCTCCCGCCGGATTACGGACCCGATTTTTGAATCTGAACGTTACTATCGCAAAGAGCTTTCCCGGGACACTGGCACCGGCAATGTTTACGGTTACCTTGAGCTAAAGTACGACACCGGTCCGGCTGCCCGAACCTGGCTTGAGCGCGCTTCCATCACCTTCGCCTCCGGCATCGCGATTGCCGTCATTCTCGGAATGGTGCTATTTGTGGTTTTCCATCTACTGCTGACGCGCCCACTGCTACGAATTGTACGCTCTGTTAAACAGGTCAACCCGGATCACCCCGATGACAATCTGATCCACCTGCCTCACGGCCATCAGAAAGATGAATTGGGCCTTTGGGTCAACGCCACCAACAACCTCCTGGTTGCGATTGGCGACAGCCAGACCCGCCACCGGGAAGCAGAAGATCGTGTTACCCGGCTCTCAAGGTACGATCAGCTAACCGGCCTGCCCAGCCGAGACACCTTCATGGAGTTGCTCCAGGCCGATATTGCAGACGCCAGTGATGACAACTTGGTCCTGTCACTGATCTGTTGTGGCATCGATGACTTCAAGTCCATCAACGAGCAGTGCGGTTTCCGCACCGGCGACATGATCCTGCAAACCGTGGCCGATCGCCTTACGCAGAAGCTCGGCGGTACGCGCTTTACCATCGCCCGACTGGGCAGCGACCAGTTTGTTGTGGTGGAGAAGGGATTGAGAGACGGATTTCAGGCCGCCGACACTGCCGACCGTATACTGGCCTCTCTAAGCAGCCCGATGATCTTCGATGAGCAGACCATCACCATGACCGCCACCCTCGGCATCGCCCTGTTTCCAGGAGACGCGAGTCAAGCCGACAGGTTGCTGCAAAACGCCGAACAAACCATGGCCCTGGCCAAGGAAGGCGGACACAATTATTTCCAGTTCTACGTTGCCAGCGTTGACCAGGAAATTCGTGAACGCAAACAGCTTGAGAAAGATCTCTCCATCGCGCTCCACAATAAGCAGTTCCACTTGGTTTACCAACCACAGATCAACCTGGAAACCCACCGGATTATCGGGGCGGAAGCGCTGATTCGCTGGGAACATCCAGAGAAGGGCCTTGTGCCACCGGATCACTTCATACCGGTAGCCGAGATGAACGGCAGTATCGTGGAAATCGGCCAGTGGGTTCTGGATCAGGCCTGCTGGCAGGCGGCGCGCTGGGCCAGCGACGGCATGCCCCTGCGCATTGCGATCAACCTTTCAGCGGTACAATTACGTCAGAACCACATCGTGGACGAGATTCTGGATACCCTGAAACGCCACAACATCCCCGCCGGACGTCTTGAACTGGAAGTGACCGAAACCAGTTTCATGACTAATCTGGAAGACGCCGTGAAGAAGCTGAAACGCCTGCATAAAGCGGGCATCAGCATAGCGGTGGATGATTTCGGTACCGGTTACTCTTCCCTGACCTACCTCAAGCGCATGCCGGTCCAGCATCTGAAAATCGACAAGCAGTTCATTCATGACCTGCTTGTCAACGAGGAAGACACCCGCATTGCCAACACCATCATCGACCTTGGCAAGAGCCTGAATCTGACGGTGGTGGCTGAAGGCGTTGAGACCGCGGAACAGGAATACTACCTCGCGCAGCGTGGCTGCAAACTGGCCCAGGGCTACTACTTCAGCAAGCCGCTCAAACCCCACGATTTCGAGGTATTTGTTGCTGGCTTTCACAACAAAATTGTCGAAAATAATGTCTGACCACTGAGTCACCCCACCAGGAACGCAAGGAGCCGCCCATGGGAACCACACTGATCGGCCTGATTGTTATTGCAGTCGTTGTTGTCTACATCGTGTTTATCTACAACCGCCTGGTATCACTGAGAAACCAGTTCAAAAACGGATTTGCCCAGATTGATGTTCAACTCCAGCGCCGCCATGACCTGATTCCCAACCTGGTGGAATCGGCCAAGGCCTACCTTTCCCACGAGCGCAACACCCTTACCGAAGTGATGGAAGCCCGGAATAACGCGGTCAGCGCTCAGAAGGACGCTGCGGGCGACCCAGCAGATGGAGGCAAAATCCAGCGCCTGGGAAGCGCCGAGAACATGCTCTCTAAAGCGCTCGCCAACTTTTACGCCGTGGCGGAAAACTACCCAGAGCTTAAAGCCAACGAAACCATCCAGCAGTTGATGGAAGAGCTTTCCAGCACAGAGAACCGGGTTTCCTTTGCCCGCCAGGCCTACAACGATGGCGTCATGGGCTACAACATCTTCCGTGAACAGTTCCCCAACAACATCGTGGCCGGACTGTTCGCTTTCAAACCTTCCTCCCAGCTGGAGCTGGAATCTCCTGAGGCCCGTCAGGCGCCGAAAGTCGCCTTCTGAGGCCCGTTGCCATGGCACATCCCGGTTTTTTCCAGCGCCAGGCCAGCGCCCGTCGCAACACGGGCTTGCTGGTGGCTCTGTTTCTGGCCGCGGTCGTGATCATCACGCTCCTGGTTTGTCTGGTGGGTTATCTGGTAACCCGCAGCGAATACACCGGGCTGGCGTTTGCCGACTGGCTACTGAGCCGCCATGGGCTGTATACAGCGATAGCGGTCGTTGCCCTGATCGGTATTGGCTCTCTGATCCGCTGGGCGGACCTGTCGGGCGGTGGCGAGCGTGTTGCAAAAATGGTCGGCGCCCGTGCGATTGACCCCGCCACCAGGGACACCGACGAGCGTAGGCTTCGCAATATCGTGGAAGAAATGTCCATCGCCAGCGGCATCAGTGTGCCCGAGCTTTACGTGATGGACCACGAGACCGGCATCAACGCCTTTGTGGCCGGCTATACGCCCGGCGAGGCGGTCATGGTGGTGACCCATGGGGCCCTGACACAACTCACCCGTGATGAGCTCCAGGGCGTCGTTGGTCACGAGTTCAGCCATGTTCTCAACGGCGATATGCGTCTGAACGTCCGTTTGATCGCCATCCTGGCCGGCATCCTGATGATCGGACAGATCGGTGCCTTCCTGCTCAGGGCATCCTTCCACCGCTCCCATGTATCCAGCCACTCATCCCGTGACCGTCGGGGCCAGGCTGTTTTCGGGCTGGTAGGTTTGGCGCTGCTGGTAATCGGCTATGTGGGCGTATTCTTCGGAAGACTGATTCAGTCCGCGGTATCACGGCAACGGGAAATGCTGGCGGATGCCTCCTCGGTACAATTCACCCGTAACCCCGAAGGCATTGCCGGCGCGCTGTTCAAGATTGGCCTCAAAGGGGGCTATCTGGACACCACCAGCCATGCCAGTGACATGAACCACATGTGTTTTGGCGAAAGCGCACGCATGAAATTTGCAGCATTGCTGGCGTCCCACCCTCCGGTTCAGGAGCGTATCGAAGCCATCCAGCCGGGTATGTTTGCCCGCCTTCGCAGCAGGCTTAGAGACAGCGAACCGGGAAGTGCCCTTCGATCCATGGGCTCGCACCAAACCTCCGAAACCAGTGCAGATACGGCCCATGGAGCGGTTTCCGGCTTCAGCGCAGCCAGCCCTCGCGCCTCCACATCGCCCCTGAACACCCGGCCATCGGCAGATATCTCAACGACGGTAGGCACCGTCAACAAACGCAGCGAAGACTACGCCGTGGACCTTCTCAACCGACTGCCATCAACATTTCGCAACCTGCTTTACACCCGGGCCGGCGCCATTCAGCTGTGCTATGCGCTACTGATCTACCAGCTTCCTGAGTCATCGCAACAGAAACGGCTGGCGCTGGTCACCGCCAACGCCCTCTTTGCGCCTAACGCCGACCTGTTGAACAAACTGCTGCCCGCCCTCATCTCACTGGGCGAGGCAGTACGATTCCCGGCACTGGAACTGGCCATGCCGGCCCTGAGAAAGCTCGATCCGGATGAGCGCAACCAGTTAATGTCGTGTACGGAGGTGTTGATCAGGGCAGACAACCGTCTGAGCCTCTACGAACTCGCCATGCATTCCTTTCTTCGCCGCCACCTTGCGGGAGACTCAGCTCGCGTGGTTCCGGTACGCCACCGCAGCTACCGCACAGTAACCGGCCAACTGCAAGTGTTGTTCAGCCTGATGGCTCGGGCCGGTGCTCGACAGGGCATCGACAGCGAGGATCTGTACGCTGAGGCGATGGCAGGTTTTACCGCCGGGCGGGAGAAATCAGAGCTTCTGGAGACGGTATCCATCAAGCACCTGCGCAATGCGCTTTTGGTGCTGAACACCCTGTCGCCACTGCTAAAGCCCGCCATTCTCGATGCCTGCGGTCATTGCGTGGTTGCAGATGGTAGGATCAAGACCACTGAATACGAGTTGATCCGCCTGGTGGCGGATCAACTGGACTGCCCGATGCCGCCACTGGCGGCCTGAGATCAGCCCCTTGATTGATCAGTTAGACTGGGGCCGGAACAGGGAGTCTTTCGTGGGCGGTCTTTCCGGGTCCGGTAGCCCCAGCTTCTTGCGCACACCGAGATTGATCTCCCACAGGCTCTGGAACTTCTCATCCGTGGCGGCTACAGCATCGGCCTTGCCAAGCATGATCGTCGGGCGCAGGAATACCAGCAGGTTGCGTTTCACCCGGCGCTCGGATTCGGAGGAAAACAGACGCCCCAACACCGGGATGTCGCCCAGCAGGGGAACCTTACTCTTATTCACCTGCAAATCATCGGTCGTCAAACCACCCAGAACGATGGTTTCGCCATCATCTGCCAGGACCGTGGTCTTGATTTCACGCTTGTTGGTAATGATATCGGAGGCGGACTCCACGCTGTCACCAATATTCTCGGTGGTCTGCTCCACCACCAACCGTACAAGACCATCGGCGCTGATAGTGGGTGTCACCTTCAGGGTGAGACCGATATCGCGACGCTCAATCGTGGTAAATGGGTTGGTTGTACCGTCACCTGTGACAGTGGACTGACCGGTACGGAAAGGTACGTTCTGGCCAACGATGATTTCGGATTCCTGGTTATCCAGGGTAATGATACTGGGAGTAGACAGCAGATTTGCCGCCGCCGAGGTCGACAGAGCCTGCAGCAGCACGCCCCAGGAAACGCCGTTTTCATTCCGCTGGCCTGCGCCAATGGTAATACCGCCGGTGGCCGGTGCAATCACCGAATCAGAAAGGATCGCACCCAATACGTCGCCCAGGCTTCGGCCGACGTTGTTGAAGTTGGTGCCGGCTATTGGCGTAGACTCGCCGGATTCATCACCCAGTGCCAACTGGACGCCCAGATCCTGCCCCAGCTCGTCGCTGATTTCGACGATGGCCGCCTCAATCATTACCTGGGCACGGCGAACATCCAGGGCCTTAACGATCATTTCAGCTTCCTGCATCATCGACGGTTCACCGCGTACCACAAGCGCGTTCAGCCCCTCGTCGGCGAAAACGGAAAAGTTGGTGTTACGTCCGCTTCCGGCACTGCCGCCAGCACCACCAGCCCCCCCGGAAGATTCCTTGGCCACCTCACCCATCACGCCCTTGAGAATCTCAGTAAGATTCTCCGCGTCCGCGTGGCTCAGGCGAATGACCTTGGTCGTACCGCCGGTGGCTGAGGGCTGGTCCAGCTTCCTGATCAGCTCCCTCATCTTGTCACGGAAGGTTTCATCACCCCTGAGAATAAGCCGGTTGCTGCGCTCATCGGCCGTTACGCTGTACTTGCGGGCAGCGTTATCGCCACCACCCTGGCCCAATTCCGCCGGAGCCAGTTCCTGCAGCAACTCGACCATATCGCCCACCCAGGCCTCTTCGAGCTGGATCACCTCCACCTCGTATTTGGACGGACTGTCGAGCTCTCTCACAATCTGTTCGATGCGCTGGATATTGGAAGAGTGGTCGCTGACGATCAGGGCGTTGGCGGCCGCCACCCCCGCCAGGTGGCCATACTTGGCCACGAGCGGGCGCAGGATGGGTACCAGTTCGAGGGCATTGGCGTTATCGATCTGAATAACACGGGTAATCAGCTGCTCTGAGGGTACCTCCGTAAACCGCTCCAGCGACTCAGCGGATTGTTTGGCGTCCACCTGCTGAACCACCTTGATCACTTCCTCGCCGGGAATGGCGGTGAAACCATGCACCTGCAACACGGCCAGGAACAGGTCGTAAATCTCGTCCTTGTTCATGGGGGCGCTGGACAGGACGGTCACCTTTCCCTTTACCCGTGGATCCACAACAAAGCTGTAGCCGGTGATATCGGCCACCTGGGTCACAAAGGCGCGAATGTCGGCGTCCTTCAGGTTCAGTCGCCAGGTCTCCGTTTCCTGCCCGTAAGCAACAGACATCAGGGGCATCAGCAGGACCAGAACAAAGGCCCGGAATAATTTGGATCTGTGGTTAAGCATCTGGCGTTATTGTCCTGTATCGTTAAATCCGTTCATCGCCACTGTTCAGGTATGGCATAGCTCACGGTCAGAATGGATCCGTCCCGTTCAATTTCTATTTCCAATTGCGGCTCAGACCGCCAATTCTCAAAAAGCATCATATCCTGCTCAAGATCCCCCAGCCGCTGACCATTGACGGCAGTGATGACGTCACCGGCCCTGAGGTTGACAGCATTGAGCATGGCATTGGAACCATCGTACACATAACCGGACGTACCTCCCTCCCCGGTCGGGCTCAGCCCGTATGGTGCAAGCGCCGCAACTCCCTGGGAATCAAGCTGTTCCCGTGCTTCACTCAGGAACTGCTCCGGCGAAGACGCCGGTTCCGCCAAATCTTCTTCCACGCCCTCAACCAGGCCAGTGGAAAGCTGTTCTTCAAACGTCAGGGTTTCGTATTGCCCATTCCTGCGAATCAGCACCCGGCCTGGTTCCACTTCCGCCAGTTCGGCGTTACCGGGCAAGACCTCACCCACACGATAGTGCTCAGTTACTCCATTGCTTCCCGCAACTATAGCACCGGAGTCCTCCGGGCGCTCTGCCACCAGCACACCTTCAAGCCTGAGGTTGAGCCTGGTTTCCGGTGCCGACCGGCGTACCACTTCTGCGACACGGGTTTGTTCTTCCGCCCTGCCAAACACCTGATGGGCCGCCAGTGGCTGTAATCGGCCGCCACCTGAAGCGCTCGCGCGGCTGTCAGAGGCGGGTGCCATGGCCACCGGGCGGTCATCCCAGGCGATGAGCCAGGTTGTCTGCGCCAGTACCAGGGCAACATAAACCACGAGGCCCGCCAGTAACAAATTGGCCAGCAACCGGGGCAGTCGCCGGCTACCGATAACAGCCGCCATTGCTGTCACAGAGCACCTCCCGGAATCAAGGGCTGCTTGACCCTGAAGACGACATCACTGGGGTTAGCAGAATCTGGCCAGGGTTGGTCGGCCAGGTCGATCATGCGCTTATAGACTCGCAACTCCATCATACCGTTCCAGCGAATCTCGGCATCCGCCGCGGGGACATCGCCGCCCTGCTCCGAGATGACCAGCGCAACGCCATCGGCCGTACTGTCCATCGTCGCCAGCATGGGCGGGAAATCTGCCTGGCCAATATTATTCCCCATGGGCCAGGTAACCTGGCCTCCTGCCCAGCGGCCAACGCCGTCGGCCTGGGTCACGCGGTTGTCCTGCCACGACAACACCAATCGATCAATGGTGACGTCACCTTCGATGACGGCTCCACCGCTGCGTCGGATCAGGTCCTCAAATTCAGCGACTGCCAGATGGCCACTGGCGTTGAGGGTGCCTGCCCCCTGCCATCCGAGACTAACATTGCCATCCACGGAAGACTGTGACGACGACACTGAAAAATCGACGGGTAACGATAATCCAGAAACGGACGGCATGCCCAGCCGCCACTCAAGCCTCACAGGATAACCGGCGACCACCACGCCGGCAGCGCCTGACCAGACCCTGCCAGACACCTGACTGACCTGGACTTCCGGCGGAAGCGCAACATAGGCAGACGCCTGATGCCAAAGCCATCCGGCCGGTACGAGAACCACCAGCGCCACCAGATAAACCAGCACACCGGCCAAGGTCAGTAGGAACACTTTGCCGGGTCTGAGAAAGGCTTTTGCTGGGGTTTCGCTCATACAGTGTCACAAAGATAAATGGCCGGTTGCCGAGTCTAGCAAAGCCATTTCGCAAGTTCATGACAAAAAAACAAAAAACCCCGCATCGGTGTGAACCAATGCGGGGTTTTCCGGGTTTATGGGGCCATTTCTCAACAACTGAGAATTGGTCCGGGTCCGGTCGGCATTACATCATGCCGCCCATGCCTCCCATTCCGCCCATGCCACCCATGTCCGGCATACCGCCGCCGGCGCCTTCTTCTTCCGGCTCGTCCGCAATCATCGCCTCAGTGGTGATGATCAGGGAAGCCACGGAAGCGGCTGCCTGCAGCGCGGAACGGGTCACTTTGGCCGGGTCAAGGATACCCATTTCCAGCATGTCACCGAACGCTTCGGTAGAGGCGTTATAGCCATAGGCACCTTCGCCTTCCATGATCTTGTTCACAACAACGGAGGCTTCACCACCGGCGTTGGTCACGATCTGGCGCAGCGGAGCTTCCATGGCACGGCGCAGGATGTTAACGCCCGCCTTTTGCTCTTCGTTGATGGCGTCAACCTTGTCCAGGGCCGCGATGGCGCGAATCAGGGTGACACCGCCGCCCGGCACAATGCCCTCTTCAACCGCAGCGCGGGTGGAGTGCAGAGCGTCTTCAACGCGGGCCTTCTTCTCTTTCATTTCCACTTCAGAACCGGCGCCAACCTTGATGACGGCTACACCGCCAGCCAGCTTGGCCACGCGCTCCTGGAGCTTTTCCTTGTCGTAGTCGGAAGAGCTGTCTTCAATCTGCTTACGGATCTGCTCAACGCGGGCTTCGATATCACCCTGAGCACCAGCACCGCCAATAATGGTGGTGTTTTCCTTGGTGACGTTGACACGCTTGGCAGTACCCAGGTCATCAATGGTGGTGTTTTCCAGAGACAGGCCGACTTCTTCGGAAATAACAGTGCCGCCAGTCAGAATAGCGATGTCCTGCAGCATTTCCTTGCGGCGGTCACCGAAGCCGGGTGCTTTTACAGCATTTACTTTCACAATGCCGCGCATATTGTTCACGACCAGGGTCGCCAACGCTTCACCTTCGATGTCTTCAGCAATAATCTGCAAAGGCTTACCAGCCTTGGCCACAGATTCCAGAACGGGCAGAAGCTCACGGATGTTGGAGATCTTCTTGTCAACCAGCAGGATGTACGGGTCATCCAGTTCGGTGGACATGTTTTCCTGGTTGTTGATGAAGTACGGAGACAGGAAGCCACGGTCAAACTGCATGCCTTCCACTACGTCCAGCTCGTCTTCCAGGCCACGGCCTTCCTCAACGGTGATTACGCCTTCCTTACCCACTTTCTCCATCGCGTCTGCGATGAGCTGGCCGATGGTCTCGTCGCCGTTGGCGGAGATCGTGCCTACCTGGGCAATGTTGCGGCTGTCGTCACAGGGCTTGGACAGGTCACGGATGGCCTGTACTGCTGCGATTGTCGCCTTGTCGATGCCACGTTTGAGGTCCATCGGGTTCATGCCGGCAGTAACGGCCTTGATGCCCTCACGAACAATGGCCTGTGCCAGAACGGTCGCAGTGGTGGTGCCGTCACCGGCGGTATCGTTGGCCTGGGAAGCAACTTCCTTGACCATCTGGGCACCCATGTTCTCGAACTTGTCTTTCAGCTCGATTTCCTTGGCGACGGATACGCCGTCCTTGGTAACGGTCGGTGCGCCAAAGGACTTGTCCAGAACCACGTTACGGCCTTTCGGGCCCAAGGTTACCTTAACTGCGTCCGCCAGGATGTTGACACCCTGAACCATGCGTTTACGGGCGCTGTCACCGAATCTAACGTCTTTTGCTGCCATGTCATCTATTCCTGTTCGTTAAACCCAATTCAATCGTTCAATCGGATTGCTGCGTAACCGAGCGCTTACTCGAGAACGCCGAAAATGTCGTTTTCGCTCATGATGAGCAGGTCTTCACCGTCAACCTTAACGGTGTTACCGGCGTACTGGCCAAAGACCACGGTGTCACCCACCTTTACCGCCAGCGCACGGGTTTCGCCATTGTCGAGAATACGGCCATTTCCTACGGCGATAACTTCGCCCTGGGACGGCTTCTCTTTGGCATTACCCGGCAGCACGATGCCACCAGCTGTTTTCTCTTCTTCTTCCTTACGGCGCACGACAACACGATCGTGTAGCGGACGAATGTTCATTGCTCGATATCTCCAATGTCAGGTTAGGTTTGGCAATGATGGTTGCGTTAAAAGCCGGAGCCTTTAACCAACTGTTTTACAGCGGTTATTAGCCCGCAGCGAACTTGTGAATCCTATGTGGGGGTGGCCGATGCGTTTTCAACACTTCGCCGAAAAAATTTTTCAGTTTTTTTTCGGTCGATCATCCTTCTGATCACTACCCGCTCGGCCATCGGTGTTCCGGTTCAGGCGATCGTAGTCCCGCTCGGTTTCGTCGCGGTATTCCCCTTCAATAATGTCATCGTTCCTGTCGAAAGGATTTTGACGCCCGAACGGCCCTTCGCTCCCCCCAAAGGGTCCCTGCCCCTGGAAAGGCCTCTGCTGGCCTGCGGTAAATGTGAAACCGCCGGATTGGCCGGCCACCACCATCCGTTTCAGGGCCTGGGCAGCGAACCAGTGGCGGGTACCCGGAATCAGACAAAGGAAACCGACGGTGTCAGTGACGAACCCCGGTGTCAGTAGCAGGGCACCGCCTACGGCCAGGATCAGGCCTTCCGCCACTTCCTTGGCCGGCAGCTCCCCACTATTGAGGCGCTGATTGGCCTTCAGCAGGATTGCCAACCCCTGTTGCCGCAGCAGGGCGGCACCAATGATGGCCGTCAAGAGAACGAGGCCTATGGTGTTCAGGGCGCCAATCATGGTGCCGACTTTGATCAGAATCGTCATTTCGACGATGGGCATAACAATGAATAGAAACAGAAAAATGCCCAAATGAGCCTCCCGGAGTGAACAGTAGTCTGGTTGCTGCGACCGTAAAAACCTCTGATATACTCGCCGCTTCCGCTAATGATTTACTTTAGGGCAAAACATGAAACTTCAAGATTCCGTGATTGCGATTACCGGTGGCGGCCAGGGATTGGGCCGAGCCATGGCTGAGTACCTGGCCGCAAAAGGCGCGCGCCTGGCGCTGATTGACCTGATGCCAGAGAAACTGGAGGAAGCCGCAGTTGCCTGTAAAAAAGCCGGTGGAGACGCCAGGATCTATGTTTGCAACGTTGCCAAGGAAGAAGATGTCGAGAGGACGTTTGAGGCCATCGTGTCCGATTTCGGCCAGCTTAACGGGTTGATTAATAACGCCGGTATTTTGCGTGATGGGCTGATGGTGAAGGTGAAGGACGGCCAGGTGGAGAAGCGGATGGAGCTGTCTCAGTGGCAGTCGGTGATCGATGTGAACCTGACCGGGGTTTTCCTGTGTGGCCGCGAGGCGTCAACACAGATGATCAGGAACGGCGATCAGGGTGTGATCATTAACATTGCGTCGATTTCCCGCGCTGGAAATATGGGCCAGAGTAACTATTCCGCTGCCAAGGCCGGTGTTTCCGCCCTGGTGCCGGTTTGGGCCAAGGAGCTTGCTCGCTATGGTATTCGGTGCATGGGGATTGCGCCTGGCTTTATCGAGACTGAGATGACGGCCTCGATGAAACCGGAAGCCCTTGAGAAGATGACGGCGGGTATTCCGCTGAAGCGTATGGGTAAGCCAGAGGAGATTGCGTCTGCGGCGGCGTTTATTTTTGAGAATGATTATATGTCGGGGCGGATGATTGAGGTTGATGGGGCTTTGCGGCTCTAGGGTTTGAGCTTTGCCTCCCCCCTGTTCCCTAGCCTGAGGGGGTTGGGGGCTGGCTAGGGGGTGGTGCTGAATTTTTCTTTGAAAAAGAACTCGCTTTGCTCGGACATCTTTTTCTGGCAGAAAAATTCAGCACCACCCCCTGCCCGACTTAACTCCGATGTGTATCCACACAAAAAATCTACGGACGCCAGCCGAACTGCTTCATTGATATTCGTCCATCTACCACAACGACTCCTTCCTCCCGCAAGCTTTGGGCTTGCGTTTCAAACGCCTCGCTGCCGATGGGAAACGCAATTTGTCCGTTGCTTCTGATCACTCGATACCAAGGGATGGAGTGCCCCTCTGGAAGCTTCCCCAAAGCTTTACCGATATACCTGGCCTGCCGGCCCAGGCCGGCCATATCTGCGATCTGGCCGTAGCTGGCTACTTGGCCAGCAGGGATAGCGGCGACAACCTGCCAGATTTTCTGGTCTTTGGTGGGTTCGGTCATGACGACTCAGCAGCTTCGTTTCGCGGTGCCAGGGCGTCCAGACGCTCGCCTTTGCGCATCAGGTATATGGCCAGCAGTATGGCGGGAACCCCCATTATGCCGGCGACCAGGAAAAATTCCGCGTAACCGAATCCGGCAACGACGATGCCGGAGAAGCCACCGATGAATTTTCCGGGCAGTGTCATCAGGGAGCTGAACAGGGCGTATTGGGTGGCGGTGAAGGCCGCGCTGGTCATGCTGGACAGCCAGGCAATGAGGGCAACGTTCGCGATACCGCCACTGAGGTTGTCGGCGCTGACCACCAGCGCCAATGTGACAATATTGGGCGGATATTGCGCCAGCACTACGAATAGCAGGTTGGTGGCTGCGGTCATGATGGCGCCGGCCAGCAGGATGCGACGCACGCCGTACCTTACTACGAGAACGCCGCCCACCAGCGAACCGGCGATGGTCATGAAGAAGCCGAAGATTTTGGTGACGTCGGCCACCTGGGTTTTGGAGAAGCCCATGAAATCCAGGTAGAAAGGGTTGGCCATTACCCCCATGGCGATGTCGGAGATGCGATACACTGCGACCATCACCAGGATCATGATGGCGAGCTCTTTATAGCGTCGGAAGAAATCCAGGAAAGGCCCTGCAATTGCGGCGTAGAACCATCCGATGAACCGAGCCAGGCGAGGGTTTAGGTGGGTTCGTTTGCTCGCTTCGTGCTCAATTTTGTCGGCGATGTCCTGTGCGGCTGCATAATGATTGACGCTGGGCTCCCGCACGATGAGCACCGTCGCCATGCCTACGCCAACAAGTAGCGCCATGACTTCGTAAGACACCTGCCAGGACCAGAATTCCGCAAGATACAAGGCCCCGGCCCCGGCGACCAGCAAAGCCAGCCGGTAGCCGAAGATATAGGTAGCCGCCAGCGCGGCCTGCAGGCGCTCTTCTGCGATTTCGATCCGGTAGGCATCAATCGCCACGTCCTGGGTGGCCGACGAAAAAGCCACCAGTAAACCGCAGAATGCCATCATTTCCGGTGCCACTGTGGCGTCCACGTGGGCCATAAGGTACAGGCCCGTTGCGATGCCCGCCTGGGCCAATAATATCCAACTCCGGCGCTTGCCCAGCAGCCTGTCGAGAAGCGGCAATTTCAACCGGTCCACCACCGGTGCCCAGAACACCTTGATGGAATAGGTTATGCCCAACCAACTGAAAAAACCGATGGTGGCCGTTTCCACTCCTACGTCCGCCAACCTTGCGTTCAGCGTGGAAAACACCAGCAGAAATGGCAGGCCGGCTGAAAAACCGAGAAACAACAGCGCGACAACCTGCCAGCGCGTGTAGGTGTGGAGGGTTTCCTTGAGCAGTGCCAGGGTGTTGCCGGATAAGATGGTATTGCTCCCGGTTCAGTCGCGGAAATTGTTGAACTGCAATGGGATATCCAGTTCCGCTTCCTTCAGCAGGGCGATGGCTGTCTGCAGGTCGTCACGCTTTTTCCCTTTTACCCGAACCTTGTCACCTTCAATGCTGGCCTGTACTTTGAGCTTGCCGTCCTTGATCATTTTGACGATTTTCTTGGCCATGTCGGTTTCGATCCCCTGCTTCAATTGCAGGTGCTGTTTGACCAGCTTGCCGGCTTTGCTCTCGCCGTCTTCAGACAGCGCCCGGGAATCGATATTGCGCTTGGCGAAGGCCATTCGCAGCATGTCCATTAACTGCTCCAACTGGAATTCCTGCTCAGCACTGACGGTGATGCCTTTGTCGTCCAGTTCGATGTCCGCGTCCACGTTCTTGAAGTCCCAGCGATTGCCCAGCTCGCGCTTGGCCTGGTCCACGGCGTTGGTCACTTCGTGCATGTCGATTTCAGAAACAATGTCAAAAGAGGGCATGATGTGTTCTCACTTTTTACAATTATCCACGTCAGGGCACGCACAAAACGCTATACTGGTGCCCTTCTGATTGCGCAAGGTGCCAAAGCATACCAAGACCGGGCCGGCACCGCATCTGACAATGGACTGGTGAGTAGTAGATAACAATGCCGAATCTTGATCTTCCCATCCTCGTAGTAGACGATGCCAAATTCAGCAGCATGGTCGTGGGCCGAACCCTCCGTAATGCAGGATACCGCGACGTACGAATCGCCAACAATGCCCCTGCCGCGCTTGAATTTATCGACCAGCGCCCGGTCAGTGTGTTGATTGCCGACTGGCTGATGCCGGAGATGGACGGGCTGGAACTGACCGATCAGGTTCGCCAGCAGGATGAGCAGAACAACCACTATACCTACGTGATCCTGCTCACCGCCCGGGAGAGTGTGGAGGCGCTGTCAGAAGCATTCGACCGGGGCGTCGACGACTTCATCTATAAGTCGGACATGACCAAACAGCTGATTCCACGGATTTTCGCAGCCGACCGCATGGCGGATCGCCAGAACACCCTCCTGCGTGCTAATTCCCTGTTGATCGAGAACAACCGCGAACTGGAAAGCAGCAACATCATTGACCTTGAAACAGGTCTCTGCAATAACCGCTATGCCCGGAACAAGCTGGGTAAATGCCTGCGGCAGGCAGAGTCCCGTGGTGGCGCCTCTTCCTATGTGCTGTGTGGCATCCGTAACTGGCAGGAACTCAAGCGCAAGCATGCGCCCTCGGTGATGAGTGATTTGGCCGTTGGCATCGCCCGACGCCTGAGCAATCTGATCCGGCCCATGGATTCCCTGTGCCGCGTGGGCGACAACCAGTACGCAATCATTGCCCACTTCCCAAACAGCGACCATTGCTCCACAACAGCCTTTCGCCGCGTATTTGACGGCATCAACCATAAAGCCCTGAAGACCACTGCCGGTTATATTTCCGTTGAAGCGGGGATGGTGCTTTGCAGTGCGGATGCCCAAAACGGCACCCCCTCGGTCCAGGAGATGGAGCGTGCGGCGGTTCAGGGCCTGGTGGATGCGTATGAGACCCGGCGGTTTACCGAGACGAGACCGGAGCTGGAGAAAACCTGACGTGGAGTGTCGGATTACGCTACGTAACACTGCGACACACATCACAAACAGACTTCCATCAGCGAAAGCCCTATTCTGCAATTGTGGATTTAAGCAGTATCCCCCATGGCGGAGGAGCCGTGTAGTACCTCCGCCGCCAAATGGGGAAAGTCCACAGAAGTAACGAATTTTTCAGGCACTTTCGTTCTTTCCTTGTTTTTAAGCCAGCTTCTTAGCTGGCTTTTTTCTTTTCAGCTTCCGTTATACTGATGGCAACAATAACCCCAAGACGTTGCCGTAACCATGAAAACCCTCGGAACCGCCTCCGTAGCAGCCCTCAGACAATACGTTCGCGCCGCTGATGCACAGGGCCTGGATACCTCTGCACTGTTCACCAAAGCAGGGCTTGATTCATCGGTTCTTCAAACCGACGACGAGCGCATAAACGGCGAACAGTTCCAGGCGTTCATACGGCTTGTTTGCGAGGAAAGCCGCAACCCCATCCTCGGCCTGGAAACAGGCGACTTCGTACAACCGGGGTCCTACAGTGTTCTTGGATATATCACCATGAGCTCCGCCACGTTGGGTGAGGCCGTGGCACGCATTGCCCCGTTCGAGAAACTGGTCGGCGACATGGGCACCACGCAGATTGCAGGTAGCGGCGATCACATCAAACTGATCTGGTCCTGCAACTACACCGACCCGGTCGCCCGCCCCCATATGGTGGACAACGTCTTCGCCTCCTGGATCAACTACGCCCGCTGGTTGGCTGACAACAACACCGCCTCACCGGTGGAAGTCCACCTGGAACACCCTTCACCCGGCCCCGACCTGGAAAGCGCCTACACTGAACGCTGGGGCTGCCCGGTCCGTTTTCGTTCCGTAGAAGACGCCATTGTTCTGCACAAGGACCTACTGAGCATCCCCTTACGCCAGCCTGACCCCCTATTGCGCAAAACCCTGGAAGCCCACGCCCTCAGCCAACTGGCCACCCTGGACACCGACACAGCCCTCACCAACCGGGTAAAACACAGCATCCGCAAGCAATTGATGCACGGCATCACGCGCCAGGACATGGTCGCGGACCATCTGGGCATGACCAGCCGAACGTTGCAGCGAAAACTTAGCCAGGAAGGTGTTTCGTATCAGCAGTTGCTGGACGAAGTGAGACAGGCAATGGCCGAGGATTTTCTGACCAACAGCGACTTGGGGATTCCCGAAATTGCGCTCAGACTGGGATACAGCGAAACAACGTCATTTCACAGAAAGTTCAAAGCAGAAACGGGGAAGACGCCCGGAGAGTTCCGGGCGTCACGGGAGGCCAGTTAAAGCTTGCGGCCCTTGCCAGCCGCAATCCGCAACCGAAGCGCATTCAGCTTGATAAAGCCTTCTGCATCCTTCTGATCGTAGGCGCCCTGGTCTTCCTCAAAGGTCGCAATCTTCTCATCAAACAGAGAATCGTCCGACTTGCGGCCAACCACATCCACATTGCCTTTGTAGAGCTTCAGGCGCACGGTACCGTTTACATAGGTCTGGGTCTGGTCGATCAACGCCTGCAGGGCTTCCCGCTCCGGCGACCACCAGTAACCGTTGTAAATCACCTCCGCGTAACGCGGCATGATGCTGTCCTTCAGGTGCGCCACTTCGCGGTCCAGGGTGATGGACTCAATCGCACGGTGGGCGCGCAGCATGATGGTGCCGCCCGGGGTTTCGTAACAACCGCGAGACTTCATGCCCACATATCGATTCTCAACAATGTCGAGGCGGCCAATACCGTTCTCGCCCGCTACCCTGTTCAGGTGCTCGAGCACCTCGTGAGGCTTCATGGCCTGGCCATCAATCGCAACGATATCGCCTTTCTGATAAGTCACTTCGATGTAGGAAGGCGTGTCAGGAGCCGCTTCCGGAGACACACTCCAACGCCACATATCTTCCTCGGCTTCCGCCCAGGGATCTTCCAGGTTGATGCCTTCGTAAGAGATATGCAGCAAGTTGGCGTCCATGGAGTACGGGCTCTTGCCCTTCTTCTTTTCCACCGGAATGTTGCGCTCATCGCAGTAGGCCAACAACTTCTCACGGGAATTCAGATCCCACTCTCGCCAGGGTGCAATCACCTTCACACCCGGCTTCAGCGCATAAGCGCCCAGCTCAAAACGGACCTGATCGTTGCCCTTGCCGGTAGCACCGTGGGAAATGGCATCCGCGCCGGTCTCGTTGGCAATCTCGATCAAACGACGAGAAATCAGCGGACGTGCGATGGAGGTACCCAGCAGATACTCCCCTTCGTAGATAGTGTTGGCGCGGAACATCGGGAACACGTAGTCACGAACGAATTCCTCGCGCAGGTCCTCGATGTAGATTTCCTTTACGCCCAGCGCTTTCGCTTTCTCGCGCGCCGGTTCCACTTCCTCGCCCTGGCCGATGTCAGCGGTGAACGTCACCACCTCACACTCATAGGTATCCTGCAACCAGCGAACGATTACCGAGGTATCCAGGCCACCGGAATAGGCCAGAACCACCTTTTTAATATCAGACATGCCCTTGCTCCAGACTGAACAGAATGGATGTATCAAAAATAAGGGGCGTATTGTACGGGACAGCGGGGGGAATGGCTATTGGGTGGGGCGGGCAAGGTCGTTCTGCGAAGCACTGCGAGCTTCGCCATAGAAAATTCTGTTGAGCTCTCCGTCCGCGTTCATTGTCGCAATGGCGGCCTTAAACTTAAGGGCCACGTCCGGCAAGCTTGAAACCCGGGACATATAGAGCGCGCCCACTTGTTCGGGAACATGCACCGTGTACCTCAACATACTCGGGCTCAGCCCCTCCTCTGACAAGGTTTGCCGGAGGTTGTGTTCGCTGGCCAGTATGGCAGAAATTCTTCCCATCGAAAGCAGCTCAACCGCCTGGCGGATCGCGTTCACCGGCACTTTTGCAACGTTCGTGTCTCGCTCAAACGCATCGCCAAGATACGTGCCCCGAATATAGGCCACTTTCATGCCTTTCAAATCCGCAAGCGTGAGTGGGTAGGCCGTATCCGCCATCGCGGCCAGCAATATATTGACACGTGTGATTGTGGCCACATTGATGGCTTCGTTGTCCAGTTCGGGACTCTGAAACAAGATGGTGAAATTCGCATGGCCTGAGCGAAGTTCAACAATCGCACGACGCAGAGGTCTTAGCTGGGGTGAGACTGGCACTCCGGAGATTTCGGAAAGCCGGTGGGCGACTTCAAAGAGGCCGCCTCTGAACTTTCCATCATCGTCTTCGTAGGCCCAGGGCCAAACATCCGGTAAGGAAAAGATAACTGCTTCGCCAGGCGACAGAGAGTGCCCACTCTCAGCCGCAGATGCCGCTGACAAGGGCATCGATGACACAGCAATCAGCAACCATCCTATGATTCTCAATAGAAGATCTCGTGTTCACACCGCCTTTTGCTGCAGAGAGGTCGCTTCTTCGCGAATACCGTCCCAGCCGTCTTTAATCGAACGCAGTAGGTCAGCTACTTCATCGAGCTTGGCTATGTTGTTTTGGGCGTTGGCCTCAAATAACGTGCGCTCCATGTAATCATAGATTGATTCCAGGCGCGCCGCCAGATCACCACCCTTCTCGAAATCCAGGAAGCCACGGAGACCACCGATGATTTCAATCGCTTTGGAAATCAGCCGGCCTTTGCCCTCAAAATCCTTCACCTGCATTCTGGCCTTGGCCATGTTAATGCGTTCCAGGGCTCCGTTATAGAGCAACTGGATCAGCTTGTGTGGGTCCGCGTCGGTGATGCTGGTTTGGGTGTTTACGCGCTGATATGCCTGTAAACCGTTCATAGTTTGCCTCTTGCTTCAGGTTTCGGTCTTACCGGATCAGTTATCACGGTTGTTCTGAGGAGCGAGCGCAGCGAGCTGCTGGCTTACATACTCCCGAGTACTGTTGAGCTGGGAGATCAGAGAATCAGCAGCGCTGAATTGGGACACCAAACGCTCGCGATAAGAAGCGATACGCTCATTCAGCTTTACCTGCTCAGCCTGAATTCGCTCAAGCTCCTTATTCAAACCTTCAGTCCGGGATTCTAGCGCACCATCCGCACCAACAATGTTGGTTACCAGCTCAACAGTCCGCTCTGCGATACCCTCAATAAACTGTATGTTACCCCGACTACCGATCTGGTCGCCGGTAATTTTCACCTGGAGGCCGGAAGCATTTCCGTTCCCACTACCAAGGAACAAAATCTGTCCGTCACCTTCGGCGACACGACCATCAATGGTCCCTTCTATATCCACCCCAGCGGTTCCCGTAGCTACCGCCAAACCGAGGGCAGCACCATTTTCAACTGAAGTGACATTTACGTTCGATTCACTACCGTACTTGCTGGAGGTAAATGTAAGCTGCCCGCTTCCGTTCAGTGACACCTGAACAGAACCACCCGCCGCACTCAGAGCAGAGCTTGCGTTGATCTGGCTCTGAACCTGATCCACCAAATCTTGCGCGGTCGCATAAGTACCGGCAGCTAGCTTCAATGACACGCTGGTCTCTTCGTCAACCAACAACGTGAGTTCATCATTTGTGTCATCGATGGTGACATTGTCCGCCAGCGCCGCGTTGCCCGAAACTGAACCCCTGGTGGCCGCCTGGGTAACGTTAATGCCGTACGTGCCGGGCTCTGTGCTAATCCCGCTTCGAACAAACTCAACCTGAGCGTCTGAAGCCCGCCCCTGTTCAGCAAAAAGGGCGGTCACATCATCTGGATTGTTCTTAAGCTGCTCTTCAAGCTTGGTACGATCAAGCTCCAGATTGCCGGTTTCAAAATTTGTGGTAATGCCAGCATCGGCCAAACTACGGACTGAAGCGTTTTCAAGACCAGGTACAACCCGGGTGAGGACATTCCGGAGCTGATTCTGGATGCCACGAACGGTACTGTCGCCAGTTAACAATGCGCCCTGGCCAGTCTCGGCATTGAACCCTGAAAGTCCCTTGATCACCGACTGCAGGCCATTGAATTTATCAACAAAACCTTGCACCCGGTCGGCAACGGCCCCGAAATCCTGCTCGACCTTGACGCTTGAAGTCACGCCTTCGGTCTTCAGCTCGAAGCTCAGACCATCAATGACATTTTCAATGTTGTTGGTCGCGCGGGTAATCTGAATGCCATTGACTTGTACCACCGCATCCTTCGCCGCGATGGTCTCCGTCAAATTATTGGTTGTTCCGTCGAATACAAATTGTGACAGTCCAACGGCATCGGTATTATTGCCATCATCGTCGGTTGCGATAATCGACACTGCATTAGCGATACCGGTTTCCTCAGCAGACATCACCAGGCGAAAGCCGGAGCCGGTGTCGATAACACCTGCCGTTACACCTATGCTGGCATCGTTAATCTCATTGGCCAGACCTTGAAGGGTGTTGTTGGTTCCATCAATGGTCAGAACTTTGGATTCGTCACCAACTTGCAACGTAAGAGACCCCGTACCAATTCCAGTGGTGTCTTTATCTGCAAAGGTGCCGGAAGCCAGCGACTGTGCCTGGGCGAGGCTATCTACCTGGACCGTGTAAGAGCCACGGCTGGCCTTACTATCATCCAGTGTTACTGCAACGTCTTCATTGGAAGAACTTGCGGAGAACGCCGTCATGTTATCGGGAGCGCTCAGCTGCCGCATTGGCAACCGTAATTCAGTGATAGCACTGCGCAATGTGCCGTAGGCGGACAAGAGCGCTTCGGTACGCTGAGTCTTAAATTCCAGCCGGCTTTCCGTGGGCTTGCGCTCGGCAGACACGAGCTGATCGACGAGGTCTGAACTCAGAACTCCTGACCCAATACCTAGCGATGATATAGCCATAACATTGCCTCCTCAGGAAGGCGCTCTCTTCATTTAAGAGCTTAACGGCCGAAAGCGGCAAAACTTTGCCTCAAACTTGGCCATTTTTGTAACAGAGTGTGCGTCCAACTTAACGCAAAACACCTCCGAACCATCAGGTAAGGCGGTGCCGAATACACGCTTTCAACTCTAGCGCTTAAGCCTGGGCTTTTACACTTCGATGTTGAGGAGCGTCAGCGGTTCATCCTGCTGCAATTTTTCTGCCAACCTCAAAGCTAGTTCATCGGGAATCTGCCGAATCACTTCCTGGGTCTGCTGATCCACCACGCGGACAATCGTTGCACCGCGCTCGTTATCAACTTCAAACTGCAGATCTCTCTGCACGTTCTGTACGAAGTCATTCAGTTGCGACACCGCAGCATCCAGCTCCCCTCTTGGGCTCTCGCTCCGGTTTTGAAGCCTTTCAGCTTTGGAAACCTCCTGAGCCTGAGAAACAGCGAGACTGTCAGTACCCTTTCCTTTTGATGGAGCAGCTAGGTCGGAGTCATTCCTGGCCTCGGCCTGAGATGACGAAATTGCCCGTGCAGGCGCTTGCTCACTGATTCGAACCTGCTTCAGATCCGGGCCATTCAGGTTAACGTCATTCATAGCTCACCTCACTATCCTTAAACGGCGTAAAACCGGAGCCCGAAGGCTCCGGATGTTACCGCTCCCCCTTTACTGCAGGAGGGACAGAACCTGCTGAGGGCGGGCGTTAGCCTGTGCCAGAACTGAAATACCAGCCTGCTGCAATACCTGAGACTTGGACAGCTTGGCAGTTTCTGCCGCGAAGTCCGCGTCCAAAATCCGACCACGAGCAGCCGAAAGATTTTCAGAAGTAGTCTGAATGTTTGAGATGGTAGACTCGAAGCGGTTCTGCACAGCACCTAGTTGGGCGCGATTGTCGTTGATGGTGTTCAGTGCTGCATCGACTCGACTAATTGCGGAACTTGCGCCATCAACCGTCTCAATCGTCAAACCTTCCAGGCTGCCACTCGCCGCAATGTTGGATTGGCTTGTAGAGTCAAAACCGAGATCAGCGACTGTGCCAGCAAGCGTAACACTATCGTTTGATGAAAGAGTGACATTGCCGCGGAATGTGTCCGTTGCATTAATCGCTGTTGCACCCGCGTCAACTGTATCGCTGGTAGTTGAAAAAACTGTTTCCATAGATGTTGCAGCAGCACCATCGAACGACGCAGTTTCATTGATTTCAATGTTCCGCCCATCCTGTGCCTGCAGCACCAACTGGTCACCTTCTTTCCGAGCGGTAACGCCTGTTTTATCTGAGGAAGCATTGATTGAAGCAATGGCATCATTCAGAGAAATGTTAGCATCTGCGGTATTCGACCCATTGGCGAACGTTTGAGACAAAACAGTTTCACCGTTGATCTGCAGCGCGTAAGAGCCCGCAGCGTCAAATGTAGTACCTGCGGAAAAGTTCAGGAAATCATCAACCCCTGCCACTCCGGCATTGTTACCGAAAGTAATCGTGTTGTCAGCTTGGGCAGAAACGCCAGTTTGGCCAGAGGCAGCATTAATTGCGGCAGCCTTTGCAGTAGCGCTGTCGCCGCCACGATATGAGTCACCAGCAATTGCAAATGCTGTTGAGGAATCGATGGAAACATCGTTGATTGAAATGTCTGATGCGGCGTTAGCAGTTACTGCCCCAGTTAAGCTCCGGGTAGCAGCAAAAGCATCTGCACCATCACTGATTGTTCTGGTTGCGTTAGTTGCACCAGTGGTGTCCCCCGTTACCGTCTCAGCCCTAGCACCAGAATCATTAACAGACGCGCCGAGCTGGCTAGTTTTTACTCCCGCAACGGAGACACTAATAGTCTGATTTGCGTTGGCACCAACCTGGAAATTCTGAGCTGAGAATGTACCGTCAAGAAGGTTCAAACCGTTAAATTGGGTGGTTGAAGCAACACGATCTACTTCGTTGAGCAACTGGCTGACTTCCTGCTGCAAAGCCTCACGATCTGACGCAGAGTTGGTGGCATTCGAAGATTGAACTGCCAGCTCACGAATACGCTGAAGAATATTACTGGTCTCCTCAAGCGCACCCTCGGCGGTCTGGGCCAATGAAATACCGTCGTTGGCGTTTCGGGCAGCCTGATTCAGGCCGTTGATCTGACTTGTAAAGCGCTCGGAGATTGCCAGGCCAGCCGCATCGTCCTTCGCAGAATTGATCCGCAGACCAGAGGAGAGGCGTTCAAGAGCCTGATCGTTCAGTTTTTGGGAATTGCTCAGCTGGTTTTGAGCAGACAGTGATGCAACGTTGGTGTTAATTCCGAGAGCCATAATGCTTCCCCTTTTCGACTAATGTCGTTTCTTTGTGAAAAAGGTCCGGCGCCTAATCGTTTGTTGGCAGCACCGCCCTGTTGCAATGCTTAACGGCACCTCGATTCCTTCCTTGAGAAAAAACCAAAAAAACTTTGTAAAAGATTGTAAGAGCGGCAATGACTTTCCGTTATGGCCGCCATTTTCATGGCAAAAAGCTACCAAAGCATATTTACAGTAATGACTATATAGCAATAATTATCAGCACCTTAACGGAACTTTCAGAAAACTGGCACAGTGTTCGCTTTAATCCCTCCAAACGGTAATCAAACGATATTTTGCCGACCACGCGTTCAAGCATCATGGCGTCTGGCCACCGGCACCTGGGAGCAGGGAGAAAAGAAATGCCACAAGTAATCAATACCAACGTAGCTTCACTGAACGCCCAACGTAACTTGAACACCTCACAGCGTTCGGCTGACACCACACTTCAAAGACTGTCTTCTGGTCTACGGATCAATTCTGCGAAAGACGATGCGGCTGGCCTGGCAATCTCCGAGCGCTTTACAAGTCAGATCAAAGGGCTCAATCAGGCGATCCGAAACGCCAACGACGGTATTTCCCTGTCCCAGGTCGCAGAAGGTGCTTTGGGTGAAGCCGCCAACGCACTGCAACGAATTCGTGAGCTTGCGGTTCAGTCTGCCAACGCCACGAACTCTGGCTCGGACAGGAAGGCACTCCAAGCGGAGGTGTCTCAGCTGATTGAAGAGATTGACCGTATTGCCTCGGAAACCGAGTTCAACGGATTGCGCATTCTGGATGGCAGCTATACCACTCAGCAGTTCCAGGTAGGCGCTAACGCTAACCAGACGATAGGCGTATCCATTGATGGCACCAAGGCCAACCAGATTGGTTCAGTTGTCGATGTGGCCGGTCAGATCGCTCGCACCGGCGCAGAGACACTGGGTACGGCCACAGGCGGAACTAATGGTGCCGCCCAAACCGGTATTACTGACTTCAGCGGCGTGAGCAGC
The DNA here is from genome assembly GCF_056857915.1 of Marinobacter sp. B-12. Taxonomy (NCBI): domain Bacteria; kingdom Pseudomonadati; phylum Pseudomonadota; class Gammaproteobacteria; order Pseudomonadales; family Marinobacteraceae; genus Marinobacter; species Marinobacter sp. B-12. Next base: position 196,666 of record NZ_JBSXOB010000057.1, on the reverse strand, counting down.
GCAGCCACGGGAACATCTGTCATCATTAACGGAACAGTGGTAGCCGATTCAACCCGCTTTGCGGGCACCCTTGCAGGACAGGAGGCTGACAGCGCCTACGCAAAGGCAGCTTCCATTAACGGCAGCGCTCTTGATGGTGTGAGCGCTCTTGCCGAAACGGAAAAGAGTTTCGCAGGCATTGGCACTGGCAACAACTCTCTCGCGACCTTCACCGACCCAGCAGCGGAGGGCGACACGGCTACTTACAGCCTCGACATCAATGGCGTAAAAGTTCTCGAGACCACGTTGGACACAGGCGATTCAATCTCTCTTGCAGATGCTGAAGCGGCCATCAATGAATTCAGCAGCAAGACTGGTATACGCGCAGAGATCGACACATCTGGCGAGTTGGTACTTCGCGCTGACGATGGCAGGAACATCGACATTGACGAAACCATGTCGATTACCGAGGGGGATGCGGCAAACAATGAAGCCGCAGGCGCTGCCTCAAGCATTACCTCAATATTCCAGGATGGTTTCACTCAGACACCTGACACTGACGCAACTGCATCCAACGATTTTCTCTATCGTGGCGAGGTCACGCTACAGTCCTTGGATAACGTCACCATCAGTGGCGGTGGCGACATCATCGGCTTCAACCAGGCACTGCTAAATGTCGATGACACACAAAATGTGGCCACAGTGGATATCTCAACCATCTCGGGTGCAAACAAAGCCTTGCTCGCCATGGATTCCGCGCTGCAATCTATTAACAGCGTGCGAGCGGATTTGGGTGCCATCCAGAATCGCTTCGAGACCACGATCGCAAACCTTGGCACAACTGCCGAAAACCTGACCGCAGCGCGCTCCAGAATCCAGGACGCCGATTTCGCGGCAGAGTCTGCAAATCTCGCCCGCACCCAGGTGCTCCAGCAGGCTGGCTTGTCGGTATTGGCCCAGGCCAACGCAAGGCCGCAGCAGGTTCTTCAGTTGCTGCAGGGTTAATCGGGTTTCGTAACAGATTCAAAGAGGTAGCCCCATGCAAGCACAACACAACATCCATGCCACAGACGCACAAAAAGCCCACATTGCGCGGCTACTGTTGCAGGCAAACCTGGCTTATGCGGAGTCCAACAGCCCGACATCGCTGGTTCAGCGTTTCAAGGCGCGGCAGGAATGCCGTGACTACCTGAATGAGGTTCTGGCACAGGAACCCGGCAACGCAGGCGCGCTGGGCTTGCTGGGGCGCGTGGAAATGGATGACGGCGCGCTTGATAAGGCACACACCCTGTTCACCGATAGCCTGAGCCATGACCCGGCACAGTCCCAACAATTCACCAACCTGGGCTACTGGGCAATCAAGTCCGAGCGCCCGGCCCTGGCGGAGCAGTATTTCATTCAAGCGCTGGAGATAGACCGGCAATCTGCCGCCGCCTTTGGCGGGGTTGCCCATGCCAAGCGGCTGCAGGGTCAGTTCGATGTGGCTTACCTGCACTACCGCAAACTGCTGGAGACGGGCCTGGAATGGCCGTCTATCTACAGCGGCATGCTGACCTGCGCCGAGCACCTGGATGTAAACCGGGCCGATACCAAACTGGCCCGCGATGCCATTCTCCTGCTACGTCATGACGGCCTGCCCCACCAGGAAATCGGCCGGTTCGTAGGCGCCATCATCCGCCAGCAGTACGATCTGGAAAACCCGAATGCCCAGGTCGATCTGGGCGCCGCCAGCGAAGACGAACTGCTGATCCTGGCACTGGAAAAAACCCTGATGCCGGACCCCGCCGTGGAAGAGCTGGTCACGTTGCTGCGCCGGGCGGTCATCGCTGAAGTCGCGCAGACCGTTGAACTGCGGGACGAACTCCAGCCACTGGCGCTGGCTCTGGCGGTTTACGCTGATCGCACCGGTTACGCCCTGACTGCGGAAGACGACGAAGAGCGGCTGGCCTCTGCCATCAATGACAGCATCTGCGCGCAACTTGCCATGGGCGAGCAACAGGACGGTATGATCGGTTCGCTGATCGTCAGTGCCATGTACGGTGCTCTGTTCCATCAGAAGTATGCAGTGCAGCTTGGCCGCTGGAACCTGGTGGACTGGCCAGTTGCCATGCAGGGGATGATCGCCGCCAGCTACTACAACCGCGCCTCGGAAGAGGCCATCAAACAGAGTTTCGACGAGAAATCAGCCGAGCTTTGCCTGGAGAAAACCGACGTTCCCCAGGCCTGGCCCAACTGGTCGAAACTCGCCTACCGTTCCGAGACCAGCCTGAAAACCATGATGGCGACAGAGCTAGGCATGAATACCGAACAACTGCCGGAAACGCTCCGGATCATGGTGTGTGGCGCACAGTCCGGCCAGCGCGCCATGGAACTGGCGCACTACCTGAAAGACGTGGAAGTAATCGCCGTGGACGAATCCCTGGCCAACGTCGCCAAGGCAACGCGACTCTCGGGCGAGATGGGCATCAGCAACATCGTGTTCTGGCCCTGGTCCATCGCGCAGCAATTTGTCGCCGACGAGCACAAGGTGCACTGGATCGAAATCGGGCGCCTGCCCTCGACCCACATGACTGACGTGTCTCTGGCGGCCCTGGTCAGTTCAGCGACCGGCAACGGTGCTGTCGTCCATATGAACACCGCTGTCAACGAACAGACCGACGGCGACAAACAGATCCGACGCCTGATCGCCCAACACGGCCTGCAGCCCACACGTACCGCCCTGCGCCAGCTCCGGCGCATGGTACTGACGAACCAACGGGATCCCGTATGGCAGTCCTTGATCGCCGAAAACGACTTCTACGGACTGGGCGGCTGCCGCGACCGTTGGTTCAGTGAACAGGACACCGGGCAGTTGAAAGAACTGATGGCACTGCTCAGCAACGAAGTGGACTGGAAATTGGTGAAAGCCCGGGATACCGACGGCCACAGCCTGGCCACCAAGCCTGTGCAGCAACAAATCCAGGCAGAGGCGCTGGGTAGCGAAGTGCAGAGTTTGATGGGCCAAGGGTTATCGGTGTACTTTCAGCGCCGCCGTTAGACGTAAGGAATCAGGGACTCACCGTAAAGGTGAAGCTCCTCCAGAACGTGCCGCCGATCCGGCGTGAGCTCCGGATCGGCGGCCAGGCGTTGCAGTTCATGCCCAAACGCCTCCAGAGATCGCCAACCTTTCTTCGGGTTCATCAAGCGCTGGCTGCGGAATTCTTCCCAGCGCTCCATTTCTTCACCGATCAGCGTATTGGGGTAATTCCTGGCTCGATAACGGAATAGCATTTCGTCCAGGCGACTATCCTCAAACCGTACTTCCTGCTCGCCCAGTGTTTCCACCGGCTGTTGCAATAGCCAGTTGAGCTTCTCGCGGTCGGTTTTGCCAATAAAGCCACCGGCATAGAGCTGTTCGTCCGGGTCCGTCAGATCTCCTTCATGGGGCTGATCGAAAGCCTGGGCAATTCGGGCTGACAGATCCGGCGCCTTGCGCAAAATGGCCAGGTGCTCCCGCAGCTTGTCACCGTCCAGTTCCAGCTCGGCCAGCCGCTCTTCGGACAGGGATTTCAGCATAGTGGCCGGGGCCAGTACCGGGCACTTGTTCAGCTGCACGCCTTTGAGTGGAAAACGGCTCATGCCCTCCCCTAACTCTGCCTGGGAAGTAAATACCCGCTCACGGATCTGCGCAGGCGTGGCGTGGATCAGCTCGCTGGGGTCTTCGCGCAGGTCGTACGCGATCACCAGGTTTTTGTTGGTGGGGTGATCCGCAACGGGAGCCACCATTGCGCAGCAGCCACGGGTGGCCGGGTACTTGGCGGAAATATGGAACACCGGTTTCATGCTGGCGGTATCCAGCATGGCGCGGGCAGAGTGCTTGTCCTTGTTTTGCAGTACAAATTCAAACAGCTTGGGCTGCTTCTCCTTGATCAGCTTCGCCACCGCGATGGTGGCCTCCACATCAGACAGGGCATCGTGAGCGGCTTCATGGGCGATGCCGTTGGCGACCGTGAGCTCTTCCAGCTTGAAACTGGGGCTACCGTCTTCCTTCTTTGGCCAGTGGATGCCCTCAGGCCTCAGCGCGTAGGTCAGGCGCACCATATCGATGATATCCCAGCGCGAATTGCCGTTCTGCCATTCCCGGGCATAGGGATCGCGAAGATTGCGGTACAGGGTGTGGCGAGATACTTCGTCATCGAAACGCAGGCTGTTGTAGCCCACAGCGCAAGTGCCAGGCTGGCTGAAAGCCTCATTGATCTGAGCGATAAACTCCGCCTCGGGAAAGCCGTTTTCCAGCGCCTTTTGCGGAGTAATACCGGTTATCAGGCAGGCCTCCGGCGACGGTACGTAGTCGTCCGCAGGCGCGCAGTAGATGATCAGAGGGTCCTCGATGATGTTCAGGTCCGCATCGGTACGCACACCGGCAAACTGGGACGGACGATCGTGTATGGGGTCGACACCAAAGGTTTCGTAGTCGTGCCAGTAGAAAGAGCGGATCACCGAGAGAACTCCTGCATTACGTGAATCGATTGAATGCAGGGTAGTGTAATCAAAACATCCCGGTACCGCGATCCACGTAATGCGTGCGCTCCCGCTGAACGCCGTTTTGCAGGGTCTGCATGTCCAGCGTCATGCTGGTGGGCAGGTTCAGGAACACGCCTTCCGGCCCCTGGATAGCGCCTGCACCGCCCAGGTTCTGCCAGTCCACGGATTCGCGCTGGAACGCCAGGAACAGATCCTCCGTAAAGCCAACCGTGTCATCGCCATTGTCCACGCCAATATCCATGGACAACAGATTGGTCAGTGGCACACATTGGCTGCAGGTTCCGTCCTCACCCGCCAGGCCTATCTGGGTTGCCCGGTAGTTCGTGGCCACTCCGGCGTCATCGAAGAGCATGGCGTCCACCGGGTTGCCGTCGGCATCGTTGATTTTCAGGTTCAGGTTGCCGCTGAAGCTGGCAATCTCGCCAGACAGCGTGCCCCGCGCCTGGTTCAGGCCAAAGCGGAAACCGGAGAGTTGCCCCTCCCGTTCAGCCAGTTCGAGGTAGGGCTCAACACCTTCAAACGGGACCACGTCGTCCACGTTGTAGGTATTGCCGTCAATCTGGACACGGGTGTCGTCGCGCACATAATGGCCGAGCGCGAAATTCTTGATGTCGAGATCGGCGCCGGAATCATCCCCGCCCATCACCACACCGTCGGCGTTCAACCGGGTTTCTGCATCCACTCCCAGTGTCACGCGGGTAAACCGGTGGTTCACTCCATCCACATGATCCACCGTCATCATTGCCTGCCCTTGCACCTGGCTCATTTCCCGATCGGAAATAGGCTCCAACTCTGCCAGGGCAACAGGCGACATACCCAGGCAAATGGTGAGAGGAACAGCATACCAACAAGCATCCTGTCTCATAGTGTTGTGTCTCTGAATCAATTCTTATTATGACCGCAGAAGCACTATATCCCAGGCAACCGGGCCAATAGAGTGAGATAGTTCACAGGGCATAGAATTCGGATCAGGCACTGCTATACTGAGGCGAAATAATAAACGGAGCCCCCATGACCACTCGCGTTCTCATCTGCGATGACTCCTCACTTGCCCGAAAACAGATGGCCCGCGCTCTACCCAAAAACTGGAACGCTGAAGTTACCTTCGCATTCGATGGCCGCAACGCCCTGGAAAAGCTCCGTGCCGGTGCCGGCGAATTGATGTTTCTGGACCTCAACATGCCGGAGATGGATGGCTACCAGGTGTTGGACGCCATTCTGAAAGAGGATCTCCCGGTGTTGACGATCGTCGTTTCCGGCGATATTCAACCGGAAGCTCGCGCTCGAGTCCGCAAACTCGGCGCCATCGAATTTATAAAAAAACCCACGGACACCGACCTGGTTTCACAGCTACTTCGGGACTATGGTTTTCTGCGCGCTGAAGATCTGGCGAAAAACCAAGAGCACGCCACCACCGACATCCCTGCAGCAGACACCCCGATTAGCCTGAACGACTATCTCCAGGAAATCGCCAATGTTGCCATGGGCCGCTCGTCCGATCTGCTGGCAAGATTGCTGCGCGTTTTTGTCAAACAGCCCATACCCAGGGTGGAAATGATTGCCCGCTCGGAACTCAGCATGGCGATCTCCGCTGCTCAGGCCGACAGCAGTTACTCCGCCGTCTGCCAGGGATTCACCGGCGCGGGCATTGCGGGCGAAGCTCTTCTCTTGTTTGCCGACGCCAGCTTCAATGACATGGCCGAACTGCTCCATTACGACGACCTGGATACCGGGAGCATCCAGGTGGAAGTGCTGATGGATATGTCCAGCATCCTGTTTGGCGCCTTCCTTAAGGGCATTGGCGACCAGTTAGACCTCAAGCTCGGCCTTGGTCATCCCACCGTCCTGGGCCAACATCGACAGATCGGAGATCTTCTGGAACACCACAGCACACGCCAGGAAAAGCTGCTGTGTATTGAGATCAGTTATGAACTGGAAGACCGGGACATCCGTTGCGACGTGCTGGTACTGCTGACGGAAGACTCAGTCCCTTTCCTGGAACAACGACTACAGTACCTGGTGGATTAACCATGGCCATGAAAGAGATACAAGCAAGCACCTTCCATTGGCTGGTGGACATGCTGGAATCGGTGGAAGTCGGCCTGGTGGTGCTGGACCTGGATTTCCGGGTGCAGGCCTGGAACGGCTTTATGGAACATCACAGCGGCATCACCGCCAGCAAGGTTCGCGAGCAGGTTCTGTTTGACGTGTTCCCGGACATCCCCAAAGCCTGGCTAACCCGCAAGGTGGACTCGGTCGCCATGCTCAACACCCGGGCATTCACCTCCTGGGAACAGCGGCCCTACCTGTTCCGCTTTCGCAATACACGGCCGATCACCGGCACCGAAGACTTCATGTTCCAGAACCTGACCATCAGCCCTCTCTCAGGGCCGGATGGGCAGGTCGAGAAAATCTGCCTGATGATCTACGACGTCACCGACATCGCCACCAGCAAGCGGGCACTGGAAACCGCCAACGAGCAACTGGCCAAGCTGAGCATGACTGACCGCCTGACCGGCCTGCTCAACCGAGGAACCTGGGAAAACCTGCTCGACGCCGAATACGAACGCTACCGCCGTTACGGCCACAACACCTGCCTGATCATGTTCGACATAGACCACTTCAAAGCTGTGAACGACACATACGGACACCTGGCCGGGGATGAAGTCATCAAGTACACCGCCAAAGTCATGAAAGAAAGCCTTCGGCAATCAGACAGTCCCGGTCGCTACGGCGGCGAAGAATTCGGCATCATCCTGCCGGAAACCGATGTTGAAGGTGCCAGGGTGATTTGCGAGCGCATAAGAGAAGCCATCCAGAATAGCATAGTTCAAACCACCGTGGCGCCAATCCAGTACACCGTCAGCATTGGTATCGCCCCCTTAACAGATGGGCCGGAGAATCATATGCAATGGTTACAGCAGGCAGATGAGGCATTGTATGCGGCAAAGGAAGGAGGGAGGAATCGCGTGATGGTATTTGATGAGAGGGGCTAAGGCAGCTGCCCGCTTACCTCGCCCCCTTAAGCCCCCTCTCCCCTCGCGGGAAAGGGAGCGGAGAACTTAATCCTGCTGCCAGCTCTGCACAGTTTCCTTGCCATGCTTCTGGCGCCACTCGTTCAATACCTTGTGGTTGCCACCACGTGTCTTGACCACTTCACCCGTGTTCGGGTTCTTGTAGGTCTTCATCGGGCGCTTGGGACGGCTGCCGGTGGACGTGTCAGCTTTGGCTCCGGAAATGGACGGATCAATGGCGCCCAGAATCTGGAGAACATCTTTCGGCGACTTGTCATACTTTTTCATCAGGTCACGAACCTTGTTTTCAAACTCAAGCTCGCTTTTCAGTGCCTGATCCTGCTCCAATTTCGCCAGTTCTTCAGAGAGCTTTTCCATAAGCTGTTTTTTCTGGTAGTAATCGTTAATCTTTGCCATGGATATAAACCCCTATTAGTTTTATTACAATTGATATGACCGAAAAGTCAAAATCGATAATAAGCTATAAATGGAAACTTGGCAAAGTAATTCATTTACAAAACAGTAATCCATAAAAAAACCAGCCCGAAAGCTGGTTTTATTTAAATAGAGAGCACAATCATAACCGCAAATCGGCCTCACCCAATGGCAATACACCTTTCAGATCAAACAACACTCCATTATCTTTCATGTATTCGCGCAGATCATGGGAAGAACGCCCGACATATTCCCGGTGCGGAACCGCCAGAAGAACCGCATCGTACTGTGATTTTTCCGGGTTCTGGCTCAATGTAATGCCGTACTCATGCTCAGCTTCTTCATTGTTTGCCCAGCAATCTGTCACGTCTACCCGACAACCAAACTCGGATAGCTCTTTAACGACATCAATGACGCGGGTATTACGTAAATCCGGGCAATTCTCTTTAAATGTAAAGCCCATGATCAACACGCGAGCGTTCGCGACGGTATGCCCTGCCTTAATCATGGCCTTCACCAATTCAGACGCTGCATACGGGCCCATATTATCGTTCACGCGGCGTCCAGACAGGATAATTTCCGGATGATAACCAATCGCCTGGGCCTTGTGGGTCAGGTAGTACGGGTCCACACCAATGCAGTGTCCGCCAACCAGCCCCGGTTTAAACGGAAGGAAGTTCCACTTGGTCGATGCGGCGGCGATTACTTCGTGAGTATCAATTTTAAGCTTGGAAAAAATCATTGATAACTCATTCATCAACGCAATGTTCAAATCGCGCTGGGTGTTCTCAATCACCTTGGCCGCTTCGGCCACCTTGATGGAACTGGCCTTATGAGTGCCGGCGGTAATAATACCCGCATAAAGCGCATCCACTTCATCAGCGATGGCTGGAGTAGAGCCTGAAGTCACCTTTTTGATTGTGGTAATACGATGCTCTTTATCACCGGGGTTAATTCGCTCCGGGCTGTAACCGGCGTGAAAGTCCCGATTGAAGACAAGGCCGGATACTTTTTCCAGAATGGGGACACAGACTTCTTCCGTAGCACCCGGGTAAACCGTAGACTCATAAATAACAATATCGCCGCGTTTGAGCACGCTACCAACGCTCTCACTGGCTTTAACCAAAGGCGTTAAATCCGGGGATTTGAATTCATCGATAGGTGTCGGCACTGTTACAATGAAAATCTGGCAATCGCGGATGCCGTCCAAGGAATCCGAAAACGACAATCCTTTGGAAGCGGCCAACTCTTCGCGAGACACCTCACGTGTAAAATCCACGCCGTCTTTTAGCTCAGCAATTCGCTTCACATTAATATCAAAACCAACAACCTCGCGCTTTTCCCCAAACGCTGCGGCCAAAGGCAGGCCAACATATCCAAGGCCGACGACGGCGATCTTTTTCATGATTCCAACAATCCTTTAATAGCAAATAACTGGTTTACGCCAAACCAGGGATCATTATCCCCGTTAGTCCAGCGGAATGAAATTGGCTTTTCAGTGATTCTTTAGCTCGCATATCCCCATGCACAATCCGGATTTCCGAAGGTGGTGATTCTATACCACTCACAAACCGTACCAAATCCGACTGGCCTGCATGAGCCGAGTAGCCACCCACCTGATGAACCCGGGCGTGGATCTCATAACGCGCACCATCCAGTTCCACCCAGCCACCTCGTGGCCCATAGGTGAGAATATCCCGGCCCGGAGTGCCCTTGGCCTGGTAGCCAACAAACAACACGTCATTGCGCTTGTCCGCCAGCATGGCCTTCAGGTAATTCACCACCCTGCCCCCGGCACACATACCTGAGCCAGCCAGTACCACACAGGGGCGATGGGATTTAGCCAGGTAGTCGACGGCATTGAGGTGGTCTTCATGGCCGTTGATCACCGTGAGTTGTTCGAACGACAACGGGTGCCGACCCTGGCTGACCAATTCGGTGGCTTCGGCGTAACATCATCACTACCGAACTCATGGATCAGGCTTTCAATCTCGTACAGCAACTCCTGCGTTCGCCCAATGCTAAACGCGGGCACCAGCACCGTGCCACCATCTTCAAGGGCATGCTCCAGCACTGCCTTCAGCCGATAGCGACGCTCTTCCCGGCTCTCATGATCCTTGTCACCGTAGGTACTCTCAATCACCACCCGGTCCCGGGTAAAACCAATCTTCAGGGCATCCTCGAGAATTTCCGGCAACATAATGGCCGTAGGTTCCGAACAGATAATCGGCCCCTCAAATCCGGCGGCAAGAAGATAGGGAATGCGACCGACATGGTCGATGTGTACGTGGGTGACCACCAACGCACGAATGTGGTCGACGGGAAAATCAATGGACAGATTCGAGGCACTGGCGCCGTTACTCGAATCTTCGCCCTGGAACAGGCCACAATCAATCAGAATGCCAGAATCGCCAACAAGCAGTTCATGGCAGGATCCTGTTACGCCGGTCACAGCTCCGTGGTGTTTTATCTCGATCATCAAACACGTCCTTGTTGTTCATAATCCGCTTTTGTCAGTATATTCCCAATCCGATCAAAACCCCCAGACAAAAGGGATTAAACCGATTGCGGTCGACCCTACGAGCAGGCTCAACGGAAAGCCCAAACGCACATAATCCATGAACTGATATCGGCCAGGACCATAAACCATCAGATTGGTCTGGTATCCCAGCGGCGTAATAAACGAGGCAGACGCGGCGAACATCACGGCCACCGCAAACGGCAGGAAATCAACGCCCAATTGCTCAGACACCGCCAGCGCGATGGGAAACATCAGCACTGCCGCCGCGTTATTGGTGATGGCTTCGGTAAACGCCGCCGTAAGGATATAAACCAACGCCAGCGCCAGCCAGGGCGTCAGGGGGCCGAACAGGCCAAGCAGGCTGGTGGCCACCCATTCGGCTCCGCCGGTTTCCGTCATCGCATTGCCCAGCGCAAAGGAGGCCGCAATCACCACCAGTACCGGCAAATCCACACTGCGGCGGGCGCGGCTTGCCGTAATGCAGCCCGTCACAATCATCGCGCCCGCGGCCAGGAACGCCGCCTCGATGATCTGCAACAATCCGGTGGCACTGGCCACAACCATCAGCAACAGAATTCCGAGGGCGCGAGGCGCTTTGTGGAAATCCGGTGGAGTGGAATCATTCAGGGCACTAACCAACAGGAAGTCCCGCCGGAAACGATACTGCTCCACAAACTGGTGGCTGGCTTCCAGCAACAGGGTGTCGCCCATCCGGAAGGTGATATCGCCCAGTTTGCCCGGCACCCGATTACCCTCACGGGAAATCGAAAGAATCGCGGCGTTAAAACGAGTACGGAAACGGCTCTCCCGCACTGTCTTCCCCAGTCCCGTGAACTCCTGCCCCAACACCACCTCCACCAAACAGCGCTGATGATTGGCCAAGTCCAGTTTCTGGATACTGGCATGGGCAGGCTTCAGACCTTGAATCCGTCGAAGCTCACTGGCGCACTCCGGCGCCCCTACGAAATACAACTTATCCTCTGGTTGCAGCATCCGGTCCGGTTCTACCGCCGTAATCAGCCGGCCTCCCCGGTCAATCTCCGTCAGGTAGCCATAGTTGAGCGCCCGTAAACCAGCCTGTGCCACGGTTTTGCCCACCAATGGGCCATTGCCGTCCACTTCCACCTCTACACCGTATTCCCGAACCTGCTCCAGCTCCTCCCGCATGCCACCCCGATCCGGCAGTATCCGGGAGGCCACCAACACCAGGTAGCAACCGCCCACCAACAACAGAGGCACACCAACCCACGCCAACTCAAACAACCCCAGATTTATCCCCAGGCGCGCTTGCAACATACCGTCCACCACCAGATTGGTACTGGTACCAATCAACGTGCAAGTACCGCCCAGAATCGCGGCATAGCTCAAGGGTAAGAGAAGGCGGGAGGATGGAATACCCAAGCGCTGGGCCCAGTCCTGGATGGCGGGGATAAACATGGCTACAACAGCGGTGTTGTTCATAAATCCGCTAAGAATGCCCGTGGGCGCCAACATTCGCAGCTGGGCAGTTTTTTCGGTCTTGGGATGCCCCAGAAGTAAACGGGCAATCCATTGCACAGCCCCAGTTTCCTTCAGGCCGGCAGCCACCACGTACAACGTGGCAATGGTAATCACCCCAGGGTTGGCAAACCCGGCCAACGCATCAACCGGCCCAAGAATGCCGGTAATCAGAAGAAACGCCAGGGCCGCCATCAACACCAGGTCGGCCGATACCCGTGTAATCACCAGAGCTGCAAGAACCGAGAACAGGGTCAGCAGGGTAACAATGGCTTCCCACGCCATAGGCCCTTATGCTCCGGTAGCTTGCGACGGCGTGAAAATCAGTTGTCGATCAAGCAGGTAGCTGATCAGCCGGTTTACACAATCCTCCACCGACATCTGCGATGTATCCAGGCGCACCTCTGGCCGCTCCGGTGCTTCATAGGGGGAGTCAATGCCCGTAAAGTTCTTGATCTTGCCTGCCCGGGCCTTCTCATAAAGGCCTTTTGGGTCCCTCTCTTCACAGGTCTGGAGAGGTGTATCCATAAAGACTTCGATGAACTCACCCGCCGGGAACAGGTTACGTACCAAACGTCTGTCCGTGGTGAACGGGGAAATAAACGCACTGAGCACGATCACTCCGGCGTCCGTAAACAGTTTACTGACCTCGCCAATACGGCGGATGTTCTCAACACGACCCTCATCGGAAAATCCGAGGTCCTTGTTCAGGCCGTGGCGCACATTGTCGCCATCCAACAGGAAGGTGTGATAGCCACGCTCAAACAGCGCTACATCCAGTGCGTTCGCGATCGTAGACTTGCCGGAACCACTCAGCCCGGTAAACCATAGCAGGCAGGGGCTCTGGCTCTTGATAGAGGCCCGATCCGCCCGGGTGACTTTCTGGTGGTGCCAGACGATATTTTCAGACATGAGACAGCAACCTTGCTTTTAACGCCACTTATTGGTGGCTCGCCAGCTATTGAGGAACGATGCAGCCAGGAATCGATTCATTCCAAGAGATCGGAAGTTTGCCGTTCCAGCTTGTCAGCAAAGTCCTTCAAGAAATCCGTATTATCGTAGGCTGTAGTCAAAGCATCAAACAACGTTTGGGCGTTTTCGATGTATTCATGAATCATCTGATTTCGCAACTGCCTTAAAGCAAGCCAATGTTCAGATGACTCCAGCCAACCGTATTTCTCTGCTTTTTCCAGGTTAATCAGCAGTGCCCGTTCTGGCTCGCCCAAAGCTTTCAACAATACAGGTAGCAATTTATCGCCGAGCGTATCCTGCAATCGACAAAATCGGCTCGTGAAAGCCTCTATCCGCATCGCCAATTCGGGATTCGCATCTAGCTTTTCGACAGCTGCTAAAACCAATGGAACGCCAAAAGTCTGGTCAGCTGCATATTCCAGATGCTTTATTTCCTTATCAACCACTCGAGTTAAAAATCTTAACCGCTCTTTTACCTCTGGCGCCAATTTCACAAAGCCACCCCCTGCGACTGAGCGATATGGTGGATGGGAGCTCTCGGCATATTCGGTGCGTCCAGAAGTACGTCTACTTTCCTTTCCCCCAGTTGCCTGATGATTTTAGCCTGCAGTCTTGCAACATCCCAAGCGGGATGCTCAATGACGATATCCACCTTTACAAGCAGGTCAATATCTCCACCTCTGGCAGTGTCATCAGTGCGTGAACCAAATAAGGAAACACGGGCTTCAGACCCGAAAATCGCTTCCACTGAGGCTTTAATGATCTGAATCTCTTTGAGAGCTAATCTCATGTCGCACTTACCCTACTACGGAGAGTGATGATTTGCCCTTTGGCAGCCAAGCTTAATACTTCAAGCATAAGCTTTCGAGGCTCTGTTAGCCATTTCAGTTGTCCCCCACCTCCGGGCGAGCCCCACACCCATCAGGCTACGGCTCTTGTAAGATTACGGCTTCGCCTAATCCGACCTACACGGATAAACGGCGAACCTTCTCACCCTGGCTCTCTGTTGTCGCCACCAAGCTTGACTGTCCGTTGCACCAAACCAGATCTTCCAGGTTGCCATTGGGCGCATACCCCGTTTTCGCATTCTTCAGCACATCAATAACGGCTCCGCAATCGAAGGTCTGGCTGGCGCGCTGCAATTGACTGAGAAAGTCTTCAACCTGATCCCAAGGCAAGGAGACTTCCCGCGCCATCATGATCCGCGGGTGCGACGTACCCTGTGGGTCATCACCAATCAGCAGCTCCTCATAGAGCTTCTCTCCCGGACGAAGGCCGGTAAACGTTACCTCAATATCGCCGCCAGGGTGACTGTCCGTTTTCTCGTCCAGGCCCATCAAGTGAATCATCTTCCGGGCCAGGTCGGCAATTTTCACCGGCTCGCCCATATCCAGCACAAACACCTCGCCGCCCAGGCCAATGCTACCAGCCTGCAACACCAACTGGCCGGCTTCCGGAATGGTCATGAAATAACGGATGATATCCGGGTGGGTTACCGTAATGGGCCCACCATCGCGAATCTGGTCCCGGAAAAGGGGCACCACCGAGCCGGAAGACCCCAGCACGTTGCCGAACCGCACCATGGAAAACACCGTCTTCTGCTGCCGCTGCGCCAATGCCTGCAACACCAGCTCCGCCAACCGCTTGCTGGCGCCCATCACATTGGTGGGGCGAACGGCCTTATCCGTGGAAATCAACACAAACCGTTCAACACCGGCAGCGATTGCGGCTTCGGCGGCATGCCAGGTGCCGAACACATTGTTCTGCACACCCTCAATCACATTATGTTCCACCAGCGGCACATGCTTATAGGCGGCGGCATGGTATACCGTCTGTACACCAAACGCCCGCATGGCAGATTCGCAGCGGCGCCGGTGGCTCACGTTACCGAGCAGCGGATGCAGCTCCACCTCAAGGCCCTCGACCTGATTGATGGAACTTAGCTCCCGCTCAATGGCGTAAAGGGAAAATTCGGATTGCTCAAACAGCACCAGCGTACGAGGGCGATGCCGGATAATCTGGCGACATAGCTCAGAGCCAATCGAACCACCCGCGCCGGTCACCATCACGGACTTCTGATACAGGCTTTTGGCGACAACGGCCGAATCCGGCCGCACAGGATCCCGCCCCAGCAGGTCCTCGATTTCCAGATCCCGGATATCGTTGATCCGCGCCTGGCCTGCTACCAACTCCGACATTGAAGGAACGGTCTGGACCGGAATCGAGAGTGGCTCCAACTGTTTTAGCAGCTTCTTGCGATCGATCTGTGTGTCTTCATCCAGCGCCAGCAATATCCGCTGCACCCGATGCCTGGGCATGTGCTTGGCGATGTGATGAATGCTGACCACCGGCAAACCATTGACCATGGATTTGTGGTTGGCCCGGTCAAACGTGACGAAAACGACCGGCCGGTATTCCGTGCCCTGCTCCAGGGCAGACGCCAGCTGCATGCCGGTTTCGCCTGAACCAACGATGGCAACCGCTTCCTTGGCCATCTGCTTGGGGTGGTTAACGATCATCCGTACACCCAACCTTGACCCGCTGACAAAGATAAAAGCCAGTGCCCCATAGATAATAGGCACGGAGCGGGGAACAAATACCTGAAGAAGATAACCAAGAACAATGAGCGACAAGGCCGACAGAGCAACACCATAGATAATGGTAATAAACGCCCTATCCCCCAGATAACGAATCACCGCCCTGTACAGGCCAAGGCGGATAAAAACAGCAATGGTAAAGACCACGGTGATGGCCGCCACCACCAACTGATCACGATTAGGCACCCACAGTTGCTGCTCAAGCCGTAAAGCGTATGCCGCCCATATGGCAAAGAATAAAACGACCATATCCGAGGCAACGGATATGATTCGTTTCTGTATTCGTGGCAGGTTTAAAAATGTATTGATCACGATCAGCCCTTTATGCGATCACCAGCACCCTTCCCAAGTACCGTGTAAACAATATAACGAAAGTAATTTTTCAAGCTCAGAGCCTCTAACATCCTAGCATCCGTTTCAGCCAATAAACGTGGCGTGGACATGTCGATATCGTTAATCTGAGCCAGTCCGGTGATACCTGGACGGGCCTGAAGCACACCTCTGGACTTCCTCTCTTCAATCAACTCTTCCTGGTTGAACAGACACGGCCGCGGCCCCACAAGACTCATCTCCCCTTTTAACACGTTCCAGAGCTGAGGAAGTTCATCCAGTTTGGTGCGGCGCAGGAAACGCCCAAAGCGAGTGATGGACGCCGTATTCGCCAGATGGCTGGCTACCGAGGCCGTCTCCACTTTCATGGTGCGAAATTTCACCAGCGTAAACGGCTGCCTACCCCGACCTACCCGCTCCTGGCGGAATAAGGGGGAGCCAGTATCAAACAGCCCCAGCACATAAAGCATCACCAGTACCGGAAGCCCGAAAACCAGCCCAGCCAATGAAAACACCACATCCAAAAAACGAATCACATTACCCATCCAGGTCTTTTTTGAAACAGCGCCTCAGCCCTTCGTCCACCGATACCGGCGGCTCCCAATCCAACATACGCCGGGTTTTGGAAATATCCACTTGTAGCGACCCCAACAATCGCTGCGCCATGGCTTTCTTGCCCAAAACGGCGGCTCCAAACTGCAACAACGCGGCGGGTACTGGCAACAATCGTGCGGGCTTGCCCATAGCGATGCCCACACGCCGCAACAGCTCCGACGTGGAAAGATCTTCCCCGTCGCCGGCCAGAAACACCTGATTCGCAGCGGAGGGGTGATCAATGCAGGTGATGATTAGGTCTACCAGATTATCCAGCGCGACCAGAGAACGTTTGTTGTGGATAGCCCCCAATGGCAAAGGCAGGCCTTTCGCAACCAGCCTCGCCATAATGGCGAAGTTACCTTTCACACCGGGGCCGTAGACCAACGGCGGGCGGATAATTACCACTTCCATGCCCGTTTCTTGGGCGATCTGCTGAAGGCCCTGTTCGGCTTCCAATTTTGAGGTTCCGTAAGGGTCTTCTGGAGCCGGAGTATCACTAGCAGTAAAACACTTGCCCGATACAGTCTGTTCCCCATTAACTTTTATTGAGCTGATAAATACAAAGCGCCGAATGCCGGCCACGGCCGCCTGGCGAGCAAGGTTGAGCGTGCCACCTACATTCACACGCCGAAACTCGGTAAGCGGATCCGCAGCCGAATCATCCATAATATGTGCGCGAGCGGCGGCATGAACTACGACTCGTTGGCCCTGTAGTGCCTCAGACCAATCTGTATCACCATCAATCTCACCTACCGCAATAAACGCGAATGGACTATCCCCGCGCTTCGCGCGAGCAGCCCCCCAAATCTCAAAACCTGGCTCAGCGGCCAACCGCGTTATTAATGGGCCGCCGACAAAACCAGTCGCGCCCGTGACCAATATCCGTTCAGACATCCTCTAACAACTCTTTGTAAATCGCCAAGTGCTGTTCCACAATACGATCTATAGAAAAGGCTCTCTCTGCCAGTTCTCGACCGGCCTTGCCCATGCGTAACCGGCGCTCAGGTGTTTCAATAAGCGCCTGAATGGCATCAGCCAGTGCCGGCGCGTTTTTCACTGGCACCAGAACGCCGGTCACATCTGGCTCTATAGCATCGCGGCAACCAGGGTGATTTGTTGTTATTACTGCTCGACCGCAAGCGGCCGCTTCAACAAGAGTTTTCGGTAGCCCTTCTCCATAATAGGAAGGTAAACATACGACATTAGCTGCTGCGTACTGCTTAGCGATATCAGAGCGGTAGCCAAGCAGTTCGACAACACCTTCGGCATGCCAGGTGTCCAGTTCCCCCGGCCCTACGCTGGTGGGGTTTCCCGGGTCCGGCGCACCAATGAGGCGCATCGCCACTTCAATACCCCGAGACCTTAACAGCCGGGCTGCTTCAACGAACTCATACACGCCCTTGTCCAACAATAACCGGGCGGCCATCACAACCACCGGAGTGCCTTCAGGTTCTGGTAAAAACGAATAATCGGCGAGACTCACACCGGAGCCACGAATCATGCGCACCTGATCTTTGCGTAGTGCGTTCATCGCCAATAATCCATCACGATCATCCGGGTTCTGAAAAATCACGGCAAGGCGTCGCTGGCTGAATGCCAATCGATAAAGCCCCGAAACCAATATACGGCGAGCACGAGCACCCACTGACTGCGCAACAAAAATGGTTCCCAAACCGGAAATGGCGGCAACTACGGCAGGCTCCCCTGCCAGACGGGCGGCAATGCCGCCGTACAAGACCGGTTTGATAGTAATCAGATGCACCAAGTCCGGCTTTAATTCCCGAAATAACCGATACAAACTGATAATAGACCCCACCTCTGCAAGCGGGTTTTGACCGCTCCTGGCAATGGCAACGGTGTGGTGTGCCAGGCCCAGGTGCCGAATTTCCCTGACGGCGCCCCCGTCCGCAGATGCAACATGCACGTCATATCCTGCCTCGCGTGCGGCGAGAGCGATCGGCAACCGATGCGACAAAAAGAATTCGGGGGCATTTACAACAAAAAGAAGTTTTTTCACGAATGATTGACTTCCAGCCACGCTTGAAACATCAACACACTCCAAAGATGATACTGCCAGTTCTGTTTACCACTCAGGTGTTCCGCCCACATAGTACGGATCGGTGCCGGATGGAAATAGCCTTCCCGACTCAGGCGGTTTTCATCCAGCAGTGCTTCAACCCACTCTCTGAGCGGTCCGCGCAGCCAGGCATCCAACGGAATACCAAACCCCATTTTCGGCCTCTCAATCAATCCCCTGGGTACGTGCTTATACAAAACCTGCCGCAGCAGCCATTTCCCCTGCCCTTCACGGATTTTGAGATCCAATGGCATACGCCAGGCGAGTTCGACCACGCGGTGGTCCAGCATCGGCACCCGAGTTTCCAGACCGTTGGCCATGGCGGCACGGTCTACCTTAGTGAGGATGTCGTCGGCCATGTAGGTTTGCGCATCCATCGCCATCATGGCGTGCTCAAGGCTGTCGGTTTTCGGCCAAGCGGCCGGATCTGTGATCAGCGTTTGCGGTTCCGCACCGCCAATCACCAAGCTGGCGGGGTCGGTCCAGTGGCTGGTGAGTTGGCGATAAAAGTCATGACCACCTGACAGCGCCAGTACATCCGCCAGCTTGCGCGCCTTCTCTCCGGGAATCGAAAGCTGCAAGCGTTTGGGCAACACCGGCCTTGCCCAGTCGAACAATCTGTCCCAGGTGGTTGGAGGTAGCCCGCGCAATAGTCCGACCGCAGCGCGCCGGGCAAACAGCGGCAAGCGCTGCACCGGGCCCCAGACTTTTCGGGCCGCCATATAACGGTTATATCCACTGAACAATTCATCGCCGCCATCTCCGCTCAGTGCCACGGTGACCTGCTGCCGAGCCATCTGGCTGACCAGGAATGTCGGGATCTGCGAGCTGTCACTGAACGGCTCGCAATAGATATCCGGCAACTTTGGAATCACCACCTGGGCTTCGTGCGGGCATACATAAAGTTCCGTGTGGTCCGTGCCGAGATGCCCGGCAACGGCTTTCGCATGGGTGGCTTCGTTATAACCGGCCTGCTCGAACCCGATGGTAAAGGTACGAACCGGACGTGCGGACTGCGCCTGCATCAAGGCCACAATCGAACTGCTGTCGATACCGCCGCTGAGAAAAGCACCCAGGGGCACATCCGCCAGCATCTGGTCGGAAATGCTAGCTGAAAGCTGGTGCTCCAATTGGTTGACAGCATCTTCAGGCGTGCCGCTGAAAGGGTCCGCCAGGCCTTGCTCGACAACGTCATTCACACGCCAGAAGGCTCTCGGCTCAGCCGTTTTAGCATTCCGCGCTGCGCTCCCGAGCGCAATATGGACATAATGCCCGGGCATGAGCTTCTGGATGCCCTTGTAAATACTGTACGGGGCGGGAATATAGCAATGGCGCAACAACAAGGTCAGCGCATCGCGATCCACCTCCGCTTCAAACGCCGGGTGAGCCTTGAGTGCCTTCAACTCGGAGCCAAACATCAGAACGTCGTTACACCACCCCCAGTACAGAGGCTTTTCGCCCATGCGGTCCCTTGCGAGCGTCAAGACCTGCTCTTGCTGATCCCAGAGGGCGATAGCGAACATGCCGACCGTTGCTTTCAGGGTTGCCTCAATGCCCCAAGCCGAAAAACAGGCTAACAGGGTCTCGGTATCCGAATGGCCGCGCCAGGCAGGCGCTTTTTGCTCGGCTTCTAACCGGGCCCGCAACGTTAAATGATTGTAGATTTCGCCGTTGAAGGCGATAACGTACCGCTCACACTCCGACACCATGGGCTGGTGGCCAGCGGGAGAAAGGTCGAGGATTGAAAGCCGGCGATGCCCCAGCACCACGGGCGAGGATTCATCCCACCAGACACCCTCGCTGTCGGGGCCGCGGTGGGTGATGGTGGCACTCATGGCCTTGGCTGTTGCAATATTATTAATCGAGGGCGACGGCGTGAACCCAATGAGCCCGCACATATCAGGCCTCCACGCCGGTTGCAGCGTGAACAACAACCCGCTCG
The DNA here is from genome assembly GCF_056857915.1 of Marinobacter sp. B-12. Classification (NCBI taxonomy): domain Bacteria; kingdom Pseudomonadati; phylum Pseudomonadota; class Gammaproteobacteria; order Pseudomonadales; family Marinobacteraceae; genus Marinobacter; species Marinobacter sp. B-12. Next base: position 176,181 of record NZ_JBSXOB010000057.1, on the reverse strand, counting down.
AAAACTGCTTTCTGCGCATCAAGCGAGTATGTACGCTCAACGGCTTGCCGGCCGGCTCTTCCGTAATCCTGCCGCACCTCCCGATCGCTCAAAAGCCGGCCGAGTGCCGTTTCCCATTCGTCGGCCGTTGCGGCCAATAGCCCGCACTGGCTATTCGACACAATATCGACGTTAACCCCAACCGGCGAAGCCACGACCGGCACCCTGGTGGCCATGTACTGAATCAATTTGTACCCGCACTTGCCCCGCTCCCAAGGGGAGTCCTCCAGCGGCATGATGCCGATATCAAACTGCTGTACGGATTTCACCTCCGAATCTTCCGACCACGGCCAGGCTTCCACCGCCGAACCCTCGAAACCACTCTGGTTGGCGCCAACCGCTACGAAACGCACCGGCATCTTTTGCTTCAATGACTCAAATACCGGTAATAACGGCACCAGATAGCGGCTTGTTTGCGGTGTGCCTATCCAGCCGACAATAAGCTCACCGATTTCAGGCTTTTGCACGGGCTGGTAGCGGCTCGCATCGACGACCGTGGGAATCACCTCAACTCGCCTGGCACCGGCCTGACGGCCCCGTGCAGCCAGGTACTCATTACCCGCAACCACACAGCTGGCCAATCGCATAACGACATCAATCTTCTTGCCCAATAACCGCCGGACCCACGGATTAGTGTGGCAATCATACCGATGGAATAGCGCGTCGTCGTAATCCACCACATAGGGCACGCCAAGAAACCCTAGAAAACGCTCGGCAAAGGCGGGCAAAAAGGGAAACAGCTCTTTTTCGATGATGACAACGTCATAACGCCTGGCGCCGAGCAATGCCCAAACTCTGGCAATTAAACCTTTCAACACCTCGCGCCAGCGGGAACCGCCATCGTACAGCGCCTGCAAATAGGAATCGGACAACAGCGGTTGCACCCTTACCTCCAGCCCCTGGGAGCGGAAGTGGGGCAAATACTGCAAAAACCGGAGGCGGGAGCTGGCTCCCAGGGGGCCGTAACGGGAGAGCAACAACACCTTCATGGGTTATACCGCCCATCACCCCGAAGAATGTGCCCCATAGCCCGCCAGAGCATGCGGTATGCTGCCCAGGTATGTTTAACGCCCTCAAGATCGCCACGGACCAGACACCAGGCTGAGCGGGTAAATGGCTCCACTACATTGGTAACCGCCACTAATAGACCCGCCTGCCAGCGGGGAAAGTGTTTGAAGCCATACAACAGGCGGCTACGGAGTGAGTAAAACAAGCGATGGACCTTTACCTGACTGGATGTGCCGCCACCGGCATGGAAGGCTTGTGCTTCGATAAGGTAATGGGTGTGCCAACTGGCATCGCTTACTACTTTGGAAAGGTCAACGTCTTCCAAGTACACAAAGAACCGTTCGTCAAATCCTCCAACCTGCTCAAAGATCTCTCGTCGAATGAGATAAAAAGCGCCCATCACATGATCAACATTACTTGAGCTCAGGTGATCCCAGTCCTGCATGTGAATGCCCGAGCCTTTCAGCCCGGGAAGTTTATCCAGCCCCAACGCGGACGAGACCAACCGGCTCAGAGTCGGAAACCGCGCACAGGTGCGGCTAATCTGCCCATGCTCGTCCATCAGTTGAATACCGCAAATGCCAACCGATACGTTCTCAGGTTCTTCCATGAAAGCAAGAGGTACTGACAATGAATCCGCTTCTAATTTTGTATCCGGGTTCAGAAAAAGAATGTAAGGGGAGTTTGCAGCGGCTGCGCCTATATTGCATGCAGCACCGAAGCCCAGGTTTTTCCCGGTGCGGATGGCCTTAACGCCCGGCAAACTCTCGACCGCATCGGCAGAGCCGTCGGTGGAGCCGTTGTCGACTACGATGATGCGCGAAACCTGGTTTTTATCGTGTTCAATGATGGACTCGAGGCATTCTTTTAGCTGGTTGCCTGCGTTCCAGTTTACCGTGACTATTGAAATCATCGATTAACGCCAAATAGAGGTTCAATATAAAGCATGCGAAACACCAAATAAACTGAAAAAATAAAAAGAAGAGACAGCGCAGAAAAACGACTATATTTTGGCAAACTGTTAATCCAAAAAAAACAGGAAAACAGCGTCATCTCAAAGATTCGATGCGCGAATACTGGAACACTCATCAAGCCATACCAAAGAGTCAACCCCGCCACACTCAAATAGAACCATGGCATCGAAGATTCGGGAATTTTCCTCAAATTCACAACCCCCAAAAGCATGATAATTATAAATGTAATATTTCTGGACGAGAATGGATTTGCATCCATTTCACTGGCCACTTTCAGCATGTGGGAAACTTGAGGATTCAGATAGTCCAGAAGAGATAGCGAGGAATGAATTACGATAGGTGGTATGAGAGAAACCAACAATATCAAAAAAAAATTCTTGGACTTTATTATATTTGAAAATATGACAAATGGAAAAAACAACAAGGATGACCAATGAAAAAGCACCGATAGAACCAATAAGCCAAGGACGCGAAATGAAAGACGTTCCCGGATTGAAAAAAACAATGAGAGATAAGCAAAACCAAGTGAGATTGAAATCCTCAGTTGCGTCATCTCATGAATTGGAAACAAAAGGATAAAATAAACTAGCAAGAAAAATAAGGAATTTTTCTGCCTGGAAATTAAATAAAACTTTGCAGACAAAGAAATAAATGCCGAAAAAAAAAGAACCCAAAAGAAGGATAAACTAGCACTTTTTACTAACAAGTTCAGCCAAACAAAACCAATTTCAAATCTGCCATCATACGCCCTCCCTGCTGACTCAAAAAATTGCAGATACTGAAGGTAATCTTTATCCAAACCGAAAAATCTTTCTGCTGAAAGCCACGCCGATAAAGGAATAAGCAAAAGAATAAAATAATTAACTAGCACTTTCTTTTCGAAAACAAAATCATTCAACGCAGTCTACTCAAATGTATTTAAAAAAGAATTATTTAGAACTCAAACTCTCATATATGATTAAATAGGAAGACGCAATAACATTGTTGCTGAACATATCTTCACACATCTTTCTCAACCTCTCCCGATCACCCAAAAATCCCGAAACCTGAACCAATTTAGGTGGATTAGTAGTAACATCCAAGTCGCCAAGAGAAATGTCAAAGACACCACCCGCGCCCGGGTTTTCCTCAAGAAACCTTTTTGTACCCAAACAATTAGAATTGCAAAATATAGGCAAACCGACGGCTAAATACTCTCCAATTTTCGTTCCAACGGCAATTTTTCTCTTGTGCATGTACATTAGCCCAACATCAGCAATGGATAACCAAGAGGGAACCTCATCATATTTAGGGTTCCTTACAACCACACCTGAAACACCAGCAAAACAGGTCTTAGTTATGTTATTAGCGTGGGCGGGAATTAACAAAAGTAGCTTTGCACTTGGAACCTCAGCTCGCACAACCTCAAGAAACCGTTTATAAAATTCCGGCCTATGCCAGCCGTCGGAAGACATGCCGCCAAGAAACACGAAAACAGGGTCGTCCTCGGACCATCCTAGTTCTTGCCGATGTTGCTTACGAAAATTATTACTATAAGCGAATATTTTTGTATCGACATTATTCGGCGCCAAAACGAAAGGGAAATCACGTACTGAATCTTGAAAATGATCTACATATTCTCTACTAATGCAAGCCGTAATCTGAGCACTTCTTAATATTTGACGTTCAGCTTCTTTCCAAAACTTAAAGTCGTTTGACTCGGAAGCCCATCTTCCTGCTGTCACATTTTCTTCTGGAAAGTCAGAACGGGGATCAAAAACGTGCCTCACTTTCCAAAACACTTTTTGAAATTGCATAACTGCATACGCAGGCGGGTAGGATCGCGAATGGAAAACATTCACCATATTGACGATGTATTGGTATGCAAGAAACGGAAACATATAGAATGCAAAGAACTTAGCGGAAATTCTATTCCAAGTACCGTTCGGTCTGTACCCATTATCAGTCTTGGTCAAAGTGAAATTTGGTATTGGCCATGGTACTGGACTTGGAATAATAACAAGTAAAATCCCACTACTCTTTAATTTTTTTCTTAAATAGAGTAAATTTTTTATCCGTCGAATCAAATAAGCAATAGATTGAAAAAATAAAATTTTTATTTCTATCGATCCATTAGCCAACTCATTTTCTTTGACTAGCAACTCAATAACTTGGCGGGTCAAGAGAGGAGTTAATATATCTTCGTTAGCAATTAAATAGAGAATTTTAATTTTTCTTTCACGGAATTCTTCTTTTGACGACAAAAAATACCTTCCTTCAGTTTCTACGGATATGAGGTGAAGAGCCCGACACTAGCAACTTTCAAATACTATGTAAAAAAACATTGTCCGTTCTTTGTTTAATATAAAGGCCTGCTCAAATTTTTGTTTAATTATAAACATCTTAACATCACTTGAATATAAAAAATCGGTGGTACGAGTGCTCGTGCACACGGAACATCTTGCTTACTCGCATCTTGCTTGCCTTCTCCAAATCTTTCTGAACGCGATCTAAGGAATATCCGGCCTTATTAATCTCCCAATAATGCTCACCATCAAATTCATGCTGTGGTGGGCGTACCCTTGGCCGAGGGATGAGTATATTCAATTTCCCTACCGTGGGAATATGGAAAGAATAAGGCCAACAAGCAGCCGCATCCGGTAGAGAGATCACAATACCTTTATGGGCCACCCGGGCCATTTCCGAAAAAATTGCCATGCTGGTGTCATAAGGAACATGCTCCAGCATCTGAAAGGCGCAAACCACATCAAATGCATTGTCGGGAAACGGCATGGCGTCCGCCGAGGAGATATGATCGGGGTTCAGGTCCGGGTCCAGGTCCAGAGTTTCGACTCGTGGGCCGAACTTGTTGGCCAAGGCCTGGAAGACTCCCGGTCCTGGCCCGATTTCAAGCACGGTTTCCGGCTGAAACGCCAAGACTTCATCTAACTGATGCCACATACTGGCCCAGCGGCGTTTCTCGATATATCTGCCGAACTCATAATGTTCTTTATTAACCTGTTTTTTCATGCCACTTCCTATTCTTAGCAGCTTTAAGAATCCATAAAATCATCGCCGAGTACGCGAACACGCCGATTAGCGAGAACGCCGCAACAGCCCATACGTCGTCGCCCACTATATAGACGCCGAACGCAAAACCAGCGACCTTGGCAGAAGTACTAAGAACCTCATAAACCAGAAGCCCACGCTGGATACCTATCACAGGCACGGCTGCAACACTCGGCTTGTTAATGAAATTGAAAAAGAAAAACAATGCGAGCCAGCGCGCATATTCACCGGCCGGCATCCAGTCCGGGCCAAACACAAATGCAAATAACCAGGGACCAAAGGCAATGATAATTCCGAATGGGAGAATTCCGATCACCAACAGCCCTGCCGTAGCTTTCACGATCAACAACACTACATCTTCACCCTGCCGAGCGGCTGCAGTAATGCGAGGGTAAAAGACATCATAAACCGACTTTCCAATGAGCGCGCTGGGCATCCCCATGACGCTCTTGGTGAGCGTGTAATATCCCGCGGCGGCTGGCCCGAAGAAGCCGGCTAGCATAAATATGGGCAGGCTTTGTGAGCCTGCATTAATAAGGTCTTGTGGCATTCTATACAATGGAAAATCCCGATGGCGAATAGCAAGCTCCCTGACCGTTGGCGCTTGGCCATCTTCGGGTTTCCACTTTTCAAAGACCGTTTTCCTCCGAATGCCAATCAGCATTAACATCGCATGAAATGCATTACCTAAAGTCGCCAATGTGATGAGCACCGCACCTACGGGGTGAACCAGCCCTCCCACAGCTTTCGCAATGTTCAGAATCAGGGAATGAGCGACTGCCGATCTGGCCACTACACCAAACGCCTTTTTCCTGATCAGCCATTGTTGGGCCATCTGCATCCAGGCAGCGAACAGCATGGCCAACGGTAACAAATAGATAAAGTTTCCAATTGCTTCGGCGCCCAAAAGCACCATTGCACTCTCACCAACGAACCAGGCGCCAATCATCAATATGCTGGTCAGACCAAGTGAGATGCCCGCACTAAGCTTCAACACCCCCAAGGCATCTTCGTCTCGTCGCTGAAGAACGCTTGCGATAGGATAGTTCAAAGCAGCAATAGGCGTCATCACGGCTAAAATAGCCATGAAAGTACCCAGAATGCCGAAAGCTTCTGGCCCGTACAGCCGTGTAATAACCGGAGCACTCGCCATGGTAATGGCCTGAGCACCGGCGGTCCCTGATGCCATGACAGCGACATTCCGAGCAAAACGACTATTCCATAGCCGAGCGAATGCGCCTCGCGACACCAATGAGAGAGGCATTAGAGAGGGCCCTCACAGTTTCCTCGGATAAGAGCATTAGCTTTGATAAAAAATAGCATTCAGTAATGCTCTCTCAGCTCAACCTTCGCCTCTTCAAGGCTTGGTCCGCCGAGATCTTTATCTGACAGCAACAGAGTGCCCGGATTATCCACACCCCAGTCGATTTGAAGAGCCGGATCATCCCACCGAATCGACCGCTCATACTCCGGCGCGTAGAAATCCGTGCACTTATACTGAAAATCCGCCGTGTCACTGGTCACCAGAAAACCATGCGCAAACCCCGGTGGCACCCAGAACATGCGGTTGTTGTCTTCCGACAGATATTCCCCTACCCATTGGCCGAAGGTGGGTGAGTTGGTGCGCAGGTCTACGGCTACGTCGAATACCTCTCCCCGGGTAACCCGCACCAGTTTGCCCTGGGGCTGTTTTATCTGATAGTGCAGGCCCCGCAAGGTGTTTTTTACCGAACGGCTGTGGTTATCCTGTACGAAGGTGGCATTTATGCCTGCTTCACGGAAGGCTTTTTCATTCCAGGTTTCCATAAAGAAGCCGCGTTCGTCGCCGAACACTTTGGGCTCGATGAGTTTTACGTCAGGAATTCTGGTTTCTCTGATCTTCATTACGTCCGCCTATGTTTATCGGGCTTTGGTGACGAGTTTTTTGAGGTAGGCGCCGTAGCTGTTCTTGTTCAGGTTTTCCGCCTCGGCCAACAGCTGTTCTTCGCCAATAAAGCCCATGCGGTAGGCGATTTCTTCCAGGCAGGCGATTTTCAGGCCCTGGCGTTTTTCCAGGGTTTCGATAAAGCCGCTGGCCTCGTGCAGGGAGTCGAAGGTTCCGGTGTCCAGCCAGGCGAAGCCGCGGCCCAGCAATTCTACGTTCAAGTCGCCCCGTTCCAGGTAGGCCTGGTTGACGCTGGTGATTTCCAGTTCGCCACGGTGGCTGGGTTTGACCTGTTTGGCGATTTCTACCACATCGTTATCGTAGAAGTACAGGCCGGTGACAGCATAGTCGGATTTCGGGCTGGCCGGCTTTTCCTCGATGGAGATGGCGCGCTGGTTGTCGTCAAACTCTACCACACCGAAGCGTTCCGGGTCGGTGACCTGGTAGCCGAAGACGGTGGCACCTTTGTCTCTTTGGGCGGCGGTTTGCAGCATCTTGCTCAGGCCCTGGCCGTAATAAATATTGTCGCCCAGTACCAGGCACACGCTGTCCTTGCCGATGAAATCCTCGCCGATAATACAAGCCTGCGCCAGTCCGTCCGGGCTGGGTTGGGTAGCGTAACTCAGGCGTACCCCCCATTGGTTACCATCATTGAGTAGGCGTTTGAAGCTATCCTGATCTTCCGGCGTGGTGATGACAAGGATATCCCGTATGCCCGCCAGCATAAGGACGGACAAGGGATAGTAGATCATGGGTTTGTCGTAAACCGGGAGGAGCTGTTTGGAGATGCCCCTCGTGATGGGATATAGACGGGTGCCGGAGCCGCCTGCCAGGATGATGCCTTTCACATTTTCTCCTTACAGATTGAAGACTTTTTTGCCACGGAATCCACCGAAGGACACGGAAAAGAAGACAAATAGTTGGTTTTCAGACTGCTTGTTGGAATGCTTCGAGTTCGGACCGGGGGATGTGGCCGTGGTTTACCATGACGGTATTGATCATCAGTGGTGATACTTCAAAGTGTTCTGCAGCGGCTTCCATGAGTTCTTCATCCGGAGATGTAGTGTTCATCCATTCAATCAGGTCGCTGTAGGGGCACAGGAACTCTTGTGCGAAGGCTCTCTGGAATTTTTGCCGCACGGTGGTTGCATCGGTACAGGGTAGCCAGTTTCCTGTTTCTCCGGCGTAGATGCCATCGGCAATCAGTCGTGCGGTCATGAAGCGCCGGGCGTCTTTGCGCTTTTTACCCAGGGCAATTTTGGCCCTGCCGCTATCCCCTACTTCTCCAATACCAATGGGTAGCCTTTCTGCTGCCTGCTGACTTTCCAGAAGCCGCGCTGGTGTTTCTAGAAGGTCAGCAAGATTTCTGTTGTCCAACGGCCCCTTGTTTAACCCGAGGTGACTACGCGCTTTATTAGCTGCGTCCTGCCCCAACGCCCACGGTTGGCCGGGTTTACCGCTTGAAATCAACTCCACCACCTTTCGAACACTTTTCATTGGTAACTTGATGGAGTCTGTTGTATCTGCAAGGCATTGCTGAGCATTTTTAATGGTTTTCTCAGTCTTGTCCCGGCCAAGACAGGCCAGCTCCTGAATTGCACCCTTGCCGTGGGCCGTGATGAGTTCAGTCATCATACCTAAAAGAAGTTCCGGGGCTTCTTCCGGGTCGTAACCAAGCCTGGCTTCGAGCTGGCGCTGCTGTGCGATGACCGGGTTAGCCCTTTCTTCACACACAGTTTGCCAGAGTTCGTGAAGCGCCGTTTGCTTGGCGCTGCCGTTCAGTTTCTCCAGCGTTTGGGTAATAAACCGGTCAACACTCGCTTCGTATTCTTCCGCTGCAAGCCAGTCTTCAAACCGTTCAATGTAGCGCAACGGCCCTGCGCCTTCTCGGCCGGGCTTCAAGTTGACCAGTATACTCTCACCATCAGAACTGAATATGAGGTCGGGCCATGCGTAACCGTCGCCAGCCGCTGAGAGCATGTGGCTCATTTTCCAGTCGTGTAGTGCTGATGCATCGTCAGCGTAGCGGTTCGGCTCCCATCTCAGCCGCCACCAGTTTGCCGCAAACCAGAGTGCCAGCGGGTACGCTGACATAGCGATTGAATCCCTTACCTGGTGTTCACCAAGCAGATTCTCGTGGCGGAAGAGTTGCTGATCGCGCAACTTCAATCCCATGTGGCACCGGGTCAGCATTTCTTCGGAAGCTGATTGCTGATTTTCAACCCACTCAATGTCAAATCGCATGATCTGGGTCTCCATCAGCGACCGACTGAAACCAGCGAGTGAGGATTTCATCCCTCATCGGGTCTGTCTCCGGCATGGGATAGCCATGATAAGTGCCTTGAACCCGGTTTTCGAGCTGTGCTTCAACCGGATATCCATCGCTTGTCACAGCCCAAATGTTTTGAGGTAGTTTACCCTTCATCTGCACACTCACCATTCCCTTTTTCGCGCCCTCTGACAAAAGCGATTCCGCAATCTTTTGATCAAAGATACCACAATCGTCGCAAAGCGTTTTATGGGGCCTTGGATCTGCGGGTGGCGTGAGGCCAAAATTCCCGGGATTACGCTTATGTTCGGGATTGCCACCGTATTTTACTGTTTCGACGAGCGCTAAACGCTCCTTTGCTGATAGCCTCTCTTTCAATTTTCGCTTGGGGTTAAAGCGGTTACGGCGGGGCTTCATTCCTTTGAGAACTCCTTTGATCAGTTTTCCAAATACTCGTCTAAGGTTAATGCCAGCTGCGACTGCCAAGTTGGCAGTTGGATACTCAGAGCTTTTTCGAGTTTGGCGACATCCATCCGCGAGTTCAACGGCCGGGTTGCGGGGGTTGGGTAGTCGCTGGTCGCTATGGAATGGGCGTTTTCGGAACCCATGGTCAGCTGTTCACCGCTTTGTTTGGCCAGGGTAAAGATTTCCCGTGCGAAGCCGTGCCAGCTGGTTTCGCCTCTGGGGGCCAAGTGGTACAGGCCGTTTGCCAATTTGTTGTGGATAGCCAGCGTAGTGACCTGGGCTATCAGCCTGGCAGGCGTTGGCGCACCGATCTGGTCTGCCACAATGTTGAGTTCGGTTTTGCTTTTGGCAAGGCGCAACATGGTTTTCATGAAATTGTTGCCCCGGGCGCTGTAGACCCAACTGGTGCGAAAGATAAGGTAGTCGGCGCCGCTTTGTTCGATGGTCCGATCGCCTTCTAGCTTGGTTTTCCCATAGTGGCTCAGGGGGCCAGTGGGGCTTGTTTCCTGCCAGGGTTGGTCGCCATCGCCTGGATAAACGTAATCGCTGCTAAAGTGAACCAGGCGAATATTTTTTGCGGCTGAGTATTCGGCCAACTGTCCGGGAAGACCAGCGTTCAGGCGCTCGGCTTCGGCTTTCTGCTGTTCTGCCGCGTCTACAGTGGTCCAGGCGGCGGCGTTTACGATGAGGTCTGGCTGAATGCCGGTTAAGTAATTCTGCACCGCTTCTTCGCTCAACAAATCCAGCTCTGCCCTGCCTGGAGCGCTAATAGTGCCCAGGGGTGCGATAGTGCGGTGGAGTTCGAAGCCGACCTGGCCGGTTTTTCCTAGGAGTAAGATTTTCATAAAGACCTTTTTTTGCCACGGAATCCACGGAAGGGAAAACGAAAATAAAAGTCTGGTTTCCGTGGGTTCTGTGGATTCCGTGGCTAAATCACTGAATCAGTTTCCTGCGCCCAGGCGCTCACGTTGGTAACTACCGTCCTGTACCCTCTTGCACCAGTCCAGGTTATCCAGGTACCACTGCACGGTTTTGCGGATTCCGGTCTCGAAGGTTTCTTCTGGTACCCAGCCCAGTTCATTCTCGATTTTGCTGGCGTCGATGGCGTAGCGCATGTCGTGGCCGGGGCGGTCTTTTACGTAGGTGATCAGGTCCCGGTAGTGTGTTGATCGCGGGCGCAGATCTTGGAGGATCTCGCAAAGGGTGAGTACTACCTCTATATTCTGCTTCTCGTTGTGGCCGCCGATGTTGTAGGTTTCGCCCGGTTTCCCGTCGGTGACTACCTTGTAGAGGGCGCGGGCGTGATCTTCTACGTAGAGCCAGTCGCGGATCTGGTCGCCTTTGCCGTAAACCGGGAGGGGCTTGTTCTCCAGGGCATTGAGGATAACCAGAGGGATGAGCTTTTCCGGGAAGTGGTACGGGCCGTAGTTATTGGAGCAGTTGGTGACCAGTACCGGGAGCCCGTAGGTGCGTTGCCAGGCTCGTGCGAGGTGGTCGGAGCTGGCTTTGCTTGCGCTGTAGGGGCTGCTTGGGGCGTAAGGGGTTTGTTCCGTAAACAATGGGAGTTCTTGGTCTCCCCCCCTCTCCCCTGGCCCCTCTCCCGCTGGGGGAGAGGGGGAAGAAGGTGTAGCCTGGGTAGAGGGTAGCTCACCTAGGTCGCCGTAGACTTCGTCGGTGCTTATGTGGTGGAAGCGGAAGTTGGTGCGGCGGTTTTCTTCCATGCCCTGCCAGTAATGGCGGGCGGCTTCCAGTAGTGTGGAGGTGCCGACTATGTTGGTTTCGATGAAGGCTGCGGGGCCGTCTATGGAGCGGTCTACGTGGCTTTCGGCGGCCAGGTGCATGATGGCGTCTGGCTGGTGTTGGGCCAGTACGCGGTCTACTTCGGCGCGGTTGCAGATGTCTATCTGTTCGAAGGCGTAGCGTTCGCTGTCGCTCACCTCTGACAGGCTTTCCAGGTTGCCTGCATAGGTGAGCTTGTCGAGATTGACCACTTTATCTTTGGTGTTGTTGATAATGTGGCGGATGACTGCGGAGCCAATGAAGCCGGCGCCGCCGGTTATCAGTAGTTTCATAATTGGGTCGTTATTCGCTAATGGTACTTGGAGAACGGATGAAGGCTCGGACGAAGACAGTGAATACGCCTAGCATCCCGCCCAGCAATGTAGCGATGATGGCGATCAACGCCCTTTTAGGTTCACTTTTTTCCTGGGGGACTACGGCCGGGTCGACGGTTTTGAACACGTATTCCCGCTGCGCGTTGGCCAACATAACCGTTCGTGTTTCACTTTCTATCAGCTGATAAAAAACCTGTTGCATACCTGCGATATTGGTTTCATTCAGTTTGGCTTCCAGGTAGTTGATGCTGGCCTCTGCCTCTTCAACATCTTGGGCGCGCATGTGCTCGTTGATGTCTTTTACCAGCCATTCTGTCCACTGCCGGGCAGCGATGGGCGATAGGCTTTTCACACTGACAGTAACCATGCCGTTGTCTTTGTTTTCACTGACCTTCAGGTGGTTTTCCCTGAAGGTTTTCACAAGGTCCCAGTCGGTTGGCCGTAAACTTTCGCCGTCTTCGTCCGTACCCCATTCCCCTGTTTCGGGGTTGTAGATCTTGCGGTCGTACACCCACTCTTTCTGCCGATTATTCCATGCTTCTGTGGCCATAAGCGGTGCTTCAAGCTGGTGTCGGCGAATGAAGTCTGCCAGAAAGGCCCGTGACTGAAGCACTTCTTTGGCGATGACCGTATTGTTGGAACTGTCCTCGCCAATAGTAACTCCTGCCAAGCTGGCCAGGCTGCCAAGCTGACCACCCAGGCGCCCCCCGCTCTCCCCGTCCGCAGGCGCCAATAACGCGTTGGCCTGGTAAATATCCGGTTTGTAGAGGGCATAGGCGACACCGCATACAGCAAAAAGCAGGGTGCTCAGGATGATGATCCATTTACCCGCACACACGATCGCAAAAAGCTCGCGGAGATCAATCTCGTCATCCGGATAGTTCCTTGTCTCGGGCGGTTCCGGTATACGTTCGTATCGGGTCATTACAGGTTCCCCACAGCCGCCGCACCCAGTGCCATCTGGTAGACAATCTGGCTCACGTTACTCCAAAGCTCTAACTGATTCAGCCTGTCCACATCAATAGGTACGATAATAGTGTCGCCTGGTGCCAGTTGCTGGCTGCGCCCACCAAACCAGCGGCTTTTCTCTGGCAATATTACGGAACCGTCTGCCTTCACTACGTACACCCTTTCTTCATCCGCCTGTCGTGTGGGGCCGCCACTGCGTTCCAGGTAGTCATCCACGGTTAGGCCTTCGGTGTGCAGGTGGCTGGTGGGGAACTGGACTTCGCCAAACACACTGACGGCTTGCGGAATGGTAGGGACAGTGAGGGTGTCCCCATCCTGCAAGCGGATGGGCTGGTAGTCTCTGTTTTCCACGACCGCGGCGAGATTGATGACCATTCGGCCGAGAGGCTTGGAATCCTGCACTTCCTCCAGAAGCTCCTGTACCTGCTCGGTACGCTCTGCATTCTGGCCACCGAAGTCATTGCCTTCCAGTTGCACACCCACCAGGTCACTCTGTAGCCGCTCTTCGGCTTCACGAAGACGCTGGGCTTCCAATTGGCGGAGTTTTTCGCGTGTGAAGATGGCCCCTTTCGGGAACGCATTGGCTGTGAGGCCTCCCGCCCGTTGGAGCACTTCGCGAAGGGCTTCACCGTCGCGGATGGTGTACTCGCCTGGGTAGCGTACTTCTCCGTCCAGTTCGATGGTCCTAGCCTGGGCGAATTCAGGTATGGATTTGATCAGCAGGCGGTCCCTGCTTTGTAGCGTTACGGACGCCTCGCCTTTCATAACGGACTTCAGGTCAAGATTCTGGACGTTGGTTTCGCCGGTACCCTCTTCGTCAACGCTGAAGCGGGCCAGTTCGGCGGTGTAGAGTGACGCTGAGTCTTTTAGACCACCTGCCACGTATATCGCATCCGCCACTCGACCGGACGCGGGCAATGGATATTCCCCCGGATAACGTACCGGACCCGTCACCTGGATAGTTTGTTGGGGCGCACCCGGTTTAGCCTGGGCTTTCAGCCTTTGCAGCACCGGTGCAAATAAAGCCTCGCGGCTGAACCGGCTATAGTCCATTTCGTTATCTTCTTTGTTATCGGTGCCACTAACGTTATTTGTGTCTTTGTTTGAAGCAGAACGCTCGGCCATCGTGTCGTTCCGGTCCTGGCTTTTCGCGCTTACCTTGCCTTCATCCGCAAAAATCAGGAACTGGTCTTTCTCCTGTAGAAGAATGTCGTTCTCACCAATGGGGTTGTCCAGGGCTTGCCGCAGACGCAGGTTGATGACCGAGACGGTGTCGGTTTCCGGGTCGGTTCGTACGATGGCCGCGTAACGTTTATCGGCTTCCTGAAGCAGGTCGCTATCCAGCGAACGAATAACGGAGCTGACTCTCATGCCTGGCACCCAGGCGTAGCGGCCGGGGCGCGTTGCCGCACCTTTTACTTCGACGTACTGGCCGGTGATGTCTGAGATGGAGGCGACTTCTATGCGGTCACCGGGTTTAACGCGCGCCTGCTTCCCTTTTTGCGTAGTGAGGTTGGCTTCGGCGATGATGCGCAGGAAGTCGTCATTGTTGCGTTCAATGCGAACCAGTTGCGGGTATGCTTGAGGGGTAAGGCCACCGGCCAGGTTTACCAGTTCCTGAAGGTTTGTGTTGTTTTTCAGTTCGTAGAGTGCTGGCCGGTAGACTTCGCCATCGATACCTACACGGTCTCCTACGGGGGGAATAAAGATGACGTCGCCGGGTTGCAGGCGGCTGTCATCGGAGGTGTCGCCTGCCAGCAACAGGTCGTACAGATCCAGCTCACCAATCAGCTTTCCATCCCGCTTGTGTTGAATTTTGCGCAGGGAACCGGTGCGTTGGATGCCGCCAGACACATAGAGGGCGTTGGTCATGGTGGAGAGAGAACTGACGGTGTAAGAACCTGCGTTTCTTGCTTCCCCCAGCACAAACACCCGCATACTGCGCAGTTCTCCCAGGGAAACGCTGGCCTGCACACCGATGTACTGCTCGGAGACCCGCTTCTTAATCTGTTGCCTGGCTTGGTCGAACGTCAGGCCCGCAACGGTTTGGGGGCCGGATTGCGGAAAGCTGACGGTACCGTCCCGGGAAATGGGCAGCTCCAGTTGCTGGTTTTCCTTGCCCCAGAGCTGCACCCGCAGTACGTCACCCGGGCCCAAGGTGTAGTCGTTGGGGATGGGGATTTCCGTCACGGGCGCAAAGGTGGTCGGGCTTCCAACAAACAGATCGTACCCGAAAGGCTTCAGGCCGCCATTCTTACGATCCTGTTCTTTTTCGTTGTCCTGCTCTTGCCGGACAAGCTCCCTTTCTTCATCAGAGATGGCATCAACCGGCTCTACCACATTCACATTTTGCGGCCGTTGGCTTTGCTGGCCCGCTGAGCCGGCAATTGAATCCAGATCCACACCATATTGGCGCGCCAAGGCTTCCTGCTGGGCACGGGGCATGCTCTTGAACTGTTCAATCTGTGACTGGCTGATGGATTGGGCAGCAGCGGCAACTGGCAATACAAGCGCCAGTGACATCAGTAATTGCTTGGTCAGGTTCACTTAGTCATATCCGTTATTAGAAGCGATAGCGCCAGGCGGCACCGACAGACCATTGCTCTTTCTCGCCGCTGATGAATGCTATCTTTTTGTCGGTGGCCTGTGCTGTGAGGTCCAGCCAACCGTTGAGAAATTGTGTGCCATAACTCAGAGATACCACAGCGGCTTTCTGATCGCCGCTCGGCACATTAAAGAAAATATCGTTGTCCGTGATGACAGTCCGATTGTCGCCGTCTTTATTCAGATCAAGGTAACCTAAAGAGGCGGAGAGGTTACGGCCATCCGGGAAGAAATTGAACACGCCCAAAGTCAGGGTTTCCGCGTCGCCGTCAAACGTTGAGGCCACATTGCGGCCTTTGTAACGATACCCACTGCGGTAACGTGAATGGTCGTATGTGATATTAGGCATGGCGTTGCCGAGGAAGTCGTCGGCCAGGGTATTGTTGTATTCGACAAACCATTGCTGGTCACTACTCAGCAGTTGTGTCGTCCAGTCCGTACCCAACAGCCAGGATTTGCGGGCCGGGAAGGCACCGGCCTCGTCTTCACCCATCATCTGGCCATAAACACCCATGGCCTGATCGCCCATGGAAAAACCGTAACGGGCATCAATACTGGCCAGTTGGTTTCCGGGGTCGTTCTCTTCCAGTTGGCCATTGTCGCGGCCGATCAAGGCATTCCAGATAGTGGATGCGCCTTCCGGGCGGCCTTCACCGCCGAACATGATGGCCCTGGAAAAGCCGATGTCCAGGCCTTCAATGGGCCTTACGGTCAGGCGCATGCCAATCATCTTGGCGTCAGAAACCGCACGTTCGCTTTCCAGTTGGCCAGCGAAGGCAGTGAACTGCCAGGGGCCTATCCATGTTAGCCAACTGGTTTCCGGCTCGCTGGCGTCTTTACGGTTCAGCCATACCGCAGGCATGGGGCGGGCGTTATTAGAAAGAATCAAGCTGCTTTGCCAGCCCGGCCCCCACCAACGGTCTATGGCCCCGGCGCCAAACACCCAGTTGCCGGCGGTTGCAGCCAGGTAGGAGCCATCCAGGCGCAACGTATCGTCATCTTCGGGATTGGCGGCCAGGCCGGGCTTTAAGCCAACGGCCCAGGACTCGCCTTGCCATTGCACATTGAGGCTGGTTTCCGCCGTTTCGCGAGGGCCTGCCTGAAAACCTCTCACAAACGTCGGTTCACTGGTGGCGCCCAGCTCATATTCCGCGCGCCAACCCTCTTGGCCCTGTTCGTCCATCTCGAACTTCAAATAGGCCAGGGAGCTGCCAATGGCCGGTGCATCGCTGCCGGTTTCCCGGCTAAGGCCATTATGGACAGTGCCCATCATCACCGGCCAGGTGGACACTGTGCGGTTCAGGTGGCCTCGGTCCGCCAGTTTTTGCAGGGCGAAGCGGGCTCGGTTGTCACCGGGTTCCAGCCACGGGGCTGAGAAAGCAAAAGAGGAGAATAAAGAGGCGATTAGGCACGCTACCGCCCCACCGACCAGTGTCCAGTGTTTTGAGGTCATATACCGACAACTGCCTGAAAATCAATACAGGGAGAAACAGAACGAAGGGAACAGCCGAATCCCCGCCGGTTGATAAAGCTTCTATGTCAAAAGCGTGACGATTCTACGGCATCCCATATGACACGCAAGTGACTATAGTCCTGATATGCCCGTTGTCGGGCGTACAGGAGGTGAAGAATTGTCAAACGCTGATTCTTTGATCACTCACCAGCGACCTGACTCCTTACCAGACCAATAAACTCGGCAAAAAACGCCAAAAAAACACCTGCCATCAAACCTAACAAACTGGCCAACACAATAATAAGGCTTCCTGCCGGGCCTGTGCTTTCACCACTTTGTCGACTTATGACCAGCGCTTCGAAAGGCGCGAGCGCTTCCAAATCTGCTTCCAGGGAGAGCTGCGTTTCCACGGCCGAGGCGATGGCTTCACCGGTGTTCTGCCCTCCCTCCAAAATTTCGATGGTTGAATCCAGGGATACAATCTGCCTCTCCAGGCTGTTACGCAACGTCGACACTGCCCGCGCCTGCTGGGATTCCAGCCGCTCGACCAGTTCACGATGAGCTTCCTCCACAATCGCACCTGCGGATTCCGACGCCTCCGAAACGATGCGCACAAGGCCTGTATTTTCGGGGTTTTTTGCGGTTATACCAAACGGCAGGCTTCTGCCGTTCTCTGCATGATAGTTTGCCTGTAAGTCCGGCAACCAGAGGCTGTCCAGCTCAGCAATAATAGTGGAGGGCTCTTCGATGTACTCTCCGCTGGATTTCTCGGCCAGCTTCCCGAGAGTCACGTATTCGTATTTTTCTGGCGCAAAGATAGCGTAGGCTGCGCCAACAAACGTAACCAAAATGAACACGACGTAGAACACTCGCCGGCGCTTTAAAAACGTGGCAGCAAGGTCGACCAAGCTGATTTCATCATCGTGTTGGGGGCGTGACGCCTCCTGAAGTGGCTCTACCATTACGCAACCTTTGTTGAGAGTTTGTGACATTATGACCGTTTGCAGGACGAAAAAAAGTGAACAAACATTTCTTTCGAACTAGGGACCTACGCTGTCTAACTAGGCTTTGCTAATCCGACTTACGGGGATGAAGGATGGCTAGGGGGACTTTCACGGTCTGCTGCTTCTGCATGAAGCTGATCAGAACAACAGCCCGCTCTTCCCCGTCGTAGGCCTGAAATATGGCGCTGATGCCTTTGAAAGGGCCGTCTTCCAACTCCACAGCCTGTCCAGGTTTAATGCCGCCGAGCTCTGCGACTGCATGCAGGCTGTCGTTGATGTGCCGGATGACTTCGTCCGGGATTGTGGCCGGCTTGTTGGCAAAGCTGACGATACGCAGAATGCCACGCGTGGAACGCAGCTTGGCCCAGACGGGGTCTGCCTGTTCCAGGTTCACAAACAGGTAGCCCGGGAACAGTGGTTCCAGCTTTTTGGTGCGCTTGCCCCCCTTGATCTTTTCCACCGTGATCTTCGGATAGAAGCAGGCGATGTCCTGGTTTTGCAGATGAGTCAGGGCGCGATCGCCCTGACTGGGCTTGTGTTGTAGGGCGTACCAGGTCATTGATACCTCGTGATTGGGATACGTGGGGTCAGCCCCCAATGCATTTTGCGAGTTGAAATGGCTTGGGGTCTGACCCTCTGGTTTCCAGCCATGTTATAGTTTCCGTCAAAGCAAATCACTGGGTAACACTCCATGTCAGAGCATGATGTCCGCTGGATTCAGCGTTTCAATAACTTCAGGAAGGCCTTTCAGCAACTGGACGAAGCTGTGGCGCTGGGGCGCTCCAGAGAGCTGTCGAAACTTGAAAAGCAGGGCGTTATCCAGGCGTTTGAATATACCTATGAACTAGCCTGGAATTTGCTCAGGGACTACCTGCGCTGGCAGGGCAATGCGCAGCTTGCTGGCTCTAGGGACACCATTCGAGAAGCTTTTTCAGCGGGACTGATCGAGAAGGGCGAGACCTGGATGCAAATGCTCCTGGACCGGAATCGCACTTCCCATACTTACAACGAGGAAACCGCCGAGCAGATACTGGCAGCCATAAACGAACATTACCATCCAATGTTTGTCGCCCTGCAACAACGCATGGAGGCTGAGGTAGACAAACATGGCCGCTACTGAGCAGAGGATGGATTTTGGGCTACCTCCCCACGCGATGGCAGGCCTGCAAAGCGTGTTCCGCAACCATCCACCGATTCGTTCTGTCACACTGTACGGCTCACGAGCCAAAGGCAACTTCAGACACAACTCCGACATCGACCTGATGCTCACCGCTCCTGACATGACATGGAGCGAGTTTAACCGTGTTGAACAGGAAATAGATGATTTGCTATTACCGTGGAAGGTAGATTTGGCCCTGCTTCATCATGTTGAGAATCAGGATTTGCTGAATCATGTTGAGCGCGTGGGCATTGATATTTTTCAGAATCAGATCTGACCCCCTGCCTTAATGGCCTTTAACAGGGGCAGACTCCACGGTTCTCAATACCAATCGCCGGCGGCTACGAAGAACGGGTTCAGCACATTCTCCTTACCATACTTCAGTGGCTCTCCGTCCAGTGTTTCCACTTTGCCACCTGCCGCCGACAACACCGCGTGAGCCGCCCCGGTATCCCACTCGCAAGTCGGGCCGAGCCGGGGGTAGATATCCGCATGGCCTTCCGCGATCTTGCAGAATTTAAGGGAACTACCAGCCTGCACCAGCTCGTGGGCGCCAAGCTTTTCAATGAACGCTTTTGTTTCATCGTTCAGGTGGTTCTTGCTGGCAACAACGCGCTTGGCTTCCCCGGGCACCGCCACATTGATCCGCCGGGTACGGCCGGTGCGATCCCGCTTGAAGGCGCCCTCGCCTTTCAGGCCCCAGTAGGCTTCCTTCAGGGCTGGCGCTGTGACTACACCAAGAATGGGTTCCCCATTTTCAATGAGCGCAATGTTAACGGTGAATTCACCGGTGCGCTGGGTGAAGTCCCTGGTGCCATCAATGGGGTCAATCAACCAGAAGCGCCGCCAATGCTTGCGGTCACTCCAGGGGATTTCGGCGCCCTCTTCCGAAAGCACGGGAATATCGTGACTGAGGTTGCGCAGGCCCTCCACAATCAAGCGGTGGCTGGCGATGTCTGCCGCGGTAATCGGCGACTCATCAGCCTTAAAGTCTACTTTGAAGTCGGTCATGTAAATGCTGAGGACTTTTTCGCTGGCGGCATCTGCGATTTTTAGGACATCGGGGAGGATGGAGCTGTAGTGCATGAGGGGTAGGCTTCCTGCGTCAGGTCAATCACGTTTGGTTATTATGGGCGATAGTGGTGTAACACTTCAAAACTATTGCGGGGATGTCCTATTTGAAACTACTGGCAAGGTAACCGGGTCACACTCTCTCCTTTCGGACGCTGGTCAACTTCATGCGGAAGACGCCAAAGACGCTCTGAATCGCTACCAGCCCTTGCAGTGTCACGGGCGGGTCAAACTTGGGTGCTGTTGACAATATGCGCAGACTGCCTCCCACCCAATGCAAAATAACTGACGACAACATTGAGTTTGTCCTTGCGCTTGATTAGTCCATTCAATTTAACATCGATAGATCTTCATGCGCGAATACCTTCCAGCGTTGGGGGTTACCAATCCACGGGAATGCGTTGATGAGCCACTCACTAAGGCCTTGGCCAACGACACTATACTGAGGCGGGTGAGGAATCGGTTTGAGTGGCAGAGGGCGAAGGAGCGGGATGACTGAGCGCTCAAGGAGGTTGAAACTTGAACGCTATAAAACGCGACACCAAGTTGGCCCGTAGGCATCCCGCCAACTACTTGCTGCGCTTATATCGATTTCGCAAACCCACCTCCCAACCGGCTCCCTTACGTATCTGATGACAACTCCTGTCAAATGAGAATGAGCACTGCCCCCTAGGGTCACCTCAATACGACCAGATCCGTCAGGATTGACCGCTGCAATGTCTTTGGCCATTGCACCATCGGTTAAATTCGAGGGTACATAACCGAGATCCAAATTTTTGACCGTGCCACCACTGGCGACCTGGATCTCGAAGACCGACTTGTAGGTGCCAAGCTCACTTACGGCACGATTTACCTGTGATTTTAACAAATTACCCTGATACAACGGAATCGCAACAGCAGCTAGAAGACCTATGATTGCAACGACGATCATAGCTTCTATCAGCGTAAAGCCTGAGTTAAGTCTTCGCATCATTGGGGCGGCACCGGCGTCTACACATCATTCAACAAAAAACAGGCAAATACCCGACCAATTGTTCTCAAAAATCAGATTCGAATCGGTCCGTGAACCAAGTCTGACTTTAAGCAAGGGATTATGTTCAGCTTCGAGAATTACCTAACTGCAGACCTTCATCGGAGGCGCCAACCCAATCGACAGGCAGGGACCATCGAAACACGGAGCACTATTAACTCCGGAAAACTGTTTAGGTTTCCGCTCTCGAACGAAACCCGCCCTGTTTTTTGCTGATTCATACAGTCGCTTGAATCCTGATGATTTCGAATAATCACTGAAACATCACACCGAACTCATCATATCCCGAAGTTGCCGCAGCCTTAAACGCCAAAAGCCCGTGGCTCAAAAAACCGACGGGCTTTTGGAAATCAGGTCAGGATAAAATCTTCCCTTCACTCAAAGTGCTTTAACAGCCATTCGGCGTGTACTCAGCTGGCACGGTAGTCGTGCACGCCCAGCTTCCATTAGCCGAACGAGTCCAAGTCAATGTTGCAGGACCAGTTTGTAAAACCGCAGCCGCGTTGTTACCGAATGTCGCCGTTATGGTAGAAACATCTGTCAATGGAGCCGTAACCGTTGGTACACCCGCACCTACAAGGTCAGCAGCGGCAAGATCAGGCCCGGTATTGCCCCCATCAGCCATGAGATTTGAGGCAGTTGCACCGGGATCACACTCACCGGCGGCATTACCGACAGCCAACCGGCCGTTCAAAATACAGTCTTCAACTGCAGTTTTAAGTGAGCCAGCTTCGCCCATAACCCGATTAACCTGGGACCGCGCAATGTAATCCTGATATTGCGGAATAGCAATCGCAGCCAGAATACCAATGATCGCAATAACGATCATCAATTCGATCAGCGTGAAACCCTTCTGGGCGTGATTCATTTGAATGTTTTTCATTAGTCGACCTCTGTATTTGTCGTTAATCCACTCGATACGGCCCGGGCCCGGCGGAGTTGCACCCCGTGACCGGTATCTAGAGCCTGGATTTCTATAAGCATTGCTCATGCCAACTAGAAAGAACTAACTTAAAATCTATTGGCATCAGCATTTTATAAAAAATTGTGAAATGAATCACACTGATATGAGCCACCGAATTCTTGCCCCCGTGCGTCACTGGGTGACAATTATTGTCAGATGACGCATTCCTACGCGTCGGGCTTTCAAGGTATGGAGACCACTTCATTGAGCGCACACCTTTCCAAACCGTTGCCAGCCATCTAAACTCACCTCATCAGACCAACATCCGTTTCAGACACTTAGGCTGCGTTTTTTACACAATTTATGTCTACCAACAAAAGCAATGTGACGCTTACTGGCCTGGCGAGACGCTTCGTCGATGACGGGCTTATTGATGAATCCACCGCAAAAGATGCCTTTCTTCAAGCATCCCACAACCGCATTCCACTCATTACCTACCTGGTGCAGAACAACCTGGCGAACAGCGGGGGGCTCGCCTTTTCCGCCGCGATGGAATTTGGTGTTTCGGTTCTGGATCTTAGTGCCTTCCTGCCGGAGATGATGCCGGAGAAGGTGGTCGACGAGAAGCTGATACGCAAGCACAACGCCCTGCCCCTCTATAAGCGTGGGAACCGGCTTTTTATTGCAGTCTCCGATCCGACAAATATTCAGGCTCTGGACGAAATAAAGTTCAATACCGGTCTAAGCACCGACGCCATTCTGGTCGATGACGCCAAACTTAGAGAAGCCATTGACAAATATCTAGAGTCGCATGATACCTCAATGGGGGATCTTGACGACGCAGATCTTGAAGGCGTCGAAACCGAGGGCGGCGAGCAGGAAGAGGATGCCGTGGCCGCGACAAGCGATGTCGACGATGCCCCCATCGTAAAGTACGTGAACAAGATGCTTCTTGACGCTATTCGCGGGGGTGCTTCGGACGTTCACTTTGAACCCTATGAGAAAACCTATCGGGTTCGATACCGCACCGACGGCATATTGAAGGAAATGTCGCGCCCCTCCATCAAGCTGGCACCTAAGATATCCGCCCGGGTAAAAATCATGGCGCAGTTGGATATCTCGGAGCGCCGGGTCCCCCAGGACGGCCGGATCAAGATGAAGCTGTCGAAGACCAAGGCCATCGACTTCCGGGTCAACACTCTCCCAACACTTTGGGGAGAAAAGATCGTTCTGCGGATTCTGGACCCAAGTCAGGCCAAGCTCGGTATCGATGTTCTGGGTTATGAGGAGGAACAGAAACAACTGTACCTGGACGCCCTTGAACAGCCACAGGGGATGATACTGGTGACAGGGCCCACCGGCTCGGGCAAGACGGTTTCCCTTTATACCGGACTGAACATACTGAACACGCCCGAAAGGAACATTTCCACCGCAGAAGACCCTGCGGAAATCAACCTGGAAGGCATCAACCAGGTGAACGTCAACACCAGGGTTGGTCTCGGCTTTGCGGAAGCACTGAGGGCCTTTCTGCGCCAAGATCCGGATATCATCATGGTGGGTGAGATTCGTGACCTGGAAACGGCGAACATTGCCATCAAGGCAGCGCAAACCGGGCACCTGGTGCTTTCAACCCTGCACACCAACAGCGCTGCGGAAACGCTTACCCGCATGATGAACATGGGCGTTCCCTCGTTCAACATCGCCACGTCGGTGAGCCTGATTATCGCGCAGCGCCTGGGCCGCCGGCTTTGTAATTCGTGCAGACAACCCGCCGACATCCCCAAAGACGTGCTTTTAGCGGAGGGGTTCACACAGGTACAAATTGATACAGGGTTCACGTTGTACCGCCCCAAGGGCTGTGATAAATGCAATGGAGGATATAAAGGCCGCGTCGGGATTTACGAAGTGGTCAAGATCACCGACGAGCTGGCGAACATGATTATGGAAGAGGCCAGCTCGATTAAAATTGCAAAGCAGGCACAGGCCGAAGGCTTCCCGAATCTGCGGCAGTCTGCCCTTAAAAAAGTGATTGAGGGTGTGACCAGCCTCGAGGAAGCCAACCGCGTGACGAAGGATTAAGCATGGCAGAAAAAGCAGAGAAACTTCAGGCATTTGTCTGGGAAGGTAAAGACCGCAAGGGCAACAAAACCAAGGGCGAGGTATCTGGCACCAACCTTGCGCTGGTGAAGGCACAGTTGCGCAAGCAGGGCATTATCCCAGACAGGGTCAAGAAGAAACCCAAGCCTCTGTTTGGTGGCAGCAAGAAGATAGCAGCCTTTGATATTGCCATGCTTACCCGACAGCTCGCCACTATGATGAAGGCTGGTGTGCCACTGGTTCAGAGCTTCGATATTGTGGCTGACGGCCTTGAAAATAAGGGCCTGCAAGAATTGGTTACCAACATCCGCAATGATATTTCTTCCGGTACCAGCTTTGCAGGCGCATTGAGAAAACACCCGAAGCATTTTGACAATCTTTATTGCAACCTAGTCGACTCTGGTGAAAAAGCGGGTGCGCTGGAGCAAATGCTCGACCGCATTGCCACTTACCTTGAAAAAACAGAACTTCTCAAGAAAAAAGTTAAAAAAGCAATGACTTACCCGATTGCCGTTATCGTTGTAGCTCTCATCGTAACAGCGATTTTGTTGGTGAAAGTTGTACCCCAATTCGAGAGCCTTTTCCAAGGTTTTGGTGCAGAGCTGCCGGTGTTTACTCAGATGGTTGTCAGATTGTCTGAATGGATGCAGAGCTGGTGGTTTGTGGTGCTGCTTTCAATTGTTGGAACTATATTTACGTTTAAAGAAGCTGTTCGGCGATCGCAAAAGTTCTCTGACCTAGTTGACCGCCTAGTGCTAAAACTGCCGGTCGTTGGCGAAATACTCGATAAATCAGCCGTTGCGAAATTTGGGCGTGTTCTCTCCACTACTTTTGCAGCAGGTGTGCCACTTGTTGATGCGCTTGATTCCGTAGCGGGGGCAACCGGTAACGCGGTTTACCGTGATGCGATCCAACTTATCAAGAACGACGTTTCAAGTGGTACGCAGTTGCAAGCCTCGATGCGACAGCAAGATGTTTTCCCGGTTATGGCCGTTCAGTTGACAGCCATTGGCGAGGAATCTGGCAACCTGGATGAAATGCTGGCAAAAGTGGCTGAGCATTATGAGGCAGTGGTTGACGATATGGTGGACAACCTCACTGCTTTGATGGAGCCGATGATCATGTCTGTTCTGGGTGTACTTGTAGGCGGCTTGATCATCGCTATGTACCTGCCGATCTTCCAGATGGGCCAGGTTGTCGGCTGATACGGCCTTTCCCCTCTCCCCAAACCCTCTCCCGCACGGGGAGAGGGTTTTTGATGGCGCTAATTGAGAGTTTTAATGGTTTCCCTTGATACGTTTTTGGCCACTCCCTGGCTTCTCTATACCGCAGTTATTTTCTTTTCCCTCTGCATCGGCAGCTTCCTGAATGTGGTCATCCTTCGCCTTCCAAAGATGATGCAGCAGGACTGGCGCTGCCAGTGCGAAGAGTTCCTGGAGCTATCGGACGATCAGCGCAAGAAAGACGAGGCGATCACACTCTCCAAGCCCGCCTCCACCTGCCCTTCCTGCGGCCACAAGATCCGCGCCTGGGAAAACATCCCCGTGATCAGCTACCTGGTTCTGGGTGGCAAATGCGCTTCCTGCAAGACGGGTATTTCACCGCGATACCCGATGATCGAGGCGGTTACCGCGCTGTTTTCGGTGGTGACCATTCTGGTAATGGGGTCTTCTGAGGCTGCGTTATGGTCTTTGTTACTGGTATGGGTGTTGATCGCGCTGACGGTGATTGATTTCGACACCCAGTTATTGCCAGACAGCATGACTCTGCCCCTGATGTGGCTCGGGCTGATCCTCAACTATTTCGGCATACTGACGGAATTCAGCAGTGCGTTCTGGGGCGCGGTGGCAGGCTACCTGTCCCTGTGGTCGGTGTACTGGCTGTTCAAACTGGTCACCGGCAAGGAAGGCATGGGCCATGGCGACTTCAAGTTGTTGGCCGCGCTGGGTGCCTGGCTGGGCTGGGAATTGCTGCCGGCGGTGATTTTGTTGTCGTCTTTGGTCGGTGCCGTTGTGGGGATTAGTTTGATGGTGTTTCGCAAACACGGGCGCGAGGTGCCGATCCCGTTCGGGCCTTATCTGGCGGCGGCGGGGTTGCTGTGCCTCTGGTTTGGTGTGGAGATTCAGGCAGCCTGGTATGCCTATCTGGGGGTTTAAATGGCAGTCGTAGGCCTTACCGGCGGGATCGGCTCCGGTAAATCCACAGTGGTGCGATTGTTCGGAGCACTGGGTGTGCACTGGGTGGACGCGGACGACGTTGCCCGAGAAGTGGTCGAACCCGGCACACCGGCGCTTGAGAGGATTTCGGAACATTTTGGTCAGAAAATCCTTCTGCCAGACGGTGGCCTGGACCGTGCGGCGTTACGGCGGATCGTATTCGATGCGCCAGAGGAGCGTGCCTGGCTGGAGTCATTGTTGCACCCGGTCATCCGTGAGGAGCTGATGCGACAGCTGCACCCGGATAACTACGCCCTGCCCTATGTACTTCTGGTGTCGCCTTTGTTGCTGGAAACCGACCAGCACGAGCTGGTCGACAAAGTCGTCGTGGTGGATGTGCCAGTCGATGTGCAGATCCAGAGAACCATGGCCAGGGACACCAACGACAGAGAGCAGGTCGAGCGCATCATCGCCGCTCAGATGCCGCGCGAACAACGACTCCAGAAAGCCGATGACGTGGTGGACAACAATCTGGCTATGATTGATGTTGAGCGTCAGGTTGAACAGTTACACCAGACGTTCCTGGCAGCCTTTGGGCACTAGTGTCTGTGAGCCGACATCCTTCCCGCCCCGCCGTGGATGCCTTGACGCTGACGCCCATCGCCATTACCCGTTCCTGCTTCCGGGACAAGTTTGGTGTGCCCCGACAACCGGGGCTGACCCGTTTCGCCCATGCAGATCTGATCATCCAGTCGCCGTTTGATCGCGAGGATGCCTTCCGGGGGCTGGAGACCGCCAGCCACCTGTGGCTGACGTTCCAGTTCCATGAGGCGGTGCGGGCGGAATGGCGGCCAGTGGTTCGGCCACCCCGGCTGGGAGGCAACAAAAAGATAGGGGTGTTTGCCAGCCGGTCACCCTTCCGGCCCAACAGCCTGGGATTGTCAGTCGTGCGAAATGAAGGACTGAAACGGGATCCGGACGGTCGCCTGATTTTGCGGATTGGGGACCACGATCTTATCAACGGCACTCCGATACTGGATATCAAACCCTATCTGCCATTTGCGGATTCGGTGTCAGAAGCCACTCTGGGATGGGCGGAGTCCGCACCGACGGATCGTTTACCCGTCGTGTTCCTGGATGAGGCTGACCAACAGCTTGCGGCCTTGCCAGCGGAACAGTATCCGGATTTCCGCAGTTTGATAGAGGATGTGGTGAGCTACGACCCTCGCCCGTCGTTCCGGCGAGGCCGGGATGAAGAGCGGATTTACGGAGCGCATTTGTACGATCTGAACGTGCGCTTCCGCTTTGTCCATGATGAATCACAGGAACGTGTCGAAGTGCTAACGGTCTGTTAAACTGCAGGTCGGTTGTTTTTTCGACACAGGGAATCCGTGCCTTGCCTCCGATCCGGTTATTCAGACGAATAGGTGTACGGCCACTGGCAGCCAGGCTGCTGGTCTATGTTCTGTTGTTCAGTCTGATTCTGTCGCTGGCGGCGACCGGCGTGCAGATGATTGGCGAGCTCGAACGCAGAACAGAAGAGCTGCGCAGCACCCAGGAGCGCGCTGCGGAACTGGTCGCCGGCAGCATGAGTAACAACCTCTGGCTGATGAACTACAGTGAGGTCGTCAACAGCCTGGATGATATGCGCGCCATACCCGTCATCCAGCACGCCCGCGTGATTACTGCTGCCGGCGAGGAGTTCAATACCGGCACCTATCCGGATGGCCGGGTAATCAGTCAATCCTTTCCTCTCGTTTTTAATCGAGCGGCCTTTGATAATCCGGAAGCGATGGGCACACTCACGGTGACCTCCTCCGTTGAAACAGTCTATAACGAATTAAGGGACAGGGCACTGCTCACACTTCTGTTCCAGTCAATGATTGTGATGCTGGGCACCCTCGGGCTTCTGGTCATTGTTCGGCTCACCCTTTCCCGCCATCTGGAGGCAATTGCAGACTACGCCGCCCGGCTAAATCTGGACGCGCTGATTGAGCCGTTAAAGCTTCGGCGCAAGGGCCCAAAGCGGGGCGACGAACTGAGCGAACTGGAACAGGCGCTGAACACCATGCGCCTGCAATTGCTGGAAGACACCCGTTCCCTGCGCCAGACCTCCATCCAGTCCCAGGATGAACGGGATCAAGCGGTGCGGGCAAACCATGCAAAGAACCAGTTCCTCGCCAACGTCAGCCATGAGTTGCGAATTCCCCTGCAATCGGTACTGGGCTACGCCAATCTCCTGTCAGACACCCCTATGGATCAGGAGCAGCGGGAATATGTCCATACCCTGCTCAACGCTTCTGAGGGCTTGTCAGCCATTATCAATGACCTGCTGGACATCTCCAGCATGGAAGCCGGCAAGCTGGTGCTGGATGACCTTCCCTTTGACCTTCGCGACACCTTGAACGATCTGGTGCATATGTTGGGCGCACGGGCTCGTGAAAAGGGTCTGGCACTGGAGCTGCGAGTTGACGAAAACCTGCCCTGGGCCCTGAAAGGGGATCCGGTGCGGCTGAGGCAGATTCTGCTCAATATGACGTCCAACGCCATCAAGTTCACCGACTCCGGGCATGTGCTGATCAGCATCGAGGTATTGGGTCGGCGGGATAATAATGTGCGCCTGCGCATCGCGGTTGAAGACACCGGCGTGGGGATCAACCCGGAGGACATCCCGCTGGTGTATGAACCCTATGTTCAGCTGGGGCAACGCTTCCAGCGCCAATTGCCGGGCGCGGGGCTGGGGCTGACCATCTGCCGGCAACTGGTGCAGCTTATGGATGGCTCGCTGGATCTTGAGAGCAAGCCCGGCGAGGGCTCTACCTTCTGGATGGAGCTCAGCCTGCAGGTTGCACCGGAGAGCGCCGCCCGCGGCCGACCAAATACCAGCATGATCCGCGGGCGGCACATTCTGGTGGTGGACTCTTATGAACTGTCCCGAAAAATCACCCTGGAAATGCTTTCACGCCATGAGCTGGATATCGAAGCGGTGAAATCCGCCGGCGAGGCACTGACCTCATTGCGGCTGGCCTCGGACAACCGCGAGCCCTTTGATGCCCTGGTGCTGGACGGGTTTGTACCGGATATGGACAGTGACCTGTTGTGCCGGCAGATCCGCAGCAACCCGGAGTGGAGACACACACGGCTACTGATTCTGTCGTCCAATCCTCAGCGGGGGGACGCAGAGCATTTCCGGCAGGCCGGCGCCGATGCCTTCCTGAGCAAGTCTCTGCGGGAATCGTGCCTGACACCCATCCTGCACCAACTGTTTTCGGATTCCGTCCGTCACGAACGCCACTTCCTGACCCGGTTTTCCCTGCAAGCCGTCAGCGATAACATCCGCCGCCAGGAGCTACCCTGTGGCCGCATGAAAGTTCTGTTGGTGGAAGATAACCCGGTCAACCGCACACTTACCCGCCGACTGCTGGAAAAACTGGGCTGTGATGTGATGACGGCGAACGACGGTGAAGCCGCCTCCACCCTCTGGCAATGGCACCCCTTTGACTTGATCTTTATGGATTGTGTGATGCCCCGGCTAGATGGTTTCGAGGCCACTCGCCGCCTGCGCCAATGGGAGAAGGACCACAACCGCAACCGGATACCAGTGGTGGCGTTGACCGCAAGCGCCATGGAAAAGGATGAGGAGCGTTGCCGCGAGGCTGGTATGGATTCGTTCGTTGCCAAGCCGGTCAATATTGAAATGCTGCGGGCGGTTCTGGAACAATACTGTCAAGCCTCCGCATCCACCTGAATACCCGACACAAGGCCACCATGAACGTAGAATGCCCAACCTGTAAGAAGTCCGTGGAATGGAATGAGAACAACCCTTTTCGCCCTTTCTGTTCTGAACGCTGTAAACTGATCGATCTGGGCGCCTGGGCCAATGAGGAATACCGCGTTCCCGCAGAAAATGCATCCCCTGACGATCTGGACCAGGGCGGCGACACAACCACCCATTGATCGACCGCATTAACCCGCCCTTAACCCGTTTTAAGTTGAGCCATCGGAGCCGGACCGTTAACATTCCGGCGGTTACATTCAAACATTAAGAAGGTCGAAGAATGAAAGCGTCCCGAATTTCCTTTATCGTTCTGTCACTTGCGGCAGCACCTGTATACGCCTCCGATGTGGACCTGAGCCTGACCAACGACTCGGTCAAGGGCCAGGTCAACTTCTTCGGCACCAATTCCGACATCCAGGTAGGCACCGGCTATACCTATCACGAAGGCAGCCGCCACATCGGCAACGTGGATTTCCACGCCCAGGGCCGCACGGCCATTGGCAACCTGCCGACCACAGCGGGCATTGGTGTTCGCGCCTTTGGCTGGGACGATGATCGGCTGAACGGCGGCGCCGTGGCTCTTGGCGGCTTTGCCACCGTGAACGTGCCCAACGTACCCGGGTTGTCGTTCACCGGCGGGCTTCATTACGCGCCCAGCATCCTTTCCTTTGGCGATTCCGATGACCTCACCAGCCTTGAGCTTCGCGGCAGCTACCGCGTTATCCGCAACGCCGAGTTGTTTGCCGGTTACCGCTACCTGAATACTGACTTTGACGGTCGCGGTGACCTGAACCTGGATGAGGGCGTCATGGCCGGTATGAAGATCTTCTTCTGATCGGGCCCTGACCCTCGCGACATTACCCCGCCCGCTCCTACCAGGGCGGGGTTACTACTCCCCATTTTCGTGCCCTTCCTCACTCTTTGTGCCTTGCCAACTTGATAGACTTCTGGCTCACGCTCCGGGAACGTTTATCAGGCATGGACAACCCTATGTTTCACATAGCTGCACGGGCATTCACCGCTGTTTTCACTCTCTCCACTGTCGCACTGGTGGCCGGCTGCGACGGTAGTGGCGACGCGAACGACGACGTGGCGGGCCGGGAGAACAGCTTCCCGCCGACAAAGAATGCGATCGACGACTTCACGCCCGGCTCAACTGGTGACTCCAACAACGCGTCCGGCCTGGCAGAAGATGAAGTGCGAATCACCATGGAGGTACCGGAATCGGTTGCACCGGGCGGAGAGTTGACCCGCCGCAACCTGCGAATAGTGGAACCGGAGACCATCCGGGTTTACCAGACCGACCAGACCCTCCGCGAGCTCGCCTCTGTAGACACCCGGTCCCGCCGGGAAGACAGAGGGCGAACTGTCATCCGCTTTGAAAACGGACGACCGATAGGGCCGAATGTCGTGATCGAAGCAACTTATGGCAACAGCCGTATGCGGTCGCTGGCAGCCGATGAGGACCGGGACGTGAAAGTGAACCCGTTCTCGGAATACCTCGTGGCAAACTCGCTGGACAGCTACAGCTCCGGCGAGTTCTCCCAGATCATGGACTGCGTGAACGACGTCAATGGCTCACTGTGTTTGAACAAATACGTCTGGCCCACGCTCGCCGATCAGGTCCATGATTTTGAGATCAACATCCCCGGCAACCTGGATGTCGACGGCGCACTCGCCCTGCTTGAGGGGCGAGGAGACTTCGCCCGGTATGTCGACGCCATGGCTGACTATGCGCTTCTGGGAGAAAGCTCGTCCGGCAAGATAGAGGCAAGCTCTGCGAATTACCATTCGGTGTTCTGGGGTGTGGAACTGGGGCAGACATTCCTAGAATCCAGTATTGCCGGCTCCGGCCAATGGGGCGTGCGTATCGCCCGCGAGGAAACCACTACCGACCAGAATGGTACCGGCTATGTTTACCCGGGCATGACGTTAACCTCCCTCGACGCCTTCAATATTCGGGTTACGTCCCTGGCCAGCGATATCCCCTATGACCGTCGGGCGTTGATTCACGCCGATGGTAATGAATTCTTCGACCGCCCTGCCTGGGACCTCAATACCCATTCATCCTCTCCCGGTGCCGCGACTGTGGAGGACGACATCCGCCTGCTAGCCGGTCGGGCCCTTTACCAGAGCATCACCGGCCGTAGTAGCTCCCGGATCATCGGCTGGACCCGTAATCCGTATTTCCTGGATGCATATGTCGGCGGTGGCACCGAGCAGCCCGATCGTGTCCTTAGTGGGTATTTCAGTGCGGGGAAAGCCATTGAATTGCGTTCCGAAAACGGCGAACTGAAAAGAGAACGCACACTGGAAGATCACTACCTGTCTGTGTTTGAACTGAACTTGCTAAGGAATGAAGGATTCGAGCGGCAGAAACTGGATGGCCGCAACTACAACGTCGCGTACCTGTCCACCCGCATGGGCGATGAGAGCGAGCCTTTTGTGGTGGAATCCGGTATTGGGAACTGGCACATCAGTGGCCCAGACGTCACCCAGACCATGGCGACCACCACTCTGCGCAGGGACAATACGGGCACCGTTACCGTTTCCGTACCGGCGGACAACCCCGGCCAGCGGGACGCCAACTGGGTCATCAGTGAGCGTCAGTCGCGGGTGTATGACCCAAACAGTGGAAACCGTATCGTCAGTAACGGGCGCCTGAATCTGGACCGCGACAGTGCCTCCGGCCTGGATGAGAAACCGGACATCGCCGTCGGTGCATCAACGCCGAACGGTTCCCTGATGGCCTTCAACCTGGACACCAATGCTATTGGTGATGGAGTTCTGGTGGCCGCCGAGCAGGCCAATACCTCACCGCCCAGCCAAGGACGCTACCGCCTTCAGGGCGTGGGGCTGGGAATGGAGCAGGCCAGTAACCGGCTGATGCATTTCGATAACGCCCTGCTGGTGATTGAATCTTCTGGCAGCGCCCGTCTGGAGGGCCGAACACTCGACATTATCCATCAAGTCGATGCCGAATCCGTTTCCACTCCACAGGCACAGTCACCCGGAACGGTATCCCTGGCATACACGGCCAGCAACACCGGAACTGCAACGTTTAGTGCGGACAGCATGACGCTGGATGGCTTATTCACCCGCGATCAGGATCAGATGTTCCTGCAACTCAGGCAGACAGACGGTCAGGAAGAGGTACTCGGGTTGCTCCTGGCGACACGCCTGCCAGAATAGCCAGCAGCAAACCACCCGGGCGACGTCGGCGTATAACCTGTTATAATTGCTGTCATATCGATTGTAACGAGAGGTTTTATGTCTTCTGGTATCCGAGCTCTGTGGTTGATAGTTCCGCTGGTGGTTTTTGGTTTGTGGGGCATACTGCACACCCCTGACCCAGACCACGACCGCGACAACGAAGACTCGGATGTCGCCTTGGCCAAACTGCCGTCACTCCCCGGCTGGTCACGAGCTGACTTGCCGGATTTCTCTGCATACCGTGATACCACCGAAAAGAAGGCCGCATTTTTCTCGTTTCTGTACCCACGTATTGTGCTGGCAAACTCCCGCATTCTGATCGAGCGTGATTACCTCGACAGCCTGGCCGGCAAGGACGAGCTCAGTAAATCGGAATTGACCTGGTTGAAAAACCAGGCCGAGCGGCTGAGGGTGGATGAAGAGCCCGCCAGCGAAAGCATGTTCCGGCGCCTGCGGAACCGCCTTGATGTAATCCCGCCTTCACTGGTACTCGCTCAGGCCGCGAACGAATCCGCCTGGGGTACTTCCCGCTTTGCCCGCAGAGGCAACAATCTGTTCGGCCAATGGTGTTTCTCGCAGGGCTGCGGCCTGGTACCACGGGGGCGCGTTGAGGGTGCCAGCCATGAAGTGGCAAGCTTCTCCTCGCCTTATCTGTCTGTGCGCTCTTACATCCAGAACCTGAATCGCCATCCGACCTACCAGCTGCTCAGGGACATTCGCCTGAAAGCTCGTAACCGTGATGATATCGCTAGTGGGTCGAGGCTTGCCGCCGGTTTGCTGGGCTACTCCGAACGTGGCGAAGACTATGTGGAGGAAATTCGCAGCATGATCCGCCACAACAACCTGGATGATTACGATGAGGACTTCCAGGTTATTGTTCAGGAATCCGATTCCCGGAAACTGTCCGAACTGGCTGCGGCGAGCAAAGAAGAGGTGCTCTTGCCCGGTGCCACTACCGATGACGAAACCAGCGGGGAAGGCTAACCCCACCATCACACAACCAAGCTAATTCGTATTCCGGAGACATCGGTCAATGTCCAGGTTCTTGCCCACACCCGTCAAAGGTGTGCTTGCAGTGCTTTGTATTGTTCTTAACACCCTTTGGTTATTCCCGATCCTGATGGTGTTTGCCGTGATCAAGCTATTGATCCCGACCCCTTCGGTTCGCAAAGGTTGCACCAATGTGCTCAACCGCATTGCATGGGTCTGGATTGGCTTCAATAATGTGCTGGCTGACGTGCTTCACAACATCGAATGGGATATCCGCGGCGCTGACGGTCTGAGCCGGGAACACTGGTATTTCGTCACCTGCAACCATCAGAGCTGGGCCGACATTCCGGCTATCCAACACGTATTGAACAGCCGCATCCCGTTACTGAAATTTTTCCTCAAACAGCAGTTAATCTGGGTACCCTTACTGGGTGTGGCCTGGTGGGCGTTGGATTTCCCCTTCATGCAGCGCCACACCAAGGAACAGATTGCCCGCCGACCAGAGTTGAAAGGCAAGGATGTGGAAGCCACCCGGGCTGCTTGTGAGAAGTTCCGCTACACACCTGTGACCATTTTCAACTTCATGGAAGGTACGCGACTCACACCGGCCAAGCATCAGAGCCAGAACTCGCCCCACAAACATCTACTCAGGCCCCGCGCCGGCGGCACGGCCTTCGTGCTGGAAGCCATGGGCGAGTCCCTGCACACCATGCTGGATGTGACCATCGTATATCCGGACGGCAAATCTGGCATTTGGGATTACCTGTGTGGGCGGATCCAACGGATTGTGGTTGATATTCGAGTACGGGAGATTCCCCAGCGGTTTCTGGGCATGGATTACGAAAACAACCGTGAGACAAGGGCAGACTTCCAGCGCTGGGTGAGTCAAATCTGGGAAGAGAAGGACGCCCTTATAGACGAACTGAAGCGTTCACCCCGAGCGCTATAGCGTGTCCGCTATAGCAGCCCCAGTTCGCGGGCCCGAACGATGGCCTGCGTGCGTGACTTCACCTCGAGCTTGGCGTTAATGCGCCGGGCATGGGTTTTCACTGTATGCAGAGATATGTGCAGGCGGTCGGCAATGTCCTGATTAGACAGCCCCTGCGCAATCAGCTCAAGCACCCCCTGCTCCCGATCACTGATGGGCTCGGCCAGAGGCGCCTGCTCCTTCATATCCGTGAGCCCGTACAGCGCGCCCACGGCTTCAACAAACGGCGTGTCCGGCAACTGGGGCCAGGTTTTCTCGAGCAGTTCCTGGAGCTCTCCTCTGAGCTCCGCAAAGGGGCTGATGTAATGCTCCTCTCCGGCCATGGCCATGGTACCAGCCAATATTTTCTGGGCAGCGGCCGGGCCTTTCTGCCGCCAGTTAAGGACACTTTCCAGAAGCCTGGAGTATAAATCCAGACCGAACGGTAATGTCTCGCCGCCGTTGTCTCGAATGTTCCTGACGGTTTCAGCGGCCTTGATGTCATCACCCCGTGCCAGCTCAATTCTCGCCTGCAGGCATTGCAGCATGCCGGGCATCATCGGGAACATCTCCGGGACACAATTCACTTCCCGCCAGGGCTTTAGCCGCTCCATGGCTTGTGCCGCCGAATCCACCTGCCCCAGCGTCAGCCAGCCGCTGATTTTCAGAGACTCGAGCACAGGCACATAGACGGACTCGTCTACCTGCCACGACTGCATGGTGCGCTCGGCGCGTCCAATCCAGGCAAACGCATCGTCCATCCGATTCTGGGTGCGACAGATCAATACGCGTAGCGCCATAGCCAGTAGCAACCCAAGATCCCTGGTCTGCTCCGCATGGCGGATACAGGTCACCAACAGGCGATCGGCTTCTGCTTGTCGTCCCTGATGCCAAAGTACCATCACCAGGTTCAACTGGAGGCGCGTTTCGCCAACACGTGCAGGGCGCGATGACTCGTTCATGGCGGTATCCAGACCGGTGCGCAGCAGTTGCTCTGCGTGTTTCAACGATCCCTTGCCAAGCTCAATCCGCGCGTGAGCATAGACTGCCAGAACTTCCGAACCAGCGTCTCCAGCCTCCCGGGCCAGCCTCGCGGCAATGCGATTAGCTTCCCGAGCGTCGCCAAATTTGCCGGCGGCACATAACGCACTGGAGCGAACCAACTGCGTCACCAATTGGCCCTGCGTGGACAGTTCCTCCGCTTGAAGAGCCCTGTCCGCTACCGACAGGGCCTCATCAACACTGCCCTCGCCACGGAGAATAAAGGCCCTGAGTGCGTCAACCCGGCCAGCAAGTTCGGGACGTTCGCCATTATCAAGATTGTTAATCAGCGTTCTTGCCTGCCTGAACTGACCACCGATGGCATGAACCCAACCGTAGACGATTTTCAGACGAGCGCTTTTCTCCAGCAGCCCCGACGGCAATGACCGGCGGAGTCGAAGCAGTGACGCGGTATCCTGGCCAATCAGTAAGGCTTCAGAGCCTTCAGAGGCTATCCGGACAGATTCCTCAAGACTACCGCTGACCAGCGCATAACGCAGTGCCTCGGGAAACTGATGACGGTCACTAAACCAGCGACTGGCTTTCAGTGCACGCTCCCCTGCCCCGTCGAGGGCAGGTGTCTGTAACCAGTCGTGGAGCAAAGGGTTTAAGCGGAACCAACGCCCACGGCCCGGTAATGGTCGCAGTGGGATACCACTTTCCGACGCTGCCGAGGGCCGAAAGGCGTGGTCACAGCCGGCATCGGCCAATGCCAGAAACAGTTCGTCCGAGACGATCTCCATTTCCGCAATAATTCGAAGCGAACGCTGCTGGCCAGGTGTTAGGTGAATTAGCACGGCATCCCTGAGAAACCGCTCAACACTGAAGGTCTCCTGGATCGGCAATCGGGATTCCGGCGTAGAGTCCAATTCCCTATGATACAGCCCCAAAGGCGTAATCCACCCCTCAGTCAACGAATAAAGGTGCTCCACTGCAACCGTGGTCAGTTGATTACGGTTGACCACGGCGTGAAAGAACTCGAAGGTTTCCAATCGTGTCAGCTCAAGCGAATCAGCACCGATTCTGTGGAATCGACCTTCCAGTTCGAACGTGTGGGTCTCAAATGGCAGCGGCCTTCTGGACACCATAACCAGGGCCAGACCAGAAGGAATGTTTTCAATGAGCTGCTGAAGCAGAGCTATGGCAGCTGGGTTGGCGACCGTGCCTACGTTATCAACCACGAGCACGCTATCGCCATTAGGGGCGTTCCAGTGAGGATCAGACAATAGCAGGGCAAGCGCATCCATATTACTGGAGGCTTTCTGATGTCCAGACTGACGGGAAGTGGCGCCGGGTGGTATCAGCGCAATTTCAAGCAAGGCCAACAGACGCCCGGCATCGTTTTCCTGTCCGGTCAGTCCCAACCACCGGAGGGTGTCAGGGCTACGGGAGGTTTCACGGAACGCCGCACTCAGGGCGTGGGTTTTTCCATAGCCGGACGGTGCCTCCAGCAATAAGGCAGAGCCCGGTGCTATTGCAGCGGTCAGTTTCTCGGTCAACGCCGGCCTTCTGAGGTAATTCGGAACGGGCTCCGGCATCCGTATCCGTTGGCGCAACAAATCCCTGATCAACTCGCCACGATGCGTGCCGCCTAATGTTGACTGGAACTCATCGTTGGCCGCACAGCCATCATCGAATGGTTTCACTCTTTGCCCCGTTGAAAGCCCGGAATCTATGAGCCTGGTGGGCCCTTACTCCGGCAAATGTGATCTCTGCTTTGTTGTTGCTACGGCGCCCTGCATCGGGTACGCCTTTAGTATTAGTAGGGAGAGGTTAAACCAAATCGGGGGTAGGCTGCAAAAATTTGACGGGAAGGTAACGAAACACCGGCAAATTTCCAACATTCGAGGAAATTCAAGGACCTTAATAAAAAAGCGGCGGACCCATTGGGCCCGCCGCTTTCCTGTCAGCCGGGATTACTCCCGGACAGCGATTACTTATCGTGTACCAGCACGACGCAAAGCAGCAGGCGTGTAGTCACGTGACATGCGCTCAACACCAAACTCATACGGGTTGGACTCTTCGTTGGTCAAACCCAGGACCAGATACCGGCCAGACAACAGGTCGTAAAGAGTTTCAATGGCGTACCAGGGCACGATCTGATCGTAGAACTGCATGCTGTGCGCTTCTGCCACACGCCATAGTTCGCCGCGGCCATCGTAGTGATCGATTACCGCTGCCTGCCATGAGTCTTCGTCAATGAAGAAGTCACGCTGGGCGTAGATATGACGCTCACCATCCTTCAGTGTGGCACGAACGTGCCAGACACGGTGCAGTTCATAGCGGGTCAGGTTCTGGTTGATATGGCCAGCCTCAATGATATCGTCATAATCCAGTTCACGGTCGACCAGCTTGTAGGAGTTATACGGGATGTACATTTCCTTCTTACCTACCAGCTCCCAGTTGTAACGATCAGGCGCGCCGTTGAACATATCGAAGTTGTCCGACGTACGCATGCCGTCCGAAGCGGTACCCGGGCCGTCATAAGCAACCTGCGGGGCGCGGCGTACACGCCGCTGACCAGCGTTGTATACCCACGCGCGACGCGGTTCCTCAACCTGGTCGATGGTTTCGTGAACCAGCAGTACGTTACCGGCCAGTCGCGCTGGCGCAGTAATAGCCTGCTTGAAGTAGAACAGAACGTTAGGATCCTGTCCCGCCTCATAGTCCTCCAGATAGGTTTTCCACGTCAGTTCATCCTGGAATTTCACAACGCTGAAGGCACCGTCTTCCGTCGGAGTCACTTGCCCCACGTTGCGCTGGACGGAACCACCGCGATAGCGGGTGATATGATTCCAGATAACTTCCAGGCCGTTCTGCGGAATCGGGAATGGCGTAGCCGTCTGGTAATTACCCAGGCCGTTACCACTCTTGATCAGTTCCACACTCGTGGCATTGTCAACGGTATCCTTCATGACCTGTTCCGGGTATGCGGCGGAACGGTGAGTCTCGTATACCGGCATGACGTAATCGTCATAACGCTTGATCATTGCGACCTGTCCGGGAGACAGATTTTCCGCATACTCGTCAACGTTGCTCTGGTTGATCGTGAACTTCGGCTGTTCATTCGGGAACGGGTTCACGTAGATACCATCGTCTTTGTACCCGGCAGGAGGCGTCGTCAGACCGCCATCCCAGGCTGGAATTGCGCCCCCGTTACCCGCTTTCTCAGCGCCCATTGGCGTAAGCGAGTCACCGAGCTTGGCCGCCTCCTGTGCGGAAACCGCGCCAAAGGCGTTACCCGCAATCAACGTGGCGGACAGGATGCCAGTGGCCAGTAGCTTCTTGTTCAGTTTCATTTAAATTACCTCGTTAAACGAATTCAGGCCGAATCAGAATGAGTAGGAAATGCTCGCACTCACGAAATCACGGTCGGTCAACTCGTTATACGGCTTGCCACCGAAAAAGTTTGTGTAACCGATATTACCGGTTATACGGTTCTGGTAAACCCCTTGCAGCGACAGGCCAATGGCCTTGTTACCTTCGCTAAAGTTACCACCCGGGGATGGTGCATAACCCTGTACATCGTGACTCCAGGCCAACTGCGGAAACAGGTTGATACCGGCAATTGCGTCCAGATAATCCCAGACCAGACGGGTACGATAGCCCCAAGAGAAGGCCGTAGTAAAACCTTCGTTGTTACAGTAGTTGGTATTAATGTTGGCACCGGCCTCACAAAAATCCCCCGTGAAGTTGGAGCCGTCCACCGGCAACGTACCGATACCAAAGGTTCCTGAGCGACCGTAACGGGCTTCATCTTCGTCCGGAAGATCGTGAACGTAGGTGGCACCAAATTCAGTGATCAGGGACAGACGGCTCGCACCCATGACCTGGTCGAAGAACTTGATCAGCGTGAACTGCGCCTGGGAAACGTTGAATCGGTCGTAGCCGTCAACAGGCTTTCCAGCCAGGTTGGCTCCACCGGATTCCTCGAGCCGCTGCTTTTCCAGCTTGCCTAGAATTTCCCCGTTCGGACCACGCTGCTGTAAACCACCAAAGATCAGCTCAAATGCGTTCCACTGCAGCGGAACGTTATCACGGAAACTGTATTCAGCACCCAGAGACCAACCGCCCGGGGTCGTGGTGTTGATACTGATGCCATAGAGATTGATGTTTTCGGGATACTCAATAAAGTAGCTCGGAAACCGGGAGTTCGGTTTGCTCGGGTCATTTTGCTGACTGCCGCTGGGTGAAGACGGGTTGTTCACCAAGCCACTTACATACGGCAGACGGCTGTTGTACTTGATGTAGTAGAAGCCAAGCTCTGAATCGTTCAGGGCTGGCACATACCAGCGAAGCGCGACACCAAACTGGTCTTTGGAATCCGCCTCACGGTCCGCAAGACGAGGAGCGATGAACCCCTGCGCCGCCGCCTGAGAATCAGGCAGCTGACCTGCTAGCAAAACGGGACCACAACCATCAGCAGCGAAGTCGTTTGTGGAAAAGAACGTGCCGCAATCGTCTGGGCGAACCGGTTCCCAGTCAGCTTGCACAAACGCTTCAACAGTCACGTTTTCCGTGATACCCGCCGAGGCGTAGAACATTTCAACAGGCAAAAGCGCATCCTTCAGTTCGGAGCCTGGTGCCCGGAAGGCAGGTACGTTAACCGGGTTAATGGTATTGATGCCGCCCTGAATGAAGGTACTTTCACCCCAGCTCAACACCTGCTTGCCGTAGCGCAGGCTGACCGGGACATTACCAAAATACCAGTCGGAAAATACGTAGGCATCAAGGATTTCGCCGCCGGAGGCGTATTCTTTGGCCTCTTCGTTCAGTTCGCGACGCTGACCTACAGGATCAACCGCTCTGCTCTCATCTTTCAATTCGAAGTCATACCAGTACCGACCACGAACAAAACCACCAACCCGAGTCAGTGTGTCACTGTTTACATCGTAGCTCAGGAACAGTTCGCTGTTGCCTTTGACAATCTTGGAATAGGTATCCCCTTTCTCGAAATTGAGATTACCGTCATCGTAGTTGTTAGTAGAGGCACCGATGTTGGCCAAGGGCTGGCCAGGAGTGTATTCAGGCCCCAGGTTACCCTGGGCAATCAACCGTCGGTCCTGTGACTCGGTACGCCAGCCAATGCCCGCCGACAGCGTGGTGTTGAAAGAGGCTTCCATGTCCCCCACATAAAATGAATAGGCAGCTGCCTGCCCGGATACCCCGGCGGCAACTGCTACGGCCAGCGGCAATTTGGTCCACTGCTGCCATTGATGTGTTTTTCTTGTCATTGGAAGGCTACTCCATTGTTGTTCTGAGTCGCTGCTCTGATTATTGGTGTTCACGATGTTTGGAGGCTTCATGCACAGTGCTCGTGATGTTGGCACTATAGCTAACGCCATCGAACGCTTTGATCAGTCAAAAGTATGATTTTACGATTACGCCCCTCTCTGCGGCAGACTTCCCTCGCACTGAGTCACTATAGTCAACAAATTTGGATGCAACCAGCCGGCACAAATCACAGCATTTCAATGGCCATTGCCGTCGCCTCGCCACCACCGATACACAGCGCTGCAACCCCCTTTTTCTTGCCGTAATGCTTCAGGGAGTGCATCAGCGTCACCAGCAGACGGGAGCCGGTGGAACCGACAGGATGGCCCTGGGCGCAGGCGCCACCATGGACGTTGACCTTTTCCGGGTCCAGGCCCAGTTCGCGGATCGGCATCATCGCTACCATCGCAAACGCTTCGTTGATCTCAAACAGATCCACGTCATCTTTGGTCCAGCCGGTTTTGGCAAACAGGGTCTCGATGGCACCTACCGGCGCACAGGTAAACTCCGACGGATGCTGGGATTGGGTACTATGGGCGACAATCCGTGCCAGCGGCTTGAGACCGCGCTTCTCAGCTTCCGATTCACGCATCAGCACCAGCGCTGAGGCGCCGTCGGATATAGAAGAGGCGTTAGCAGCGGTGACTGTACCGTCCTTGGCGAACGCCGGACGAAGGCTCGGGATCTTTTCGATGTTGGCGTTGTGGGGCTGCTCGTCGTCCTCAACCACAACGTCGCCTTTGCGGGTCTTGACGGTGACCGGGATGATTTCATCCTTCAGAAAACCGTCCTCGATGGCTTTCTTCGCCCGAGTCAGGGAGGTAATCGCGTATTCGTCCATCTCTTCCCGGGTATAGCTTTTCTTGTCCGCCATTTCCTGAGCGAAAGCCCCCATCAGCCGACCGGTTTCCGCGTCTTCAAGGCCGTCCAGGAACATGTGGTCCTGAGGCGCCTGACCAGGCCCCATACGGTAGCCACTGCGAACACCTTGAAGAATATACGGAGCATTCGACATGCTCTCCATACCACCGGCAACCATAATGTCGTTCGTACCGGCCTTGATCACATCATGGGCAAGCATGGCGGCTTTCATACCAGAGCCGCAAAGCTTATTGATCGTAGTAGCACCGGTGCTGTCAGGCAGCCCGGCCTGGCGCATGGCCTGACGGGCCGGCCCTTGTTTGAGACCTGCGGGCAGAACGTTACCCATGATGACTTCCTGCACGTCCGCTGGCTGCAAGCCGGCACGACGAATGGCTTCTGCGATGCTGACGGCGCCCAGTTCCGGCGCGGAAACCGCAGCCAAACTGCCCTGGAATCCGCCCATGGGGGTGCGCACACCGCTGACGATGACGACGTTGTCTGTGCTCATTGCTTGATCTCTCTATCGTTGGGGTAGTTCGTTATCGGATTGGAATTCGTTCAGTCCGACGCCTATCAGGCCTTGTGGGGTGCCTCGAGGTATTCTCTCGACTGCATTTCGAGCAACCGGGACTCCGTGCGCTCAAACTCAAACCCAAGCCGCCCGCCGGCATACAGGTCCGTAATCGAAGCCTCTGCGGAAATGATAACCTTGACGTTGCGATCGTAAAATTCGTCGATCATATTTATGAATCGTCGGGCCTGATCGTCCTTGTCTTTTCCCAACACCGGCACATTGCTGATGATCACAGCGTGGAACTCCCTAGCCAGCTCGATGTAGTCGTTCTGGCTACGAGGGCCGTCGCACAGGGTTTTAAAATCAAACCAGACAACGTCATCCGCATGGCTGAGTGCTGTCAGCTTACGGCCGTTGATATCCAGCTCCAGGCTGTGACTGCCAGCCTCAAGCGCAAGCCCGTCGTAACTTTTCTGAAGGCTTTTGTCGGCATCCTCATCCAGAGGAAAGTGATACAGCTCAGCCTGCTCCAGGGTTCTCAAACGATAATCCACACCGCCATCCACATTTACCACTTCGGTGTGTTTCTTGACCAGCGCGATCGCAGGCAGGAAACGGGCGCGCTGCAAGCCATCCTTGTAAAGTCCGTCAGGCACAATATTAGAGGTACAGACCAGGGTCACACCACGGCTGAACAGACCGTCCATCAATGTTGCCAGTATCATGGCATCGCCGATATCGGAGACAAAAAATTCGTCAAAACAGATCACCCGGGTTTCGTCCGCAAACATCTTCGCGACGATATCCAGGGGGTTTTTCTCGCCCTTCAGACTTTTCAGTTCTTTGTGAACCCGTTGCATAAAACGGTGGAAGTGCACTCGCATCTTGCGATCAAACGGCAGAGCTTCGTAGAACGTATCCATCAGGTAGGTCTTTCCACGACCCACTCCGCCCCAGAAGTACAATCCCTTCACCGGATCTTCTTTGCCCTTCCTGAACTTGAGGCGAAGTTTGACCATCGGTTTGTCACGCTCCCTTTCCGCCGCCACCAGTTTGTCGTAAAGTGACTGCAAAC
Organism: Marinobacter sp. B-12; assembly: GCF_056857915.1. Taxonomy (NCBI): domain Bacteria; kingdom Pseudomonadati; phylum Pseudomonadota; class Gammaproteobacteria; order Pseudomonadales; family Marinobacteraceae; genus Marinobacter; species Marinobacter sp. B-12. The sequence continues at coordinate 132,177 of NZ_JBSXOB010000057.1, read as the reverse complement.
GGCGGACCGCATCTTCCTGGGCCGGGTCTTTGTGAAACTCGGGCCGCTCGAGGTCCTGCTGGTATCGTTCCCATGGGGTCATATGGGTAGTGGTCATACGGATTCGCTTTTGGGGTGTCATTAAGGCGTTTCCCGAAGTATGGTCATTCATAACGGCGGCGTATTGTGGCCGATTTTGGCTTTTTTCGCCACGTTCAACACCCTGAGAAACCGCTGCAACAGCGGGAGCGAGCCAGACATACGACGCAATACGACGATTGGCGCACGAGGCAATCGTGCGTGAATGGGACTTGGGACGGTATACTTTGGGAAAGAATTCCTATTCATCAAAAGGATCACACAGCTTATGACAAACCTGATTCTGGCAGCCATCGCCGCATTGATTGTTGGCATTGTCATCGGAGTACTGGTTGGCCGGTCTGGTCAGGGCTCTACTCTGCGGCAGCGCCGGGCTGAACAGCAGATCGAGGAACTTAGAAACGAGTACACACGCTATCAAGCACAGGTAAATGAGCACTTTATGGAATCTGCGCATCTGCTGCGCCGCTTCAACGACACCTACCGGGACGTAAATCAGCACATGGCCCGGGGCGCCAACCGACTGTGCAACGATGAAGACTGGCTGTTGGAGCTTGAGAAAGAGAACGCCAAGGCGCGCCTGGAAGGTGCCGCCGCCAGCAAGGACGATGCAGAGCCACCCCGGGATTACGCCCCGAAGAGCGATCCCCAGGAGAAAGGCACCCTCGCCGAAGACTTTGGTCTGGCCGAAAAACAGCAGAAAGCCTGACGCTCACACCGGATTATCGCAGTCGATAAACCGGTGGCTTACCCCAAATGTTTGCTCCACGGCCCGACCCAGGGCCTGAACACCATACCGCTCAGTGGCATGGTGGCCAGCCGCGTAGTAATGAATACCGCATTCGCGGGCAGTATGGGTGGTGGGTTCTGAAATCTCACCACTGATGTAGGCATCCAGTCCCGCGTTCAAGGCGCTGTCAATGAACCCCTGAGCTGCGCCGGTACACCAGCCAACCCTGGCAATCTCTGCGGAGCCGTCCCCAACCCAAAGCGGAGCACGATCCAGACGCTCCCCGATCAGATCCGCGAACGCCTGGGGGCCCATAGGCACGCCCAGTTCACCTTGCCACACAAGCCCGCCCAGCGGCCGGGGATTGAGAATGCCCAACACGTCGGCCAACTGCCGGTTGTTGCCATACTCGGGGTGATCGTCCAACGGCAGGTGGTAGGCAACCAGATTGATATCGTGGTCCAGCAGGCGCTTGATCCTGTCCCGCTTCATGCCGCGGATGGCCTGATCCTCACCTTTCCAGAAATACCCATGATGCACCAGGATCATGTCGGCATCGGCTTCGATCGCCGCATCCACGAGCGCCCGGGACGCCGTGACACCACTTATTACGGTTCTAACCTCTTCGGCGCCCTCGACCTGCAGACCGTTAGGGCAATAGTCTTTGAAGTCTTCCGGGGCCAGCCAGTCATTCAGTGTGCGGAGTATCTCATTGCGTGAAGCCATGCTGCCTCCATGTGGTTGCCTTGTGTTACACCAACGGTTTAAGACACTCAATCAGTCGCTTGTTCTGGTCTGCGGTGCCTATGGTGATGCGCAGGAAGTTCGAGATTCGGGGCTTATTGAAGTGGCGTACGATAACGCCCTGCTCCCGAAGCCCCTTCGCCAGTGCCTCACCGGCGTGCTCCGGATGGCGCGCAAGGATAAAATTGGCCTTCGAGGGCAATACATCAAAACCCAAGGCTTCCAGTTTCGAGGTCACCCAGCCCCGCTCGCCAATGACGCCTTCACAAGTGGCTTTAAACCAGTCTTCATCTTCAAATGCCGCAATGGCGCCCGCCTGAGCCAGGCGGTCAAGAGGATAGGAGTTGAAGCTGTTCTTGACGCGGTTCAGGGCTTCGATGACCTCCGAGCTGCCGATGGCGAAACCGACGCGCAACCCGGCCAGGGAGCGGGCCTTGGACAGCGTTTGACAGACCAGAAGATTGGAATACTTCCCCACCAACTTGATCGCACTCTCGCCGCCGAAATCCACGTAGGCTTCATCCACAACCACAACCCGGTCAGGATTGGCGGCAACGATAGCCTCAACCTTGTCCAACGCCAGGTAGCACCCAGTGGGCGCATTGGGATTGGGAAAGATGATTCCGCCGTTCGGCTGCTTATAGTCTTTCGGATCGATTTCAAAGCTGTCGGTCAGCGGTACCGTTTTGCCCTCGATGTTGTAGAGGCCGCAATACACCGGATAAAAGCTGTAGGTGATATCTGGGTACAACACTGGCTCGCCATGCTGAAACAGACCGTAGAAGATGTGTGCCAGCACTTCGTCGGAGCCGTTACCGAGGAAAACCTGCTCACCCTGCACGCCATAGTAATTCGCGATGGTGCTTTTCAGGGCCTCACTCTCGGGGTCCGGATATAGCCGAAGGTTGTCATTCAGCTCAGTGTTGATCGCCTCGATCACCTTCGGAGACGGACCGAACGGGTTTTCGTTGGTATTCAGTTTCACGAGGTTGGCCATTTTCGGCTGCTCCCCCGGTACATAGGGGACCAAGTCTTTGACCCGAGAACTCCAGAACTTACTCATCTGACTGACCCTCCCGAACCCGATACTCTGCAGAACGGGCGTGAGCCGTTAACCCCTCTCCACGTGCCAGAACAGAGGCAACTCGCCCCATCCTGTCGGCACCGGCTGCAGAAAAACCGATCAGCGACGACCGTTTCTGGAAGTCATAAACCCCCAACGGAGAGGAGAAACGCGCCGTCCCGGACGTCGGCAACACATGATTTGGCCCGGCACAGTAATCACCCAACGCTTCGGCCGTAAAGCGGCCCATAAAGATGGCACCGGCATGGCGAATCTCGTCCACCAGGCTTTCCGGGTCTTCCACCGAAAGCTCCAGGTGCTCCGGCGCGATACGGTTGGAAACGCCAGCCGCTTCGGACAAGTCGGCCACGTGAATCAATGCAGCCCGATCCGTCATTGAGGTCGCGATGATGTCCGCCCTTTCCATGGTCGGTAGCAGTTTGTTGATGCTGGCTTCCACGGCATCCAGGAAATCGGCGTCCGGGCTGATGAGAATAGACTGAGCCTGCTCATCGTGCTCGGCCTGAGAGAACAAATCCATGGCAATCCAGTCCGGATCGGTCTTGCCGTCGCAGATCACCAGAATCTCCGACGGACCGGCAATCATATCGATGCCGACAGTACCGAAAACTTCGCGCTTGGCAGTGGCCACAAAAATATTGCCGGGGCCAACGATCTTGTCGACAGCCGGAATGGTTTCCGTGCCATACGCCAGCGCCCCTACCGCCTGGGCACCGCCCACGCAAAACACCCGATCCACACCCGCAATCGCCGCAGCGGCCAGGACCATATCGTTCACCACACCGTCCGGTGTGGGAACCACCATAATCACCTCGCCCACGCCCGCGACCTTTGCCGGGATAGCGTTCATCAACACGGAAGACGGATAAGCGGCCTTACCACCGGGCACATACAGCCCTGCACGATCCAGCGGAGTCACTTTCTGCCCGAGAACCGTGCCGTCATCGTCTTCATACTGCCAGGACGTCTGATTCTGACGCTCGTGATAGTCACGCACCCGCTCAGCGGCTTTCTCCAGGGCAACACGCTGATCCTGGGGAATGGCCTCCAATGCCCGCCGCAAGCGATCCTGCCCCATCTCCAGTTCGGCAACGGTGCCAACCTTCAAGCGATCAAACTTCTCAGTAAACTCCAGAACCGCGGCATCCCCACGAGTTTTCACCTCGTGCAGGATATGACGAACCGACTCATTCACCTGATGATCCACACTGTCTTCCCAAGCCAAAAGCTTGGCCAGCGCACTGTCAAAGTCACTGTCGGAAGCGTTCAATCGTCTGATGCTGATATCAGTCATTTCGTCTTTCCTGATTTGCGAATTTACTCCGCGGTTTGAAAAGTGTCATTGCTCTGAGGATGCTGAAATGGCCCGGGAGCGGGTCAGGAAGGGCTTTCCAAAACTGTACGGAGCCATGGATGGCGGAGTCCAAGCGTCACATGGATGTGCCGAAGGAGCGTGTTTTGGAAAGCCGTTCCTGAGCCGTTCTTACTCCGAAACCTGCCGGCGTTTTTCTACTGCAACCGCCATCTTCTCAATTATGGGATTGATGCCCGCATGTTTCATCTTCATGGACGCGCGGTTCACAACCAGTCGGCTGCTGATATGCTCAATCAGATCCCTGGCTTCAAGCCCATTGGCCTTCAACGTATTGCCAGTATCCACAATATCGACAATTTCGTCTGCCAGATTCAGAATCGGCGCCAGCTCCATGGCTCCATATAGCTTGATAATATCCGCCTGGCGCCCCTGGGCCGCATAATAACGACGCGCCAGATTCACAAACTTTGTTGCAACCTTGATACGCCCAGACGGTGGCGCCTGATCCTTCAAGCCGGCCGTCATCAACCGACACCGGGAAATATTCAGGTCCAGCGGCTCATACAACCCCTCGCCGCCATGCTCCATCAGCACATCCTTACCGGTTACTCCCAGATCCGCCCCACCGTATTGCACATAGGTGGGCACATCGGTAGCCCGAAGGATCAAAACCCGCACATTCGGATCCGTGGTGGGGAATACCAGTTTCCGGGACTTTTTTACATCGTCGACCAGCTCAATGCCCGCTTCTTTTAACAGCGGCAGAGTCTCGTCCAGAATTCGCCCCTTCGACAGCGCGATGGTGATGGAGTCGGTCATGCGTCCTTCCGGTTCAATGAATTCAGGCTGGCAGGCGGCGGATACTCGCGCCCAACAGTTGCAATTTCTCTTCGATACACTCGTAACCGCGGTCGATGTGGTAAATCCGATCCACGATGGTATCCCCGTCCGAAACCAACCCGGCAATGACCAGACTGGCAGACGCACGCAGATCCGTTGCCATAACCGGAGCGCCCGTCAGATGGTCGACACCCTTGATAATGGCAGCGTTGCCCTCGAGGGTGATGTCTGCGCCCATGCGGATCAGCTCCTGCAGGTGCATGAAACGGTTTTCGAAGACCGTTTCCACTATGGTTCCAGTGCCTTCTGATACAGCGTTCATCGCCGCAAACTGCGCCTGCATATCGGTCGGAAACGCAGGGTATGGTGCGGTGCGCAGGCTAACCGCTTTCGGTTGGTTGCCTTTCATATCCAGGGAGATCCAGTCCTTGCCCGTATCTATGTGGGCGCCAGCCTCTTCCAGCTTCAGCAGGACAGCTTCCAGCAAGTCCTCGCGGGTATCCTTTAGCTTGACCCGGCCACGGGTGGCCGCGGCGGCAACCAGGTAGGTACCGGTTTCAACCCGGTCCGGCAGCACATCATAGTGGCAGCCGTGCAACCGTTCGACGCCATTGATCTCAATGGTTGCTGAACCATGGCCTCTGATGTCGGCGCCCATGGCAATCAGGCACTCGGCCAGATCCACCACTTCCGGCTCCCGGGCGGCGTTTTCAAGGATGGTTTTGCCATCGGCCAAGGCGGCGGCCATCATCAGGTTTTCCGTACCCGTGACGGTCACCGTATCCAGGAATATATGAGCGCCTTTCAAGCGACCATTGGTCTTTGCCTTGATATAGCCATTTTCGACCTTGATATCGGCACCCATCTGTTCCAGCCCCTGAATGTGCAGGTTTACCGGCCGGCTACCGATGGCGCAGCCGCCCGGCAGGGACACTTCCGCCTCACCGAAGTGAGCCACCAGAGGCCCCAATACCAGGATCGAAGCCCGCATTGTCTTGACCAGCTCATAGGGCGCGTGGAATTGCCTGATGGTATTGGCATGGACTTCGACGCTCATTTTCTCGTCGATCATCAGTTCCACGCCCATGCGACCCAGCAACTCGATCATCGTAGTTATGTCGTTCAGGTGCGGCAGGTTGCCCACGGTCACCGGCTCGTCCGCCAACAGGGTGGCGGCCAGAATCGGTAGTGCGGCGTTTTTGGCGCCGGAAATCCGGATTTCGCCGTCGAGAGGCTTGCGACCTCTGATCAGAAGTTTGTCCACAATGGTGTCCTGTAGTTTGCGGGCATGTCAGCCCTGGCGCGCGGCCCATTCAGCGGGTGTAAAGGCCTTGGGGTGCAGGGCGTGAATGGTGCCATCAAGAATGTGCTGAAAAAGCGCCTTGTTGATCAGTTGCTGCCGTTTGATGGTTGGCAGCCCCTCGAATACATCGCCCACGACAACAACAAGGTAGTGATTGCCATCGACCTGCACTTCGACCTCACAGTCAGGCAGCGCCTCTTTAACCAACTCGGCAACTTCGGTGGCTTCCATAAATAAATCCTCGGGCGTTATTAAATCAGGGGCGAGATTGTAACCAATTATGGCATTCGGGTCAGCTTTGGTGCAGGTTTTCAGGCCAAGGACGGAGAGGAAAAGCCTGGCAACTGGCGCTCAAGGCCGCTCAGGGCCGCCAACGAGTTCAGCCGCTCACTAACACCGGTAAACCGGAGGGCCTGACTGCGGGCGCCTGCGAGGCGGTGCCAACACAGCAGAAGAGACAGCACCACGCTGTGCGCGGTGTGCATGGCGGACAGATCCACCTGTAGATCAGCCTTGCTGGCCAGTATCCTCTTCTCCCCCTCCCGCCTGATCGCAACCACGTTGAGCGGATCAATCGTTCCGCTCAACGTAAGCGTATCACCAACAAGCGTCACTGAAGGCCAATCCGTGCTCATGATTTGTCGACTTCACCTTCAAGGTTCAGGGATTCCACCGCATCCCCCCAGTCGTTGATAACGGCCTGGACCTTGCCGCCGTTCTTCTCCATCTCCTGACTGAAACGATCACGGAAAGCCAACCCGATATTCACACCTTCGACGATCACGTTTTCCATCATCCAGCGCCCTTCTTCCGCCTCATACATGGAGTACGTCACCGGATAGCGGTTGCCGGAGGCACTGATCACTTCCATACGCACGGACGCCCGTGCGTCGTCGTTCGGGTTGATCGTGGCTTCCTTTACCTCGATGGTAAAATCGTCAGCGCTAACCAGAGCCTGAGCGTAACTGTCGAAAAGGCTGCGTTTGAACTTTTCAACGAATTCGTCGCGCTGTTCCGGTGATGTCTGCCGTGCATAGCGGCCCATGACCCGAGCGGCGATTCGGCGAAAGTCGACGAAGTTTTTCAGTTCCTGATCCATGCTCCGGTAAAACGCCTGAGGGTCTTTTTCATACAGGCCCTTTTCCTCATGCAGCTTGTCGACCAGGCGCTGGGTGTTCTTGTCAACGTACTCGCGGAGATCCTCCTCCGGACCGGCGTGGGCCGGTGCTGCCAGCGCTACCATCAGCAACGCAACTATCATCAGGCTTTGTCTGATCAGAACCATGGTTTTCTCCCGTGAACCACTTTCTTTCATTGTGACTGCCCTGAGGCAAAGTTGGATATGAGCCGCTCAAGATTCATGGCGGATTGCGTGGAATAGAACGTATCTCCGTCGCCCAGCGACTCCAGGTCGCCACCCACCGAAATATCAATGTACTGTTCGCCAAGCAGCCCGGATGTACGTATTACTGCTGAGCTATCCGCTGGAATATTATCCACACTGGCGTTCACATCAATAGTCACGCGGGCCTGATAGGTCTCCCGATTCAGGGTTATCTCCCGGATCTTGCCAACGGTGACACCAGCCATGGATACCTTTGCCCGGGGCGTCAGCCCGCCGGCGTCGTTGAAATTGGCGTAGAGTGTGTACGAGCTTTCCGGCGCTTTCGGCGTAAGCCCGCTGACCTGCAACGCCAGAAACATTATGGCGGCGATGCCCGCGATCATGAACAGCCCCACAATCACTTCTGTTGTTCTCTGTGCCATTCCGGCCCCCTGTTTCCTGACGTTCCAGTATACCGCGGTCAGAAGTCACCAAACATGACGGCGGTAAGCACAAAATCCAGCCCGAGTACGGCCAGCGACGAATACACCACGGTTTTGGTCGTTGCGGCACTGATACCGGCCGAGGTGGGCACACAGTCATACCCCTGATAGACCGCAATCCAGGTGCAGACGAACCCGAACACAATGCTCTTTACGACACCATTAAGGACATCGGAGGTGAAGCTTACGGAAGACTGCATATTGCCCCAGAACGACCCTTCAAAAACGCCCAGCCATTCAACGCCCACAAGCATGCCACCCCATATACCAACCACCGAGAACACCGCAGCCAGCACGGGCACAGAGATAAAGCCCGCCCATAAACGAGGGGCAATCACCCGGCGCAGCGGATCAACGCCCATCATTTCCATACTCGAAAGCTGTTCGGTGGTTTTCATCAACCCGATTTCCGCCGTCAGTGCGGAACCCGCACGGCCGGCAAACAACAGCGCGGTCACCACGGGGCCCAACTCCCGCACCAGGGTCAGGGCAATCATCTGACCGATCGCAGCTTCAGAGCCGTAGTCGCTGAGGATGGTGTACCCCTGCAACCCCAGAACCATCCCGATAAACAGGCCGGACACCACGATGATGGCCAGGGACAGAACGCCGACGGAGTACAGCTGCTTCAGCAGCAGCGGAAAACCGACCGAGGGCCGCGGGACGCCCCCCAGGGCACCGGCAAGAAAACGCCCGGAGCGGCCGAGCGATGCAATCACGCTCAATCCCAATCGGCCGAAAGCTGCCAGCCTGTCCATCAATCCCCCCTCCCGGCCATACTCCAGTCCTGAGCCGCATCGGCAGCCGGATAGTGGAACGGCACCGGGCCATCCGGATGACCACGCAGGAACTGCTGAACCTGCTCCGATGGATGCACCCTCAACTCCTCAGGTGTGCCGTCGCCTATGATACGACCATCCGCGACGATACAGGCGTAGTGGCAGATACTCAGGGACTCCGGCACATCATGGGACACCAGCACACTGGTCAGGCCCATGGAACTGTTGAGATCCCGGATCAGTTTTACCAGCACACCCATGGCAATCGGGTCCTGGCCGGTAAAGGGCTCGTCGTACATGATCAGCTCCGGGTCCAGCGCGATGCTGCGGGCCAGCGCCACACGTCGGGTCATACCACCTGACAGTTCTGCCGGCATCAGATCCCGGGCTCCGCGAAGCCCCACAGCTTCGAGCTTCATCAGAACGATGTCGCGAATCATGTCCTCCGGCAAGGTGGTATGAACCCTGAGCGGGAACGCCACGTTTTCAAAGACACTGAGATCCGTAAACAACGCTCCACTCTGGAACAGCATCCCCATCTTTTCCCGCAAACGGTAAAGTGCCTTGCGTTTGAGCTCAGGAACGTTTTCCCCTGCTACGGATATGCTGCCGGAGTCCGGTTTCAGCTGGCCGCCGATCAGCCGCAACAATGTGGTCTTGCCGGTGCCACTCGGCCCCATGATGGCGGTAATCTTGCCGCGGGGAATGTCCAGGCTGACGCCATCAAAGATACGGCGATTTCCGCGAGTGAAAACCACGTCTCTCAATTCAATGTAGGGGGATGTGTCCATACCTGCTTCCAAAACCGCCCGGGTGTCGGGGAGCCCGCATTCCCAGCCTTTAATGAGTGCGCTACATTATGTCAACCTGCCGTGAACCTCAATCCATCCTTCACAAAATGAACTGATGTCAATGATCAGTTTTTACTGAACGTCTTGTCAGGAAGGGCAGTCACAGCTATTGAAGTGATATACTTTTGCCACGATGAAAAGCATCAACATTTCGAACCCGGAAGCCAGATGAACACCGAGACCAGCCAGACCTTCAGAGAATCCGCCCTGCGAGCCATCGAGATCGAGCGTGAAGCCATCCACGCCCTGACCGACCGGATTGATGACCATTTCGTTCGCGCCTGCGAAGCTATCATGGCGTGTAAGGGGCGTGTTGTCGTGACCGGCATGGGAAAATCCGGCCATATCGGTAACAAAATCGCCGCCACCCTCGCCAGCACTGGTACGCCATCGTTCTTCGTACACCCCGGCGAAGCCAGTCACGGTGACCTGGGTATGATCACCAGCCAGGACGTGGTGCTGGGCATCTCCAACAGCGGTAACACCAGCGAAGTGTTGACTATTTTGCCGTTAATCAAGCGTATGGGAGCTCCGCTGATCAGCATGACCGGCAACGGGAACTCCATCCTGGCACGGGAGGCCGTTGCCAACCTGGACATCAGCGTTGCCCAGGAAGCCTGTCCCCTTGGACTGGCCCCCACCTCAAGCACCACTGCCACTCTGGTGATGGGCGATGCCCTGGCCGTGGCGCTGCTTGAAGCCCGTGGATTCAGCACCGAAGACTTTGCGCTTTCACACCCCGGCGGCAGCCTGGGCCGCAGGTTACTACTGCGTGTCACCGATATTATGCACACCGGGGACCGTATCCCCCGCGTGCAGGAAGGTACCACCCTCAGTGGCGCGCTGCTGGAGATTTCCCGCAAGGGCCTGGGTATGACGACGGTCATCAATGCCGGGGGCGACCTGGTCGGCGTGTTCACGGACGGTGACCTGCGCCGCACCCTGGACCGTTCAGTGGACATTCACAACACGCCGATTGCCGAGGTCATGACCCGCAACGGGCGTGTGATCCACGATGACCAACTGGCCGCCGAGGCACTGAACATGATGGAAGAGCTGAAGATCAACGCCCTGCCCGTCATCAATCGCGACGGCAAACTGACCGGCGCTATCAACATGCACGACCTGTTGCGGGCGGGAGTGATCTGATGGCCGACACTCTGCGCCCTCAATGGCCAGCGGAGCTGATCGAAAAAGCCGCTGCCATTCGCCTGCTGGCCCTGGATGTGGACGGCATCATGACCGACGGCACTCTGCTGTTCAGCGCTTCAGGCGATGAGATGAAAGGGTTCAACATTCTTGACGGCCTGGGCATCAAACAGGTCATGGCTGCTGGCATCAACGTTGCTGTCATTACCGGACGGCGATCGCCACTGACAGAAAAACGCATGAATGACCTCGGCATCCCGCACCTGATGCAAGGCCGCGAAGACAAGAAAGTCGCCCTGCGGGAACTGGCTGCACAGCTGGAGATCGCGCCACACCAGATTGCCTACATGGGCGACGACCTGCCGGACCTGCCCGCGATCCGTTACGCCGGGCTGGGTATAACAGTACCCAACGGCTACTGGCTGGTGCGCCAGCACGCGGATTTTTGCACGTCGGTCGCGGGGGGTAGCGGCGCAGTCCGTGAAGCCTGTGAACTGCTGCTCTGCGCCTGCGGGCAGCTCAATGCCAGCCTGCAACCCTATCTGGAGCAGGACTGAATGGCCGCCGAAGCCCTCTATGCAAGATCCTGGGTACGAACCCTGGGACTGGCTGTCACGATAGTGGCGCTGTTTTTCCTGCTCTGGCAAAGTGACGAGTCATCAGAGCCTGTGGACGCCGCCGCGCTGAGAGGAAAATCGGAGCCGGACGGTTTCGTGGTCAATGGTCGCTACCTGTCTTTCGATGAGACCGGGCAGCTTACCGCACAGTTCGAAAGCCCGCGTATTGAGCAATTCGAGGCCCGCAACGAGACCATCATGGAATCGCCGAATGCGACGCTCTACGGCGAACCCGGCAACGCACCCTGGCAAGTCCAGGCCAACAAAGGCCAATTCATGGAAGCTGACGACCTGGTCCACCTGACCGGGGATGTCCGGGTGTCCCAGCAAGCCGAGGGGGGGCGCCCACTGACATTAACCACGTCGACGCTGACACTGGATAACGCAGAGCGTACTGTGTACACAGACGCCCCGGTGGAACTGACCGACTCGTTCAGCCTGACCCGCGCAACCGGCATGAAGGCCTGGATTGATGACCGAATCCTCGAACTCGACTCTCAAGTGGAAGGACGCTATGAGCCTGGCAAGTAAATTCATGCCCCATCCTCACCGCAAGGGACACCAATCGGTTGCTTCGCGCCCGTTGCTCTCAGCGATTGTTCTGGCACTGACACTCACCGCTGGCATGCCATACGCCGCGGCCTTTGACCTGGAGTCCGATCAACCCATCACGGTCAACGCCGACAACGCGCGGCTCGACGAAGGCCAGGGCATTGCAACCTATACCGGTTCCGTTGAAATGAGTCAGGGCGATGCCAACCTCATGGCGGACAAGGTTGTACTCCACCGGGACGGAAATGGCGTCAGTCGCATTGAAGCCACCGGTACCCCGGCACGCTACCGCCAGCCCGCCATGGAAGGCCAGGGCGAAACCGACGCGCGCGCCCTGACGATCACCTGGTCCGCCTCGGACAATCGGGTCACTTTTAAACACGAAGCCGTCATCGAACAGGGTGGCAACCTGTTCCGCGGCAATATCATTCACTATGATAGCGCCGAACGTGTTGTGACGGCGGAAGGCTCCGCCGATCAGGGCGATGGCAGCGGTCGGGTCGAGATGGTGATACAGCCACGCGGCAATCCCGACAACAATCCAGACAACAACTCCGGCGAACAGGATACCGATGGCAGTTCTCAGGGCCAGTAACCTGGCAAAAAGCTACAAGCAGAAGAAGGTCGTCATCGACGTTTCCCTGGAAATTCGCAGCGGCGAGATAGTCGGCCTGCTTGGACCCAATGGCGCCGGCAAAACGACGTGTTTCTACATGATTGTTGGTCTGGTTCCCTCCGACAACGGTCGCATCACCATCGACAATCAGGACATAACGCCCCTGCCCATGCACGGCCGCGCCCGGAAGGGAATCGGGTACCTGCCCCAGGAAGCATCGGTGTTCCGCAAGCTCACCGTGCGCGACAACATACTGGCCATCCTGGAAACCCGTCGCGAACTCAAGCGCACTGACCGGGAGACCAAGCTGGAGGAATTGCTTGAAGAGTTTCACATCACCCACATCCGCGATAGCGTCGGCATGGCCCTGTCAGGGGGCGAGCGACGACGGGTGGAAATTGCCCGCGCACTGGCGATGGAGCCGGCATTCATCCTGCTGGACGAGCCCTTCGCTGGGGTCGATCCCATCTCAGTGAGCGACATCAAGCAGATCATCCGGCACCTGCGGGACAAGGGCATCGGCGTACTGATCACCGACCACAATGTGCGGGAAACCCTCGATATCTGCGAGAATGCCTACATTGTCAGTGGCGGCCACATTATTGCCTCTGGCAACTCGGACGATATACTGGCCAACCAGCAGGTCAAGGAAGTGTATCTGGGCAACGAGTTTCGCCTGTAGTACACTCGGCAAAGAACTTGCTTGGTGCGGCAAGTAGCCAGCATACAAAGAGTTTTTGTGCAACCCCGGCTCCAGAGCGCGCCCGAGTGACATAAAGAGAGAGCCTGAGTGACGGAAGAGAGAGACCGAGTGACGGATCCTGAACCATGGTTATGAAAGCCTCATTACAGTTAAAGCTGGGCCAAAGCCTGACCATGACGCCCCAGCTGCAACAGGCTATCAGGCTTCTGCAGCTCTCCACCCTGGACCTCCAGCAGGAAATCCAGCAGGCGTTGGAATCCAACCCGATGCTGGAAACCTCGGAAGACGACGATAATCAGAATCCGGAATCCACGGACAGTGACAACGAGTCCTCTGAAACAGCGTCAACCGAGGAATCCAACACTACCTCCGACACCGCAACGGATTGGGACGAATCCGAAAACGGACCTGACTGGTCATCAGAAACAGACAGCCCCGACACCATTCCTGACGACCTTCCCGTCGACACCGCCTGGGATGACATTTATCAGTCCGCTCCAGCTTCAGCAGCCCGTAACGACGACGAAAACGACAACGACTTCGAAACCCGCAATTCCCCCACTGAAACGCTTCAGGACCACCTGGAATGGCAGTTGAACCTGACGCCCATGAGCGAGCGGGATCAGGCCATTGCCCACGCGCTGATGGATGCGGTTGATAACCACGGCTACCTGACGTCCCCGCTTGAGGAAATTCACTCAGGTATGGTGGACGAATCCGATGAAGACCCGCTGGAACTGGACGAAGTGCAAGCCGTTCTTCACCGTCTGCAGCACTTCGACCCACCGGGTGTGTTCGCCCGCGATCTGCAGGAATGTCTGCTGATCCAACTGAACCAACTGCCCCCGGAGACGCCCTGGCTGGCTCAGGCCCGACTGGTGATTACCCACTACATAAACCTGCTGGGTAACCGTGATTACGCCCAACTGTTACGTCGCAGCCGCCTGAAGGAAGAACAGCTACGGGATGTGCTGGCCCTTATTACCGGACTGAATCCGCGCCCTGGCGACACTCTGGACCAGGCCGAGCCGGACTACGTCATTCCCGATGTGATCGTGCGCAAACACAATGAGCGCTGGCGCGTGGAACTGAATCCTGAAATTGCACCACGCATTCGTGTGAATGCAAGCTATGCTTCTCTTATAAAGCGGGCGGACAGCAGTGCCGACAACACCTACCTGCGGGACCAGTTGCAGGAGGCAAAGTGGTTCATCAAGAGCCTGCAAAGCCGTAACGAAACCCTGCTCAAGGTGGCCACACGTATTGTCGAGCACCAGCAGGGGTTCCTGGATCATGGCGAGGAAGCCATGAAACCATTGATTCTTTCTGATATTGCCCAGGCGGTGGAAATGCATGAGTCGACCATTTCGCGGGTCACCACCCAAAAATACATGCACACACCGCGGGGCATATTTGAGCTTAAGTATTTTTTCTCAAGCCATGTCAGTACCGACGAGGGTGGAGAGTGCTCATCCACAGCAATCCGCGCAATGATCAAAAAGCTGATTGCAACGGAAACTCCGAAAAAGCCATTGAGCGATAGCAAAATTGCAGCCATGCTAGGAGACCAGGGTATCAAAGTGGCTCGCCGAACCGTGGCCAAGTATCGCGAGGCAATGCACATTCCTCCATCCAACGAGCGAAAGCGACTGGTGTAGAAAGCGTCTGCTCCCGGCCTCACGGGGAGAGCCCTTTCCTGAAAGTATACCGCCTGCAGCATAACGCTGTGGCACACAGCCGGCATCCTGACGGGTGCCGGTAAGCTGAAAACAGGAGAAGCCTATGCAACTCAATATTTCAGGCCATCACGTAGAACTGACTCCCGCACTGAAAGATTACGTATCAGGCAAATTTGAAAAGCTTGAGCGGCACTTCGACCACATCAGCAATTGCCAGGTTACCCTTGAGGTGGAAAAAGTGCGCCAGATGGCGGAAGCTACGCTTCACGTGATAGGTGGTGAGATTCACGCAAAGGCCGAAAACAGCGATATGTACGCTGCCATTGATGGATTGGTAGATAAGCTGGACAGGCAGATCCTGAAGCACAAGGAAAAGAACGTAGACCGGATGCATGGGAACGGCGCCCGCTAGGACGAAGCCCCCTGCATGACAGTTAATCGAGCTGCGGCACTGGCTAACCAGGCAACACGTGCCGCAGCCTTTTTTTACGGAACTGCAGTCGATTCATGACCGACACATCCTTGACTATCGAGAACATTCTCGCGCCGGAGCTGACCCTTTGCAGGGTGCCTGCCTCCAGCAAAAAGCGGGTTATGGAAACCATTGCCGAGCAGATCCAGAAGCACGACTCTCTGCTCAGCGACACCCAGATATTCACCAACCTGGTCGCGCGGGAGCGGCTGGGGAGCACCGGTATCGGACAGGGCATCGCGATCCCCCACTGTCGACTGGAAGGGTTGGATCACGTGGTCGGCGTCTTGCTGACGCTGGACGAAGGCGTTGCGTTCGACGCCATCGACAACCAGCCGGTGGACCTCGTCTTCACCTTGATTGTCCCCAAGGAAGCCACCAGCGAGCATCTTGAGCTTTTGAGTCAACTTGCCGAAAAGTTCAACGAGCGCGCATTCTGCGACCAGCTGCGTCAGTGCACCGACGCAGACTCTCTCTATCGCCGGATGACAGCCGAGACAAGCTGAACAATTCCACATCCGAGGTGAACGGGCTATGAAACTAATCATCGTCAGTGGTCGATCGGGTTCCGGGAAAAGTACCGCGTTACACGTTCTGGAAGACCTGGGCTATTACTGCATCGACAACCTGCCTATCGGCCTGTTGTTCCCTCTGACACAGGAGGCCACCAACCAGAACTCTCCTGGCCGGCTGGGAAAGATGGCTGTCAGCATCGACGCCCGCAACCTCTCCGGGGAGCTGAGCAACTTCGAGGATATCTACCGCAGCCTTCAGGATACCGGCGTAACCATCGAGATCATCTATCTCGACGCCGATGAACAGTCTCTGTTGCAGCGCTTCCATGCCACGCGCCGGAAGCACCCACTGAGTGATGACAAAACCTCCCTTCGGGAGGCCATTGGCAACGAAAAAAAACTTCTGGAGCCCCTGTCAAAGCTGGCCGATCTTTACATCGACACCACGGGACTGTCCATGTACGAGCTCCGGGATATGGTGAAGCAACGGGTCGCGGGAAGGCGCCATCAGGAACTGGCGCTGCTATTCCAGTCGTTCGGGTTCAAGCACGGCGTGCCACTGGATTCGGACTATGTGTTCGATGTGCGCTGCCTGCCCAATCCCTACTGGGACACCAGCCTTCGGCAGTTCGTGGGCACCGATCAGCCGGTCATCGATTTCCTGGAAAAGGAGCCGTTGAGCCGCAAGATGGTCGAAGACCTGACCCAATTCCTGGAAAACTGGCTACCATCGTTTGCAGACAGCAACCGCAGCTATATGACCATATCCATCGGCTGCACCGGTGGCCAGCATCGCTCGGTTTATATCTGCGATCAGCTCGGCCGCTATTTCTCGGGCAAATACAGCAACGTGCAGGTTCGCCACACCGAGCTGCCCCACCTGCAAAGCAGGGACAGCTGAACCGCCTATGATCCGCCGCCCCATTACCATTATCAACAAACTCGGGCTCCATGCCCGAGCGGCGGCCAAACTGGTTGCCAAGGCATCTGAGTTCGACAGCAGTATTCAAATCAGCCGCAAAGGGAGACAGGTGGACGCCAAAAGCATCATGCCGGTAATGATGCTCGCCGCCAGCCAGGGGACAGAGGTAGAGCTGATTGTGGACGGTCCGGATGAATCCGACGCTGTCGACGCATTGGTTACGCTGATCAATGATTACTTCGGGGAAGGCGAATAACCAGCTCCACACTGGACATACGTGCCGGTCTACGGCATTCACCTACAACTCTTCCTCACCTATGTTGCCTAACTCCGCTATAATACGAGGGTTTTCTGACTGTGGGTGATCCATGACCGATATTCTGGAGAAAAGCCAGGCGCGCCAACGTCTTCGCTCCCTGAGCGAAGCACTGGACAGTGGCGCCCTGAAACAGGTCGCCCGCATCCTGAATGGCGGCCTTAGCCCCAGTGACATCGCCCACCTGCTGGAATCATCGCCACCCCGCCAGCGCGCCCTGCTCTGGAACCTGGTCGACAAGCAGCTTGAAGGCGAAGTCCTCCAGTATCTGAACGACGATATCCGAGGTTACTTCCTGAGCCAGCTAAACGCTCAGGAACTCGCTGACATCATCGAGGATTTCGAGTCGGACGATCTTGCCGACTTACTGCAACAATTGCCCGACACGGTGATCCAGGAAGTCCTGGACACCATGGACGAGCAGGACCGTCAACGCGTCGAAGAAGTCCTCTCCTACCCGGAAGACACCGCCGGCGGCCTGATGAACACGGACACCATTACGGTGCGACCGGACATCAGCATCGACGTGGTTCTGCGCTACCTGCGTCGTCATCGCAATCTGCCGCCGATGACGGACAGCCTTATCGTGGTCAGCCGACGCGACGAGTTCATCGGCATGCTGCCGATCACCAAAATGCTGGTATCCAATCCAGCGGCAACGGTGCGGGAAGTGATGGACACGGACATTGAAGCGATACCGGTCACGCTGTCCGACACCAAGGTGGCGACCCTGTTCGAACGTTACGACTTGATCTCAGCACCCGTGGTCAGTGAGGAAGGCCGACTCTTGGGCCGAATCACCATCGATGACGTGGTTGACGTAATCCGTGAGGATGCCGATCACTCACTGATGAGCATGGCCGGTCTCGATGAGGACGAAGACACCTTCGCTCCCATCCTGAAGACCACCCGACGTCGGGCGGTATGGCTAGGCATCAATCTGCTCACGGCCTTTACCGCCTCCGCCGTGATCGGCCTGTTTGAGGCAACCATCGAGAAAGTGGTGGCTCTGGCAGTATTGATGCCCATCGTGGCTTCCATGGGCGGCATTGCCGGCAGCCAGACCCTGACCCTGGTGATCCGTGGCATGGCCGTGGGACAGATCAGCGGCGCCAACGTGGGTTGGCTGCTCAACCGCGAATTTATTGCGGGAGCTCTGAACGGATTGCTCTGGGCTGTGGTGGTTGCATCAGCGGCAACCCTCTGGTTCAGGGATATCATGATTGGCGCCATCATCGCCGCTGCTCTGATCATCAACCTGATCGCCGCGGCCCTCGTGGGCACCGTGCTGCCTCTGTTCCTGAAGTCCCGCAACATTGATCCGGCCTTGGCCGGTAGCGTTATACTGACAACGGTCACGGATGTGGTCGGCTTTATGGCCTTCCTTGGTCTGGCGACGATATTCTACGGATAACCGTTATCCGACAACACGGACTCAAAATGAACGACTCCCAAGACGACGCCCCGGAATACCTCGGCCCGAGCAAATCCCAACTCAAGCGGGAAATGCACCAGTTGCAGGATCTCGGCAGGCGCATGCTCGATCTGAGTAACGACCAGCTCAATACCCTTCCCATCAGCGAGACCTTACGGGCGGCCATTGAGGAATCCCGTCGCATTCGACAGAACGAAGCCCGTCGCCGCCATCTGCAATACATTGGCAAGATTATCCGCCAGGAAGACGATCCGGAAGGACTCACTCGGGCCATCGACGCATTTGATGCCGGAAGCGAAGAGCACACCCGCCGACACCACCTTGCGGAGCGCTGGCGTGATCGGATGATTGAGGAAGGCGACCCGGCCATCGGAGAATTCCTGAACTACTGCACGACAGCCGACATCCAGCACCTGCGCAACCTCGCGCGCAATGCTCGCCGGGACGTGCAGAAAGAAAAGAACACCGGTCAACCACGAAAGCTGTTTCGCTACCTCAGGGAGTGCATCGACGACGCGGAAGCCGCCGGAAACTAAAGTCTCCGGTGCTCCCAGACGGGCATCCGCGTGCGGATATCCTTGAGTGTTTCGCGGTCAAGCTCGCCAACGACGACACCCGGCCCCTCGTCGAGTTCGGACAGTATTCGGCCCCAGGGATCCACGATCGCGCTGTGTCCGTAGGTGCGCCGACGCTCACTATTCTGCCCCCCCTGGGCCCCTGCCACCAGCCAAACCTGATTTTCAACGGCACGGGCACGTATCAGTGCATGCCAGTGGGCGTCACCGGTATGCCAGGTAAAGGCACTGGGTAGGGATATCCATTCGGCGTCCTTCTCCCTGAGTTGCCGGAACAGTTCGGGGAAGCGCAGGTCGTAGCAGATGGCCATGCCGAGTCGCCCTGCCGGCGTATCAACCACAACTACGTCATCGCCCGGCTCGAAGGTGTCTGACTCACGATACTGCCCCTGAGCGTCTTCCACGGTGGCATCAAAAAGATGGATCTTGTCGTAGCGGGCAACCTCACGGCCACGGTCGTCGTAGACATAACAGCACGCGCGAACCCGGTCGGCCACGGTGGAACCGTCCGGCCTGGCGGCAATGGGCAGAGAGCCTCCCACCACCCAGATACCCAGTTCGGCCGCTTGCTGCTCCAGGAATTGCCGAATCACATTATCCGGTTCTGCTTCCCGTCGGCCGCAGCCAATCATCTGCTTTGTGGCCAGTACCGCAAAGTTCTCGGGCAGTACCGCAATACTGGCGCCTGCGTCAGCCGCCTCCTTCAGCAGCCTTGCTGCCTCGTTGAGGTTGGCGGCGATATCGTGGGTACTGACCATCTGTACCGCCGCGACCCGACTTGCCTGCCATTTGACGGGGTTGTCTCTTTGCGTTGACATCGTGGCCCTCCTGCCAAAACCATCAATTACCGGTATCGAATACCCGCCTCAGTCGAACGTCTGGTTCGTCCCAGTTTCCACTTACACTATAGGTCGCACTGGTGAGTTTGCTCAATGGGTCCCCCAACACTTTGTCGAGTACAAACAACGCACCGCCAATTGGAGCGCCTGCCCCCATCAACAAGGCGGCCAATGGCAGGTTCTGAGTCAGCGGCAACACCACCACCATGCTCATGTCGAGGGTTTCCTCAACCATGTTGGAGGTGCCTGTCAGCTTGAAAGCGCCGGACGGTCCCACCACTTGCAACTCCGGATCCAACGTCAGTAAGCCATTGATCATGCTGGCCTTGCCAGAGATGGCATCGAAGGCGACGCCAGCTTCGTACAGATCGGAAAAATCGAGCTTCAGACGGCGCCAGAGCGTATCGGCATTGAGAAGATTGAACACCCGGAACAGCTGAGCCGTATTGTTGCCCTCGAGGATGACACCGTCGTCAAAACGCACACTGATCGAGCCACTAAGGCCAGAGACATCGAACTGATCGGGCCGGCCTGGCCAGTCGATATCAAGCTTGACTGCTGTATTCTTGCTGCGGAAAGGAATCTCAGCGCCAACCAACGTGCCCAGGTCTGCCAGCGAGTTACCGTTGATATCGCCGGTAAAACGGGTGATCTCACGCCCGGTCGCAATGCTCCAGTCCAGCTCTCCCTTCAGGGTCAGGGATTTGAGAGTGCCAACAATGTCCCGTACTCGCAGTTGTACATCGTCGGGCCTCAGTTGAAACGACCAGCTACCGGCGTTTTCACCATCCATGTTGAGAGCGGCAATACGGACATCCACGTCCGGCCAGTTGCTGATCTCCAAATCACGAAACGCCCGTGCCTGTGGCTCTGACTCCTGCCCCTTGTCTGCCTCACTATCGCTTCGATAGAGCGTCAGGCGCTCCAGATCAACACTGACCGGTCGGTCGTCCCGGGGCCAGACGACACGGCCCGAGGCCCATTCCGAATCGGCTGTGACCAGCCACTCACTGTCACTCTGCCGTGCGGACACCGTCATATTGGTCAGTTGGCGGTCGCCCAGAACCAATTCGTTCAGGGCAATGTCTACCATCCCTGCCTGCCAGGTCATATTCAGGTCAGCACGGTCCTGCCAGTCGACTGACAGATCGACACCGGACTCTTGCCGGGGCGAGACCGTTACCTTCAGGGGCGTTTCATCATCGATGTCTTTCGCCAGCGGAGCTGGCCAGTCGACCGAAAGCCCGACCAGGTCCGAATACAGCGTAACGGCGGAAGCCGTGTCCGATGAAACCTCCAGTGTTGCCTGATAGCCAATGTCGCCGCTGAGCCCCATGTTCATGCCATCCGGCAATTCGGTTTGATCCAGAAGCTGGCGAATGTCCAGGCGGCCATACTGACGGATAGTGAGCGATTGACCGTTATCACCCCGCCGCATCAGCACCGAGACCGGAGAGCCCATAAAATGGGCTTGCAGGGGGTTCTCGGAAAACCCCTCATCGCTGCTGAACCTCAAGTTCCCGTTCAACTGGGTCCACTGCAGGTCGGCCTCAGGATAAGTCAGAGTGCCAGAATTGGCTCTGACGCTGGCGCTGATGGTGGGCGGCGCGTCGGATACCAGAGGCAAACCAAGCCCCAGATCCAGGTGAAAATCGCCATCCAGGGTGATACTTCGTCCTGCTTCTCCCGCCAACTCACCCAGGGGGCTGTTGTCCATCCAGTAAGCCAACGCCGATCCGGGAACCGGGGCTGACGCATCGACATACACCTGAATGTCCTCGCCCTCCGGGACAACCCGCACCTCGCCGGGCTCCAGTTCCAGCCCTCCCGTTCGTCCGGAGCGGATGTCGACCCGGGTGTGACCATCCTGAATAAAGACTTCACCACTGGCACCCGCAACCTCGGGCCAGCGCTCGTCATAGCGGATACTGGCTTCTTCGAAACGATAAACCATTGAGGACGAGAAGGAGTTTTCCGGGGCGTCACGATCAATCTGGCCATGACCGTAAAACTCACCGCTGGAAATATCGGCCTTGGTAATTGCCGTTGTCAGCCATTGGTAGAGCTCAGGGTCGACAACTTCCACTGGCACGAAGTCGGCAAGCATATCGGCGGTGCCATCGCGCACACCGACCTTCAGCCCCAGATTGTCCTCCCCACCCTGATCGATCCGCAGGTCAAACGCACCCGTCAACCGGGTATTGGAACCATAAACCATACGGATATCATCCGCGTATACGCGGGTTACCCCCCCCTCAAAGCGCCAGGCCACGCCGGCCCTGACGTCACGGAGGTTCCAGCCCCCCCGAAACAGGTCCGGGAAACCGAGCGACAGCTCATCGTTATTCACCCTCACGAACCCGCCGTTCCGGTCAACAAACAGGGTACCATCAAGACCAGACGCACCCGGCGCGCCATCATGAGCTCTGACACCAACATTGTTCAACGCGGCCGTCAGCTCAAAGCCACGGCTATCGTCCGTGGGCAGTTTAAGCATCATCCGGTCCAGGCGGCCAGTGGGACGATAATTCTCCAGGGCTCTTTCAGCCCTGTCTGGCAACAGGTTCATTCCGACAACCAAACGCCGGAGCGGTTGTAGTGGAAGCGCATCAGCGATCAGTCTTCGGCCACCGTCGCGATGGCTGAACCGGAGACTGAACGGAGAAACCCGATAGCCGTTCCACTCCCACGTAAGTTCCTTTAGGTGAAATTCACCGGTGGTGTACCAGGGTTTGGACGTTGTTTCCGGCTCATGCTCAGCCAACGAATCGTGTCTGCGCCAACCAAATGTCGCCCTGATATCTTCAAGCGGGGCCAGGGATTGGCGACCGACACCAAGCTGCAGATACGGTGTTTCCAGGTTACCGCTGACCCGCTCAATGCGGCCATCCCGAAACGTCATCCAGACCTGGCCTCCGAGATCAAACCCTTCTGCCCGTATATTCCGCCAGGCGTACTCCTCTGCGAGTCCATCAAACAACCGGCCGGAGTTGATGTCGGCATATATCTGACCAGTGAAGTCACCACGAAAGAAGTGCCGGCCGACCAGCCCGAAACTGGCCAGTTGTTCGGTCGTTCCTGGCCGCATGGCACGACCGGATGCGTGGAACAGCCCGCGCCGATAGATCAGGTCCAGTTGGGGCACCTCTACATGCCGCAAGGTGCCATTGGCGTCGCGAACACCAAGGTCCAGACGTGTAATTTTGACGGAAGGATCGGACAGCCATTTGCCGGCGATATCCAGCCAGAGCTCCAGGTCGTTTGCCACCGGATCGGGAATATCGACACCTTCGATGGTCACCGCCCCCCTTGGAGTCTGGTTGATCGTCAGTTCCAACCCATCGGCGTCAAAATCAGCGAACACAACGCGCAGGCGCATGAGCGAGGCGAGAAAGTCGAGGCCAATGCGGACGCTCTTCAATGAACCGGCAACGTCACTACGGTCGTTTTCGGAAACGACCACAATATCGCGGGCGACAATGGTTGGGTCCAGCCAGTTCCAACTGGAGGAGAGAGCGCCAATACTGACCGGCTGACCAAGCTCCGACGACAACCGCTGCTCAATCGAAGAGCGATACTCGTTGATATTCTGTGTAACCTGGCGCCCTATTCCGGCATAGAGCGCAAGCAGAACGACAACCGCCAGCAACAGCCACCAGATCAGACTCGCGGCGCCCGAGGCCATTCGAAGCAACAGATGTTTCAGAGTTTTATCAGCCACACTGGATGCCATCAGGGGTAATCGCCCAGCCTAACCAATGCCTGCCGGGCGAGCGTTACAGCAGTACCACATCATACTGCTCCTGACTGTAGAATGGCTCAACCTGAAAACGGATGGTTTTGCTGATAAACGTCTCGAGGTCGGCGACGTTGTCGGACTCTTCATCCAGCAGCCGATCCACCACGCTCTGGGACGCCATCACCAGATAGCTTTCCGCATCGTAGGCACGATTGACCCTGAGGATTTCACGGAACACTTCATAACAGACGGTTTCGCTGGTCTTCAGGAAGCCGCGACCATCACAGATTGGACACGGTTCACACAGAATCTGACCGAGGCTTTCGGTGGTGCGTTTGCGGGTCATCTCCACCAGTCCCAGCTCGGAAACCCCGGTAATCTTGGTTTTGGCGTGATCCCGCTCCAGCATTTTCTCCAGCATTCGGTGGACCTGGCGCTGGTGCTCGGAATCCTCCATATCGATGAAATCGATAATGATAATACCACCGAGATTCCGCAACCTGAGCTGACGACTGATGGCACGGGCCGCCTCGAGGTTGGTCTTGAAAATAGTTTCTTCCAGGTTACGGTGCCCCACAAACGCGCCGGTGTTGATATCGATCGTGGTCATCGCTTCGGTCTGGTCGATGATCACGTAACCACCGGATTTGAGCTGAACCTTGCGGCTGAGAGCTTTCTGAATTTCATCCTCAACGGAATACAGGTCAAAAATGGGACGCTCGCCCGGGTAGTACTCAACCTTATCGGAAAACTCGGTCACGAATTCTTCTACAAATTCCATCACCCGCTGGTGGCTTTCCCGGCTATCGATACGCACCTTCTCGGTCTGTGGGCGAATCAGGTCGCGAATGGTGCGGATAAACAGGGGAAGATCCTGATACACCACCGAGGGCGCCTGGCTTCGGGTAATGCGCTCCTCAATGGCCTGGTTCAGACGGTGCAGGTAGGTCATATCACCAATCAGGTCTTCTTCCGAGGCAGCCTCTGCAGCGGTGCGAATAATGTAGCCGCCGGAAATGTCCGGTTCGGCGGCAGCCCCCTCTTCCACCAGTGACTTCAACCGAGAACGTTCAGCCTCATCTTCAATTCGCTGGGAAATACCAACATGGCTAACGCCAGGCATGAATACCAGATAGCGCGATGGGATGGATAGCTGGGTGGTCAGTCGCGCCCCCTTGGTTCCAATGGGGTCCTTGGTGACCTGGACCACAAGAGACTGCCCTTCGCGGAGCAGGGTGCGGATATCAGGCACGGTTTTCGGCGTCTCGGGGGCTTCGTTGGCTGGCTGCTGACTAATAACGACATCGGAGGCATGAATAAACGCCGCACGCTCCAGACCGATATCAACAAATGCCGCTTCCATGCCGGGCAATACGCGAACCACCTTGCCCTTATATATGTTGCCCACGATGCCCTTGCGGCTGGTGCGCTCAATGTAGGCCTCCTGGAGCATACCGTTCTCCACGAGCGCCACCCGGGTTTCCACCGGGGTCACATTGATCAGTATTTCTTCACTCATTGCGGCTCTCCTGCCTGCTGTTCCAGGTTTCCCATACCGGGTATCCGGCACCGGCCAGTAATGCTGCGGTTTCCTGCAGGGGCAGTCCCACTATGGCGCTGTAACTGCCTCGGAGTTCCTCTACAAAAATACCACCTCGCCCCTGAATGCCATAGCCGCCCGCTTTGTCCATGGGCTCGCCAGTTGCCACATAGGCTTCGATTTCTGCCGTCAGCAGTTCGCGGAAACGAACATCCGCCACCACCAGACGCGACTCACAAACGCCCTCGTGAACCACAGCAACACCGGTCATGACCTGATGGGTGGTTCCCGAAAGCGCCTGTAACATAACGATCGCATCGCCGGCAGTGGTCGGCTTGCCCAGAATCCGGCCACCCAGCACGACTGAAGTGTCCGAACCAATCACCAGGCTGCCAGGCTTGAAAGCGCTTCCCGCCAGAGCCTTTTCCCGGGCAAGGCGTTCCACATAATGTTCTGCTGATTCATTGCTCTCCGGCGTTTCGTCAATATCCGCCGGTTGAACCAGGAACGACAGACCGATCTGCCTTAACAGTTCGGCTCTTCGAGGAGAAGCTGAGGCAAGAACAACAGACTGCATAGCGCCCTCCAATCCTAGCCAAGCTTGCGATTCAGGTTATCCAGCAACACACACAACACCGGCCAGACCACGGCACTGGTCAGTGCCGGCCACAGATAGCTGAAGCCCGAATTGTCAGCTCCCAGGGTCTGCTGGATAAAATGCACCAGCATCTGGTTGATACCCAGCAACAGGAACACCATCAGGCACTGCTGCGGCAAAGGGTACATGCGCAGCCGCTGGTGAATGGTCAGCACCAGGAACGCGATGACCCCCATGGCCAGGGCATTCACGCCCAATGGCGTGGCTTCCAGGACATCCAACAACAGTCCGAGACACCAGGCCAACAGGATACCGAACTGGGCCGGCGCCCGGAATGTCCAGTAGAACACAATCAGGCCCAGCCATTCCGGCCGGAACTCAAACCAGCCTACCGGAAACAGCGAACTGCTGAGCACCAGGGCAAACACAACGCTCAGAGCAAAAACGGGATAACTGATCACCGACAGCATTAGCGCACCCCATCCTGTGCCGATGATCCAGCGTTAGGGCCTTCGGGCGAGCTTCCAGCGTCACCCGTGGTGTCCTGTTCCGGTGAAAACACAACCAGCACCAGGCGACTCCGATTCAGTTCTGCCATTGGCGTAGCAAGGATTTTCACAAACGGTTCGCCCGGCTCCTTGGTTATCTGGCCCACTTCCGCTACCGGGTAGCCCTTGGGAAAGCGTCCCCCAAGCCCGGAGCTGACCAACAGATCCCCTTCGCGAATATCCGCGGTATCCGGCACATGCACCAATTCAAGCGCACTGGTGTCCCCGTTTCCGAGCAGGATAGCCCGCAAGCCGTTGCGAACCACCTCCACAGGCACCGCATGACTGCTGTCTGACACCAATAGAACCCGTGAGGTAAAACTGCTGGCTTGCTGGACCTGCCCCATCAGGCCATTGGCATCGAGGATGGCCTGTCCGACCACGACACCGTCACGACTGCCCTTATTGATGACCACTTCGTGGGAGAACGGGTCCGGTGAAACAGCCACTATTTCGCCAACAATCACCCGGTCATCAAGAACCTCTGAGGAGTTCATCAGTTTGCGCAGTTCGTTATTTTCCGATGCCAGAGCGGCGTATTTGAGCGCCCGGCGTTCCAGTATCAGCAAGCGCGCCTGCAACGCTTCATTCTCTTCCTGGAGGTCTTCACGGGTGGTAAACAGGCTTGCGACCCAGTCACCGAATTCGGAGGGCGCATTGCCAAGCCAGTGAACCGGGGCGAGGCCTGTGCCAATGGCGCTGCGTACTGGCGTCACCTGATCGAAGCGGACATCCGCCACGATCAGTATCGCTGAGAGCACAATAACGAGTAGCAGCCTGAAACCGGGAACGGGGCCTTGGACGAAGATGGTTTTAATAGCTCACCCTCCCGCACTCCATGCAGGCGTCCATACGACAACCGCCGCCGTGATCATTCACGAGCGGCGGCCGGGTAAAGGCAATGTCGGGGCGTAAAGCCGGAGTCAAGGTCAGCCCTCCTGGGAGAACATTCCGATTCCGCCACGGTCAATCACTTCCAGCGCCTTGCCGCCACCACGGGCGACACAGGTCAGCGGGTCTTCCGCGATAATCACCGGCAAGCCGGTTTCCTCGCTGATCAGCTTATCCAAACCGCGCAGCAACGCACCACCACCAGTAAGCACAATGCCCCGTTCTGCGATATCAGACGCCAGCTCCGGCGGCGACTGCTCCAGGGCACTTTTCACGGTCTGGACGATCTGCGCCAGGGATTCCTGGAGGGCGTCGAGGATTTCCTCACTGTTCAGGGTAAAGGCCCGGGGCACGCCTTCGGCCAGGTTGCGGCCGCGAACGTCGATTTCACGGATATCCAGGCCCTCGTACGCGCAACCGATTTCATGCTTGATGCGCTCCGCAGTGGAGTCACCGATCAGGCTGCCGTAGTTGCGGCGAACGTAGGTAACGATGGCTTCGTCGAACTTGTCGCCCCCGGTACGAACCGACTCGGCGTACACGATGCCGTTCAGGGAGATGATGGCGATTTCGGTGGTGCCACCGCCAATGTCCACAATCATGGAACCGCTGGCTTCCTCCACCGGCAGGCCAGCGCCGATGGCGGCCGCCATCGGCTCTTCAATCAGGAACACTTCCCTTGCACCTGCGCCGAGAGCGGATTCACGGATGGCCTTGCGCTCTACCTGGGTGGACTTGCTGGGAACGCAAACCAATACGCGGGGGCTTGGGGTGATAAAGCTGTTCTCGTGCACTTTGTGGATGAAGTGCTGGAGCATTTTCTCGGTAACCACGAAATCTGCGATCACACCGTCTTTCATCGGGCGGATGGCGGTGATGTTTCCCGGTGTGCGACCAAGCATGCGTTTGGCCTCGGCGCCGACGGCTGCGACCATTTTCTGTGAGCCAGAGGTGCGGATGGCTACAACGGAGGGCTCGTTGAGTACGATACCGCGTTCGCGCACGTATATAAGAGTGTTGGCGGTGCCCAGGTCGATGGACAGGTCGCTGGAAAATAAACCTCGGAGTCTTTTGATCAACATTCGTGTAGTTTCAACCTGAGAGTTGCAGTCGCAAAATGATGCGGCAACTTTAGCAGTGAGCACCCCCGCAGGCAAGGCACCATCGGGGCTCCCGAGGCGCCTTTCGCGCTTTTCTCCTTTGTTTTGGCCTCTCCCGCGATTGTTCGAATCTGTTACCATAGCGCTTTCTTTTTTTAACTTGGGCGCATGGGCGCTTTAGAGACGGCCTTCCAAAACACGCTCAAGCACGTCCGTATGGCGCTTGGGCTCCGCCATCCATGGCTCCGCACAGTTTTGGAAGGCCGTCTCTAAAGCGCCCTCGCAATCCGCGCAATAGTCAGTGCTAAATCAGGCATTTAAGTTACTGAAACTTCATACTAGTAGGGAGGCAATGTGACCATTTCCCGTACGGACATTGAGAAAGTCGCTGTGCTCGCCCGCATTCGGGTGGACGAGGAGCAGGTTTCAGCCCTGGAAAAGGATCTGGGCAATATTCTGGATCTGGTGGACCAGTTAAGCGCGGCGGATACCGATTCGGTGGCGCCCATGGCCCACCCCTTGGATGCCGTCCAGCGCCTGCGCGCGGACGAGGTGACGGAAAACAATGAACGGGAGGCTTTCCAGGCGATAGCACCGGCTACCGAGAATGGCCTCTATCTGGTTCCCCGCGTAATTGAATAAAGGGCATCGAGTGACCCGACGAACAGCGACGTAAACAGGACGTATCATGCATAACAAATCCGTAGCAGAGCTTTCCAGAGAGTTGGAAAGCGGCAAGATTTCCAGCGTGGAGCTGACCCGGCAGTTCCTGGGCCGCCTTAAAAAGGAAGACGAGCAGCTCAATAGCTTTATCACCATTACGGAGGAGCAGGCCCTGGCCGATGCCCATGCGGCAGACGAGCAACGGGCGGCGGGTAAGGCCACCCCCTGGACGGGCGTGCCCTTCGCCCACAAGGACATATTCTGCACCAATGGCGTGGCGACCACCTGTGGCTCGAAGATGCTGGCTAATTTTGTGCCGCCCTACGATGCAACGGTCACGGAGAATTTCCGCAAGGCGGGCGCGGTGTGCCTGGGCAAGACCAACATGGACGAGTTCGCCATGGGGTCATCCACCGAATCCAGTTTTTTTGGCGCAACGACCAACCCCTGGGGCCTGAGCCAAGGTGAAAAGCGCGTTCCTGGCGGCTCCTCCGGAGGCTCCGCAGCAGCGGTTGCGGCGCGACTGGTGCCGGCGGCAACAGCGACGGATACCGGCGGCTCCATTCGCCAGCCCGCTGCACTGTGTGGCGTAACCGGGCTCAAGCCGACTTACGGCCGGGTATCCCGCTACGGAATGATCGCGTTTGCCTCCAGCCTGGACCAGGGCGGCACCATGGCCCGCACAGCCGAAGACAATGCGCTGATGCTGAACGTAATGGCTGGCTTCGATCCCAAGGATTCCACCTCCATTGATCGAGACGTTCCGGACTATACCGCAACACTGAACGAGCCGCTGGAAGGGTTGCGCATCGGGCTGCCGAAAGAATACTTCACCGGCAATCTCAGTGCCGCCATGGAAGAACAGGTTCGGGGCGCCATCCGGGAATACGAGAAGCTGGGCGCGACGATAAAGGAAGTCTCTCTACCCCACGCAGATCTTGCCATTGCAGCCTACTACGTTATTGCACCGGCTGAAGCCTCGGCCAACCTGTCGCGGTTTGACGGTGCGCGCTATGGCTATCGCTGTGAGGACCCGAAAGACCTGCTGGACATGTACACACGCACCCGAGCCGAAGGTTTCGGCACCGAGGTCAAGCGGCGGATCTTGGTCGGCACCTATGCGCTATCCGCCGGCTATTTCGATGCGTACTACCTCAAGGCTCAGAAAGTTCGACGGCTAATCCAGCAGGACTTTATCAACGCCTTCAAGGACGTGGATGTGTTGATGAGCCCCACCACGCCCTCCCCGGCCTTTATCCAGGGCGAGAAGACCAGCGACCCGGTGACCATGTACCTGGAGGACGTGTTTACCATTGCCATCAACCTGGCGGGCATTCCCGCCATGTCAGTTCCGGCCGGGTTTGTGGATGGGCTTCCAGTGGGCCTTCAGATTATTGGAGATTACTTCTCCGAAGCCCGCCTGCTGAACGCCGCCCATCAATTTCAGCAGGTGACCGACTGGCACCAGCGCGAACCGCAATAAGCCCGATACAGGAGAACGACTATGCAGTGGGACATTGTAATCGGGCTGGAGATTCACGTTCAGCTCGCCACCAAAACCAAGATTTTTTCCGGCTCCAGCACCGCCTACGGCGCTGAACCCAACACCCAGGCCAATGCCGTTGACCTGGCCATGCCGGGCACACTGCCAGTGCCGAACGAGCAGGCCTTCCGCTACGCGGTGATGTTTGGCCTGGCGGTCAACGCTGAGATTGAACGTCGCTCGGTCTTCGAACGGAAGAACTACTTCTACCCGGACCTGCCCAAGGGCTATCAGACAACACAACTGGAGCGCCCGATTGTCGGCCCCGGCTATGTGGATATCGACCTGGCCAACGGCGAAACCAAGCGGGTGCGCATTCACCATGCTCACCTGGAAGAAGATGCCGGCAAATCTCTCCATGAGGATTTCCACGGTATGACTGGCATCGACCTGAACCGCGCGGGCACGCCACTGATTGAGGTGGTCACCGAACCGGACATGACCAATGCTGATGAGGCAGTCGCCTTTGCCAAGAAGCTCCATGGCATTGTGACCTCACTGGGTATTTGCGACGGCGACATGTCCCAGGGGTCCATGCGCTTTGACGTGAACATCTCACTCAAGGCCAAGGGCTCCGATACCCTGGGCACCCGCACCGAAACCAAGAACCTGAACTCATTCCGCTTCATGGAGCAGGCCATTGCTCATGAAGTTGAGAGACAGATGGACATTCTGGAAGACGGCGGCGCCATCGTGCAGGAAACCCGCCTGTACAATGGCGACCGTGACGAGTCCCGCTCCATGCGCACCAAGGAAGAAGCCAATGACTACCGCTACTTTCCTTGTCCGGACCTGCTGCCGGTGGAAATCGACGATGCCTTCATCGACGAGGCTCATAATAGCCTCCCGGAACTGCCGGACGCCCGCAAGGTCCGATTCAAGGAGCAGTACGGCCTGAACGACTACGATGCCGGGCTACTGGCTGGTGACTCACAGCTGGCTGCGTTCTTTGAAGCCGCCGCTGATCGCGGGAAAGACGCCAAGCTGGCTTCGAACTGGGTTCAGGGCGAATTCTCCGCACGCCTGAATGCGGAGGAAAAACCTGTGGCCGACTCACCGATTTCCGGCGAGCAGCTTGGGGATCTGGTGGTGCGTATCGCGGATAACACGATTTCCTCGGCCGGCGCCAAAAAGGTGTTCGAGGCGCTCTGGACCGGCGAAAATGACAGTGTGGATGCGATCATCGATGCCAAGGGTCTGAAGCAGGTGTCAGACACTGGCGAGCTCGAGAAGATGGTGGACGAGGTTCTGGCTTCCATGCCGGATCAGGTTGCCCAGTATCAGCAGGAATCCGACCCCAAGAAGCAGAAGAAGATGCTCGGCGGGTTTATGGGGCCGCTGATGAAGGCCTCCAAGGGCCAGGGCAATCCGAAGCTGTTTAATGAGATTCTTGTTAAGAAACTTGGGGGCTGATGACTAGCCTTCGCAACGCTCACATTCAGTTCACAAATCTGACAGTTTTGGCGACAGGCAACTTGCTGATCACTAAACAAACAACTAGACTTTCAGAGAGTTAAGATCGAAACAACAAATGCTTGCTGTTTTTCGTGCTCGCCATGTTACATCTTCATGACAATTGGCGCGGCTTTCTCGCGTTCATAGCACGTGTATATAAAGAAGGCAGCGAGTAAAAAAACAATAAAGGATTGAACAATGGGTAAGGCTGCCTGCTTTAAAACCAGAGACGCAAGAAGAGTGACCATGAAACCAGTTGCCGCCAAGCCAAACCTTCGCAACCAACAACGCGTTGATGTTGCTACCGAGGCCCGGATTGAGACAGTTGACGGCAGCTTCCTGACCTGTAAAGTTTCGAATATTTCCCGAACCGGCCTGATGGTTCTGTGTGATCAGGATTCCGTGAGAAAACTGGTTCCCGGACAGAAGACACCCGCACCCGGCAACTGGATTTCCGTAACCACGACCTTTTCCGTACCGGTTGTTGCCAAACAACCAGTTTCGGTGATCGCTGGAGGCAACATCGTCCACATGCGGCGAATTGCCCGCGACCAGTTCCAGCTCGGCATCCAATTCGCGGAATTCGAAGGCAATGGTTTCGATTACGTGAACAACTACGTCAGTAAACTGCTCTCCACCCCGTAGCTCTAACCTTCCCGTTATAGCTGCCAGCCTACCCTGCCGCTATATTGTTATAGCGGCAAACTCTAGTTACCCGGCTTCTTATGCCATGGCCTGATCTGGTATCATTGCGGCATTCACACGCCCAGCCTCAATCGAATCTTGAGGCACGCAAAGCGGTAACAGGACACGATGACCACTTACAATCTGACGCATCTCAAACAGCTGGAAGCTGAAAGCATCCACATCATCCGGGAAGTTGCGGCCGAGTTCGATAACCCGGTCATGCTCTATTCCATCGGCAAGGACTCCGCGGTGATGCTTCATCTGGCCCGCAAGGCATTCTATCCAGGGAAGCCCCCTTTTCCGCTGATGCACGTGGATACCACGTGGAAGTTCAAGGATATGATCGATTTCCGGGACCGCAAGGTTAAGGAATACGGCCTGGACCTGATCGTTCACAAGAACGAAGACGGCATCAAGCAGGGCATCGGCCCATTTACCCACGGCAGTGCCAAGCACACCGACGTGATGAAAACCCAGGCTCTCAAACAGGCCCTGGACAAGTACAAGTTTGATGCTGCCTTTGGCGGCGCCCGCCGGGACGAGGAAAAATCCCGTGCCAAGGAGCGTGTCTATTCCTTCCGTGACGAGTACCACCGCTGGGACCCCAAGAACCAACGCCCCGAGCTCTGGAACATCTACAACGGCAAGATCAACAAAGGCGAGAGCATCCGGGTATTCCCGCTGTCCAACTGGACCGAGCTGGATATCTGGCAGTATATCTATCTGGAAAACATTGAAATCGTGCCATTGTACTACTCCGCCAAGCGGCCCGTAGTGGAGCGCGATGGCACGTTGATCATGGTGGACGACGACCGCATGCCTTTGAAAGAAGGCGAAAAGCCGATGATGAAATCCATCCGTTTCCGCACCCTGGGCTGTTACCCACTGACCGGCGCCATTGAATCCGAGGCAGACACCCTGCCGGAGATCATCCAGGAAATGCTGCTGGCGACCAGCTCCGAACGTCAGGGCCGCGTGATCGACCACGACTCGGCCGGCTCCATGGAACAGAAAAAGCGGGAAGGGTATTTCTAAGATGTCACACCAGTCTGATCTGATTGCGGAAGATATTCAGGCCTACCTGAAGCAACACGAAAATAAGGAACTGCTGCGCCTACTCACCTGTGGCAGTGTGGACGACGGCAAGAGCACCCTGATTGGTCGCCTGCTGCACGACACCAAGATGATCTATGAAGATCATATGGCAAGCCTGAAAAGTGACAGTGCCAAGATGGGCACGACTGGCGAAAAGCTGGACCTTGCCCTTCTGGTCGATGGCCTGCAGGCCGAGCGGGAACAAGGCATCACTATTGATGTTGCCTATCGCTTCTTCTCCACTGATAAACGCAAGTTTATCATCGCAGACACTCCGGGCCACGAGCAGTACACTCGCAACATGGCAACAGGGGCATCGACGGCTCAAGTTGCGATTCTGATGATTGATGCGCGCCATGGGGTTCTGACCCAGACCCGGAGGCATTCCTACATTGCATCCTTGCTTGGCATTCGCCACATTGTGGTCGCAGTGAACAAAATGGATCTGGTTGATTTCAGCGAAGAACGCTTCAATGAAATCAAGGACGACTACCTGGCATTTGCCAACCAGCTTGGCCTGAAAGATATCCGCTTTGTGCCGCTGTCGGCCCTCGAAGGCGACAACGTTGTCAATAAGAGCGAAAAAACGCCTTGGTTCGACGGCCAGCCACTGATGGACATTCTGGAGACCGTGGAAGTATCCCACGACAAGAACCTGGAACATTTCCGCTTCCCCGTACAGTACGTCACGCGCCCGAACCTGAACTTCCGTGGATTCTGCGGAACGATTGCATCCGGCGTGATCCGCCCGGGTGACAAGGTAATGGCCCTGCCCTCACGGCGCACCAGCACCATCAAGGATGTGGTGACGTTTGATGGCAACCTGGAAGAGGCCTACATTGACCAGGCAGTCACACTGACACTGACCGACGAGATCGATGTCAGCCGCGGCGATATGCTGGTCAAGGCTGAGGACGAGCCGGAAGTGGGTAACCGTTTTACGGCCAACATCGTGTGGATGACCGATGGGCCGCTGGAAACCGGTCGCCTTTACGATATCAAGCTCGGCCCGACGTTTACCTCTGCCACCGTCAAAAAGATTCATCACCAGACCGACGTCAACACGCTGGAAAAGAACGACAATCCGTCTGCGCTTCAGTTAAACGAAATCGGTCTGTGTGAGTTGACCCTGAGCCAACCCATTGCGTTTGATGCCTATCCGCGCAACCACGCAACGGGCAGCTTCATTGTGATCGACCGGCTGACCAACGTGACGGTTGGCGCGGGTATGATTGCCGGCACGGCTGGCACGGTTGAATCGCTGGACCCGGTGACCAGCGAGGAACGCGAGCGCCGTCTGGCCCAAAAACCCGCCATCATTGCTTGTAATGGCAAGCAGGCAGCGGCGCTGGCCCTGGCGGTTGAACGGGCGCTGTTCGACCAGGGCAAGACGTCCGTTGTGCTCAGCGAGGACAATGCCGGCAATGCCGAAGACCGTCGTCGCGCTGCGCAGGTGGTCAGTGCCCATGGCCTGATTGCCATTGCGGTGAACCTGGGTGCAGATGTGGCGTCGGCGTCTGTCTCTGCAGACGATGATCAGCAGATCACTGAAGCGGTGACTTCGCTGATTCAGGACCTCATGCGGCATAAGCGGGTTTAACCCGTATTACCGGACTTCATGCAGCCCCCTTGGCCTTAAACCTTGGGGGCTTTTTCTTTTGGGGGCTGGTCCCGCGACCCTACAAAATCCACTACAATGCCTCCCCCTGAAGGTTTACCCTCAGCCCCTACACGCTCTATCAACCAAGGGACTCTCGACTCCATGGCCATCAAACAGCTTCGAACTCTCTTCGCCAGCCAGTATCAGCCCGGACAGCCAGCGCGTGTTCGTCCCGGCGAGGCATTGGCCGAGCCGGGTGGTGACTATGAGGCGCTTCATAAACAGATGAAGCGCCTGTTCAACAGCAAGCCGGGAAAAAAGTACGGTCGTTTTTCCGAGGATATCGGAGACAGTCCGTTCAGCAGCTGGCTGAAGGACTACCGGGAGGATAAGCAGAGCTTTGCGTCGATGACTGACCGTCTGTTTGGGCAGTGGCAGGAACTGCTTAACAGCGCCCAGGAGGAGTTTGAGGGACATCTGATGATTGTCCACGAAGCCCTCGCGGATGCGGAGGTGGTTTATCTGTTTATCCTGGAAAACGACAGTGCCATGCGTTTTGATGCCCAGCAAACGTTGGACGCCACAGACATCCTGAGCCTGTCGCGGCTGAATTTGGCGGTGCGCGTGGAATTGGACGACTGGCTGGGTGACAACGCCGGCGAAAATTACCTTACGCTGGTCCACGCCCGTGGTTCCGGCGAGGGTGGTGATCTGTTCATCAGGTTGTGCGGCTTCACCAATCAGGTGGATGTGGAGAAGGAAACGCTGACGTTCATGGATGCGGTGGAAGCCTTCGCCAAGTCTTCCGAGCCGGAGGAAGCGGGTAAGATTCGGGCGCGGGCTTATGAGTTTTCAAAGGAGCAACATGCGTTGGGCGAGCCTGTGGCCATTGAAGCTCTGTCGGGCTATCTGGACGAGAACGAGCCCCAGCGTTTCAAGGAGTTTGCCAGTGAAACCGCTGAGCTGCCGGAAAGCGGGGTGTTGCATCCGGATCATCGGAAGGTGAAGAAGCTTGTGCGGATTGCGGGTTCCGGTGGTGGTATGAGTGTGTCGTTCTCGTCGGATCTGGTAAATCAGGCGGTTTATTATGACCGTGATAACGACGCACTGACGATTACACGGTTGCCTAAGGCGTTGCGGGAGCAGTTGCAGCGTTATCTTGAAGGTCGCGAAGAATAGCATTCCCCTAGCCTGACGGGGTTGGGGGCTGGTCCCGCCATGGGGTAGCCTTTTCTTCTGGAAAAAGAACTCGCTGCGCTCGGACACCTTTTTCCGGCAGAAAAGGCTACCCCACACCGTGACCGATCAAACGACTGTGGTTAATCCCTTTATTGAGGTTCGTTGGTGGCGGGTTCTGAGTTATCAGTCCACCTCCGACGGTTTGCGCGCAGCTTCCGGACTTCCTGCATCCAGCCTACGCCGTCAACCAGTTCACCGGTTTCCGGGTC
The DNA here is from genome assembly GCF_056857915.1 of Marinobacter sp. B-12. Taxonomy (NCBI): domain Bacteria; kingdom Pseudomonadati; phylum Pseudomonadota; class Gammaproteobacteria; order Pseudomonadales; family Marinobacteraceae; genus Marinobacter; species Marinobacter sp. B-12. The sequence goes on along the minus strand of NZ_JBSXOB010000057.1, from coordinate 95,329 downwards.
GATGGGTGGGTATGGCAGGTTGCGGTCGTCGCAGTAGCGTTTAACCACCGGCTGGCACCAGCAGAACAACAAACGGTTGTATTCATCATCCGGCAACCTCTGTTGGTCATACAGGCCCGCCAGTTTCCGCTGTCGCTGAGCTTCGGACAGAATAATCGCACAGGCTGAGGATACGTTCAGGGACTCCACCATGCCCATCATGGGGATCACAATATGCTCGTCGGCCTGTTCGGCGGCGCCGTCGCTGACACCATCCACTTCATTACCCATGATCACCGTGCAGGGCACGGTGAAATCTGCTTCCCGATAATCAATTGCCCGATCTGAAAGCTGCGCTGCGTAGAGTTTGTGGCCCTGCCCTTTCAGCTCCGAAACCGCATCGTCCATGGTGGGGTGCGTATGGGTGGTCACCCAGTTGTAGCTGCCTCCAGCGGTTTTGCGGAAGGCCCGGAAACCTTCCCGCGGCCAGACCACATGCATGTTGGCAAGACCAAAGGCATCGCAGGAGCGGATGATGGCAGACAGATTGCGAGGCTTGTGGACCTGGTCGGTGAGGACGCTGAGATCGGGCTGGCGAGTATCCAGGGTTTGTTTGATTCGGGCTAGGCGTTCAGGGGTCATGGTTATACGGGATCAGCTCTGGCACATCGGTACGGGAAGCGGTTGGGGGATGCTTTTTGAAAACCGTGGAGGGCCATGGATGGCCCGACCGAGCCTACATGGACGTATTTACGGCGTGTTTTCAAAAAGCATCCCCCAGCCGCTTCGTGCTCCAAAAAGCCAATACTACCACAAGCGATTTAGAGGATTGCCGAGACAAAGGTGGTTGCCGATTGATCACCCCGTTATAATGTGCAGCTAACTTTTTTAAGCGCCACTCCCAACCTTCCGGCGCAAATCACACACCAAGCACGTTGAGACTCATGGCCAAGAAGCTGTACATCAAGACCCATGGCTGCCAGATGAACGAGTACGACTCATCACGCATGGCAGACCTGCTGCGTACCGGCGAAACCGTCGAAATGACCGACACCCCGGATGACGCGGACATCCTGTTGCTGAACACCTGCTCCATCCGCGAAAAAGCGCAGGAAAAAGTGTTCCACCAACTGGGTCGCTGGAAGAAACTGAAAAACAGCAAACCGGACCTGATCATCGGCGTCGGCGGTTGCGTCGCCAGCCAGGAAGGCCAGGCTATCATCGACCGGGCACCCTACGTGGACATGGTATTTGGCCCACAAACCCTGCACCGTCTGCCGGACATGATCACCGAAGTCCGCGCCAAGGGTAATGGTGTTGGCGTGGTAGACGTCAGCTTCCCGGAAATCGAGAAGTTCGACAACCTGCCTGATCCCGGCGCCGACGGCCCGTCCGCGTTCGTCTCCATCATGGAAGGCTGCAGCAAATACTGCACTTTCTGCGTGGTGCCCTACACCCGTGGCGAGGAAGTCAGTCGGCCGGTGGACGACGTGGTCGCGGAAGTCGCCCACCTGGCCAGCCAGGGCGTGCGTGAGGTGAACCTGTTGGGCCAGAACGTCAATGCCTACCGTGGCGAAACCCACGATGGCGACGTGATGGACATGGCGGAGCTGGTGACCCTGATCGCCACCATCGACGGTATTGACCGTATCCGGTATACCACCTCACACCCGGTGGAGTTTTCGGACTCGCTGATCGAAGCCTATGAGCAGGTACCAGAATTGGTCAGCCACCTGCACTTGCCGGTGCAAAGTGGCTCGGACCGTGTCCTGGCGGCCATGAAGCGCGGTCACACGGCGCTGGAGTACAAATCCAAACTCCGCCGCCTGCGCAAGATCCGCCCGGACATCAGCTTCTCCTCGGATTTCATCATCGGCTTCCCCGGTGAAACCGAGAAAGACTTTGAGGACACCATGAAGCTGATCAACGATATCGGCTTTGATATGTCCTTCAGCTTCATATACAGCGCCCGGCCCGGCACTCCGGCGGCGGACCTGCCGGATGACACGCCACTGGAGGTGAAGAAACAGCGCCTGAGCATTCTTCAGGACCGACTGAACCAGAATGTGATGGACATCAGTCGCAAGATGGTGGGCACGACGCAGCGTATTCTGGTGACAGGCTTGTCCAAGAAGGACCCCGGTGAATACGCGGGCCGTACCGAGAACAACCGTATTGTGAATTTCCGGCATGAGAATCCGGAGGTGGTTGGGCACTTTATTGATGTCGAGATTCGGGAGGCACTGCCTAACTCTCTGCGTGGTGTGCCTGTTGGTTCCGAGATGTTTTAAGCCTTGGCCCAAGTCGTCTGGGGCTTGGTAATTGGCGAGTGGTGGGTACATCCTCCCAAAAAACGCTACAAGCACATCCCTGTGCGCTTGGGCTCCGCCATCCATGGCTCCGCACATTTTTGGGAGGATGTACCCACCACTCTCCGCGAACTCTTCTCGTGTCTGCAGTGTGCAAATGGTCTTGTATTTAAAGAAGCGGGCCTACACATAGTTGAATAAGGGCGCGGGTCGGAGGACTGTTCCAAAAACGTGGAGCGCCAGGGATGGCGCGACCGAGCCCTACAGGGACGTATTCACGGGCGTTTTTTGGAACAGTCCTCCGACCCGCGCCCGCTAGCACAAATCGTGATATACCCACTCCCTGAAGGCAAAGGGAGTAAACAAACGGAGCACTTTTGAACGCCAACGATCACAGACAATTCGACCTGCACCCGGTAGATCAGCGCCGGCTGACCACCCTTTGCGGCCAGTTTGATGAGCACCTGAAGCACATTGAGCGGCGCATGAACGTCAAGATTGGCCGCCGCGGCCATCATTTCCGGGTGGAAGGTGAAACTGAACACGTGGCAGCCGCTACTGAAGTTGTCCGGCACCTGTATCGGGAAACCGAAGCCAACGATGATATCTCGCCGGACATGGTTCACCTGTTTATCCGCGAGACCGGATTCGAACGGCTGCCGGATGACGTGCCTTACAAGGGCGCCGTAACCGTCATCAAAACCCCGAAACTGCAGGCCAAGCCCAGAGGCGAGAACCAGCAGAAATACGTGCACAACATCCGTACCCACGATGTGAATTTTGGCATTGGTCCCGCCGGTACCGGCAAAACCTGGCTGGCGGTGGCGTGCGCGGTTGAAGCACTGAAAGACGAACAGGTGAAGCGCATCCTGCTGGTCCGGCCGGCCGTGGAAGCCGGCGAAAAGCTCGGCTTTCTACCGGGCGATCTGGCCCAGAAGGTGGACCCTTACCTACGCCCACTTTATGACGCCCTTTACGAAATGCTGGGCTTTGATCATGTGACGCGGCTGATCGAAAAAAGCGTGATTGAGATAGCCCCACTGGCCTTCATGCGCGGCCGCACGCTCAACAATTCGTTTATCATCCTGGATGAAAGCCAGAACACCACCCGCGAACAGATGAAAATGTTCCTCACGCGGATAGGGTTTGGCTCCACCGCCGTGATCACCGGCGACACCACTCAGGTCGATCTTCCCCGCGGGCAGAATTCCGGACTGATTCACGCGGCCGGTGTGCTGAGCAAAGTATCCGGTATTGGTTTCACACGGTTCGAGGCCCGGGATGTGGTGCGTCACCCGTTGGTGCAGCGGATTGTCGAAGCTTATGATTCCTTTGACGACGGGAGCGCCACAGGCCAGTGAGTGAACTGACAGTGGACGTGCAGCGGGCCATCGAAACGCCCGGGGTGCCAGAAGACGTCGAGTTTGAGCGCTGGGCAGGGGCCGCGTGGTTGGGCGAGAGTCCATCCGAGGTGACGATCCGTATCGTTGCCAGCGATGAGAGCGCCGACCTGAACAGCCAGTATCGCGGAAAATCAGGGCCAACCAATGTACTGTCCTTCCCATTTGAGGCGCCAGCCGGTATAACGGTTCCGTTGGCCGGTGATCTGATCATCTGCGCTCCGGTTGTCGAGAAAGAGGCCGTCGAGCAGCGGAAAACGCTGATAGAACACTGGGCCCATATGGTGGTGCACGGTATGCTGCACCTTCAGGGCTACGACCATATTGAAGACAATGATGCCGAGGTCATGGAAGCCCTCGAGATCCGGTTGCTCGCGCAACTCGGGTTCAGCAATCCTTACGAGACAGAGGAAACGGAAAAAGACTCATGAACGACGATCAGTCGAGTCGCAGTCAGGGCAGCAACAAGTCCTGGCTGGAGCGTATATCACAGGCCTTCTCCAGCGGGCCTGAGTCCGTTGAGGACGTGCTGGAAATCCTGCGGGACGCCGAGTCCCAGGAAATCATCGATACCGATGCCATGAGCATCATCGAAGGTGCCATGCAGGTGATCGACATGCGGGTGGATGAAATCATGATTCCCCGCTCCCAAATGGTCACCGTCAAGGCATCCCAGGATCCAAAAGAGTTCCTGGGCGAAATCATTTCATCTGCCCACAGCCGCTTCCCGGTCATTGGCGACAGCCAGGACGATGTCATTGGCGTGCTGCTCGCCAAGGATCTGCTCCCCTTGGCCCTGAATAGCGACGTCAACTGGACCCGAATCCGCGAGATTCTTCGCCCTCCCACGTTCGTACCCGAGAGCAAGCGCCTGAACCAGCTATTAAAAGAGTTCAAGGAAACCCGCAACCACATGGCCATTGTGGTTGACGAATACGGCGGTACTGCCGGCCTGATCACCATTGAGGATGTGTTGGAACAGATCGTGGGCGAAATCGAAGACGAACATGACTTCGACGAGGAAACCCACATCAAGGCCCGCGGCGATGGCACTTACGCCGTGAAGGCAGTCACCCCCGTCGACGACTTTAACGAATTCTTTGAAACCGAGCTGGACGAAGAGGAGTTCGACACCATTGGCGGTGTTGTGCTCAAGGAATTCGGTCACCTGCCCAGGCGGGGCGAGTCGGTGGAGTTTGGCGGGCTGCAGTTCACCATCGCCAACGCCGATAACCGTGTTATCCGTCTGCTGCAGGTAACGCGTGGTGATGACCAGTAATACAACAACCCGAACCTCCGTACTGACATCCGCCCTTTCTGAACATGCCTGGCTGCGAGCGGCCGTCCTGCTCGTCGCCGGTGCGCTGCAAACACTCACCTTTTCGCCCTTTAACTGGTGGTGGCTGGGGCCGTTGTCGGTCGCGCTGATACTGTTTTGCTGCCTGCCGCTCGCCCCGCAAAAGCTGTTTCGGGCGGGCTGGCTGGTCGGACTGGGGCTGTTCGGTACGGGCGCAAGCTGGGTCTACATCAGTATCAGTGAACACGGCAACACGTCTGTTCCGCTGGCTTTCGTCCTGACGGTTATTTTTGTGGCGGGGCTTGCCCTTTTCCATGGCCTGGCATTCTGGGCCTGGGGCAAACTCGGCAAGAGCAACGCGATCAGGCGGCTGATCCTGTTTCCGGCGGTATGGATACTCTGTGACTGGGTTAGGAGCTGGCTACTAACGGGTTTTCCCTGGCTGTACCTGGGCACCGCCCACGTTGATGGGCCTCTGGGCGGCTTCGCACCCTTAACCGGCGTCCACGGCATTACGTTTTGGGTGACCGTCACCGGTTGCGCAATTCCAGGCTGTTGGTGGCTGGCCCGGAAAGCCCGCTATGCCAGCACGGCTTTCGTCGCCGGCGTGGTGCTGCTGCCCTGGGTAACCGGCCCGGCTTTTTCTCAGGCTCAATGGACGACCCTGCAGACGGAACCAACCACGTTTGTCGCGATGCAGGGCAACATTCCTCAGCAAATCAAGTGGGACCCGGACTTCCTCCGGGACCAGATCGTGGCATACCTGGAGCTGACAGAAGACCACTGGGATACCGACCTGATTCTGTGGCCGGAAACCGCTATTCCGATTCCCCAGGACCAGGCTGGCAAGATCATCGACCACATCGGTGCAGAGTTGGGAGAGAACAGCACACTGATTACCGGCATCCCCTGGTATGGCTTCAGTGACCGCATTGAAGACTTTACCTATCACAACAGCATCATGGCGATTGGTAATGGCGGCGGCATCTACCACAAGCAGAAGCTGGTGCCGTTTGGGGAATATGTGCCGCTGCAGCAGTGGCTTCGCGGCCTGATCGGTTTTTTCGACCTTCCTATGTCCAGCTTCAGCCGGGGGCCAGCCAATCAGTCGCCACTTGAGGCCAGTGGCACGAACATCATGCCGTTTATCTGCTACGAAGTGGCCTATCCGGATTTTGTCGCCACCAACGCCCGCAACAGTGACATACTGCTGACCATCAGCAACGATGGCTGGTTTGGCGATTCCATTGGCCCGCTGCAACACCTACAGATCGCCCGTATGCGAGCTCTGGAAACCGGTCGTTATATGCTGCGGGGCACGAATAATGGTGTAACCGCTATTATTGACGAGAAGGGCCAGATCACCGAAACCATACCGCAGTTTGAACGCGCGGTGATGACTGGCGAGGTCTATGCGGCGGAGGGCAATACGCCCTACATGCAATCCGGTTCCTGGCCCGTGCTGACGCTGGCGGCGATTCTTATCGTGTTTGTTCGGGAGCGGGTGATTCCGCGGAACTGAGTAGCCTGCATTTTGGTGTCTGGCCACGGGGTGGGGGTACCTTTTCTTTGGAAAAAGAACTCGCTGCGCTCGGACACCTTTCTCTGACAGAAAAGGCACCCCCACCCCTTGGCCGTTCTGGCTCTGTGCTGGACTCCCCTAGTCTTCCTATGCCTATTCGGACTTCCGTGGCCAGCGGCTGGTAACGCGTTTGTAGTAGTGGGAGCCGCAGGCGTCGCAGGGTTCCAGGTGGCTGGTTGCGGTCAGGCAGCGCATGTGGCTGCAGTTGAGGCATTTGAACATGCCGGCGGTGGCCACTTCGCCGCTGATATACTGGCTGGGCTCATGGTTTTCCAGTTTCTGGTTCAGCTCGAGCGTATCCAGTCGGGTCTTGTCCGCCACCGAGAACAGCATATCCGCCAACTGGTGCTCCAGCAGGGAGATGTCCAGTTGCAACCACTCCTTCAGGCCTTCTCCGGTTTCTTCCACGAAATGCAGCAGGTGTTCAAGGTCGCGCTGCAGATACGCGCCAAGCAGGTCCGCTTCTTCGCGGGTCATCTCTGCCAGTTCATACTCAAACTCCACCGCCCGCTCGATTTCCTCTTTCAGGGTATCGCGAGTGGTGTTCTCCATATCACTGAGCCGGGCCTGGACCCGCTCCAACATGCGGTCGTAGGCCTCGAGAGCCCTGCCTGAGAGATGATTGCGTTCTGGTTCGGTCATGACAGCTCCTTATACCGGGTTACAGGTGCCGTGTCGGGCTGCCGGTGGCCTTTGCGGGACACGCAGTAAATACGTCCATGTAAGCTTGACTGCAGCATCCATGCTGCAGACAGTCCCGCAAAGGCCACCGCCATCCCGACACCAGACATTGGCAGTTGCCTTGTAAGCCTGACTCCCAGGGTCCGGGGCAGAGCGGGTATGGCTGTCCAGGGATGTCAAAAACATGGATGTTTTTGTCAAGCGTACAGGGATGTATTTACAGCGTGCCCTGGACAGCCATACCCGTTCTGCCCTCCACCATAACCCCAAGCATGGCACAGTATCGGCAAATTGGCAGACTACCTGTTAAGCCTTGTGTGCGTTAGAATGTCCGGCCGCTTCGCACATCTTTTTTGATACGGTCTGATAAAGGGTAACTTTGGTAATGGCAGGAATGGACCAGCAATACAATCCGCGCGATGTTGAACAACAAGCCCGTACCTATTGGGAAGAGAACAACACGTTCACGGTGAAGGAAGAACCGGGCAAACCCAAATACTACTGCCTGTCCATGTTCCCCTACCCCAGCGGCAAACTGCACATGGGGCACGTGCGCAACTACACCATCGGCGACGTCATTTCCCGCTACCAGCGTATGCAGGGCAAGAATGTCATGCAGCCCATGGGCTGGGATGCGTTCGGCCTGCCCGCTGAAAACGCCGCCATCGCCAACAAGACCGCACCCGCGAAGTGGACCCACGCCAATATTGCCTACATGAAAAACCAGCTCAAGCAATTGGGCTTCGGTTACGACTGGAACCGCGAGCTGGCCACCTGTAAACCGGACTACTATCGCTGGGAGCAATGGTTCTTCGCCCGTCTTTACGAGAAAGGCCTGGTGTACAAGAAGATGTCCACCGTCAACTGGGACCCGATTGACCAGACGGTACTGGCCAATGAACAGGTGGTTGATGGCCGTGGCTGGCGCTCCGGCGCATTGGTCGAGCAGAAAAAGATTCCCCAATGGTTTATCCGCATTACCGACTATGCCGAAGAATTGCTGAATGACCTGGACGAGTTGGAAGACTGGCCCGAGCAGGTCAAGACCATGCAGCGGAACTGGATTGGCAAATCGGTGGGCACCGAGCTGACCTTTCCCCTCAAAGGCCGCGAGGACGCACTGGACGTCTACACCACCCGCCCGGACACACTCATGGGCGTGACATACATGGCCGTGGCCGCCGAACACCCCATTGCCAAGGCCGCTTCCGAGCGCTATCGCGAAGTCGCTGAGTTTGTCGAGCAATGCCGCAACAGCAAGGTTGCCGAAGCGGATATGGCAACCATGGAAAAGAAAGGCATTGATACCGGCTACAAGGCCATTCATCCGCTGACGCAGGAAGAAATTCCTGTTTACGTCGCCAACTTCGTGCTGATGGAGTATGGCACCGGCGCACTGATGGCCGTGCCCGGCCATGACGATCGTGACCACGAGTTCGCGCTCAAGTATCGCCTGCCCATCAAACAGGTTATCGCTGCCACGGACAGCCGCGAAATCGACGTTCAGGAGCATGCCTTCATCGAAAAAGGCGTTCTGGTTTCTTCCGGAAAATACAACGGCCTGACCAGTGCGGAAGCGTTTGACGCAATCGCCGATCACCTGGAAGAAAGCGGCATTGGCAAGCGCACAGTCAACTATCGCCTTCGGGACTGGGGCGTGTCGCGCCAACGCTACTGGGGCGCACCGATTCCGATGATGACACTGGAAGACGGTACGGAACGTCCGGTGCCAGACAACCAGTTGCCGATCACACTTCCCGAGGACGTGGAGATGGACGGCGTACAGTCGCCCATCAAGGCCGACCCGGAGTGGGCCAAGACCAGCTACGAAGGCCAGCCTGCAACACTGGAGACCGACACCTTCGACACCTTTATGGAATCGTCCTGGTACTACGCCCGCTTCTGCAGCCCCAACTACGACAAGGGCATGCTGGACCCGGCTGCGGCCAACTACTGGCTGCCGGTGGATCAGTACATCGGTGGTATCGAGCATGCGATCCTGCACCTGCTGTACGCACGATTCTTTCATAAACTGCTGCGGGATGTGGGGCTGGTCAACAGTTCCGAACCCTTCAACCGCCTGCTGTGTCAGGGCATGGTGCTTGCGGAAACCTACTACCGCGAGGACGACAACGGCGGCAAGATCTGGATCTCGCCGGCCGATGTGGTCACCGAGAAGGACGATAAGGGCCAGGTAATTCGTGCTGTTCATAAAGACGACGGCAAGCCGGTTGTTGCTGGTGGCGTGACCAAAATGTCCAAGTCCAAGAACAACGGCATTGATCCCCAGGCGATTATCGATGAACACGGCGCCGATACCGTGCGCCTGTTCATGATGTTTGCGGCGCCTCCGGAGCAATCCCTGGAATGGTCCGACAGCGGCGTTGAGGGTGCCCACCGTTTCCTCAAACGCCTGTGGCGCATGGTCAGCGAACACACTGAAAGCGGAACGGTTCCTGCTCTGGATACCACCAACCTCAGTGAAGGCCAGCGCAACCTTCGTCGCAAGACCCATGAAACCATTGCCAAGGTGAGCGATGACGTCAGCCGACGGTTGACGTTCAACACCTCCATCGCAGCGGTAATGGAACTGCTCAACGATGTCAGCAAACTGACAGACGAGGAGCCCCAGAGCCTGGCGGTGCGCCAGGAAGCACTGGATACCGCGGTACTTGTCCTGTCTCCAATCGTTCCCCATATTTGTCATCAGTTGTGGCACGCACTGGGTCACGACGAGCCTGTGGTCGACGCGCCCTGGCCCGAGGCAGACAAGGACGCGATGGTTCGCAGCGAGATTCAGGTTGTCCTGCAGGTGAATGGCAAAGTCAGGGCAAAGGCCGACGTTCCAGCAAACATTGAGAAAAGCGCGCTGGAGGCTCTGGCACTCGAAAATGAGAACGTTGTCCGTTTCACTGAGGGTAAAACCGTGCGAAAGGTCATCGTTGTGCCAGGCAAACTCGTGAACGTGGTAGCGAACTGATATGAACCTCCTGGCCAGCTCCCCCAAGACACTTCTGGCTGGCCTCACCCTTTCACTTCTGGTGTCAGGGTGCGGGTTTCAGTTGCGAGGTGCTCCACCGGTGTCATCCGCATTACAGCCGCTTGCAGTTGATTGTTCCCGCAATGTACCTGAACAACTGTGTAGCTCAGTGAAGACACAACTGGAGTTGGGCAATATCAACCTTCAGCCGGCCGAGAACGCCGATTATGTGCTTAACATCAGCAACTTCCGCCGGGAACGCCGGGCCAGCGCCATTACAGTAACCGCTGCCGCAGCTGAGTATACACTTCGGCAGACGGTTGATATTGAAGTGCTGACGTCCGACAAGGTTCCGCTGATAGCGCCAGCTGACCTCAGCAGCAGCGAAACCTACCGCTACGACGAAACCAATGTACTGGCCAAGCAACGGGAAGAGGAAGCCCTTCGGGAGCAACTCTACGACCGTCTCGCCCAGCAGATCATCTTTCGTCTGGCGCCCCTTGACCGTGCACGCATAGAACAGATAAAGAAGGACGCGGAACAGACACGTCATCAAGACAGTGGTCAGCCATGAAGACCCAGGCCCACCAGCTCCCCCAGCTTCTCCAAAAAGGTCTGTCGCCAGTCTACCTGGTGTCGGGCGATGAACCCCTGCTGGTTCAGGAATGCTGCGACCAGATCCGGAAGACCGCGCGAGAAGCCGGTTATCAGGACCGGGTAACCTTCCACGCTGACCAGCAACTGGACTGGAACCGCGTAGGCGAAGAATTTGGTGCGCTATCGCTGTTTGCCGAGAAGCGCCGTATCGAAATACACCTGCCCTCCGGCAAATTGGGGGATGGCCGTGCGATTCTTGAAAGCGTTTTAAAGAACCCTCCCGACGACATTGTACTGCTACTGATCAGCGCACGTCTGGACGCCGCCGAAACCCGACGGAAGTGGTACAAGGAGTTGCAAGACAAAGGCGTGCACGTGCCGGTTTGGCCCATTGATACTGATAAATTCCCCGGCTGGCTGCAACAGCGGGCTCGTAACCATGGCCTCAGCCTCACCCGCGGTGCACTGGACATCCTGGCAGAACGACTCGAGGGTAACCTCCTGGCAGCGAGCCAGGAACTGGATCGCCTGGCGTTGCTGGATTCCGGCGCCACCATCGACGAAGACGCCGTGGAACAGGCTGTTCAGGACAGCTCCCGCTTCAACGGTTTTGAACTGGTGACAGAACTCCTCGCCGGCCGGGCCGCCCACGCCCGCAAAATCGTCGGTGTTCTTCAGCAGGAAGGCGAGAACCCGCTGGGATTGCTGGCGGTGCTGACACGGGACCTGAACCTTACCATGGAGCTGAATATCGCTGCTGCCCAACGAGAGAATACCGCCGGCTTCCTGAAGAAACGCGGCGTATTCCAACCCCAGCGCGCCAAGGCCGTCGAACAAGCTGCACGCCGCCTGAACCGCCACCAACTCAACAGCGCACTGGAGCTATGCAGCACCACAGACAGAGCCGCCAAAGGCTTTGATACTCTCTCACCCTGGCACTACCTACATGACCTGATCACCTTGCTTGCAAGGCGCGCATGACGCTATGAAATAGCCGTCAATCCAGCTTGACAGTTTTCGACATTCGGTAGCATCGTATAGTCGTTAACTGTTAAAGGAGGTGCATGATATGAGCTTCCAGGACGAACTGAAAAAACTGTCTGAAAAAATTAAACAGTACCGTGACGAAGCGCGGGTTCAGATGCATCTGGCCCATGAAGACGTGAAAGACGAGTGGGACGATCTGGAGAAGGACTGGGAACGGTTTCGCAGCAAACTCGATTACATTCTTCACGATGCCGAAGACGCGTCAAAAGAGGCTCGCCAGACCGCCCATAAGTTGGGCGAAGATTTGAGAACGGGCTACCGGAATATACGTAACCGAAAGAAGTAAAATGTTAACCGGTTAACATAATGCCACAAATAGCCACACAGAGGCTCTTTCCCGGCGGGGCCTCTGTGTCATACTTCTCAATATAAATGAATGAACCGTCATTTTTCTGACTGGCCAGGTTTAATTACTGCCCTTCATGGCCCGATTAGCAAAGGCGCTCTCACGCGCTGAGAGGTATAAATGGCCTATGAAAACTAAAAACGTTGTTTTGGTCGCACTGGCAGCCTTGCTTATCCCGTCTCTCGTCATTAGCCAGAACACCCGCTTCAGTGATCCGGATACCGTTGTGAACAACGAATTCTGGGGCAAACTGTATGCCCAGGGCGGCAATTCCTTCTTCTGCGGCACCCCATTCAAAAGCAAAGGCTTTGTCCTCACGGAAGGCTATGTATACCCTCTGGCAAAAGTTCGCAATGCGCTTGGGTGTGGCACCAGCAGTCAATGCGACGATGATGACAGATACCGGCAGATTGCATCGGATCTTCACAACATGGTTCCCGTTCGCAGTCGTATTGAAATGTCCAGAAGAAACGCGATCTACGAGGAACTGGGCGATGCAAGCAAGCCCGACGAGTGCGGAATTCGCGAGAGCGCGCAGTTTTTTGAACCACCGCAAAAGGTGAAAGGCGATATTGCCCGCACGGTGGCCTATATGGTGAACACCTATGACCTGCCCTGGGCGGGCGCTTTCCGGGTGTTCAAGAGCTGGAACCGGATCGACCCGCCAGATGATAGGGAGCTTGTCCGCCATCGACAGATTGCCGACATCCAGGGTAACGAAAACCCTTTTGTTCTTGATCCTGGCCGGGTAGAAAACCTGTAAGCGAGTACATAGAGCAGCATTAAAAAGGCAGGCCCGCGGGCAAGCCGTTCACCTAAAGTGGATCTGGTTTGGCCAGGCCGGGCGACAAAGAGGGTCGGTGGATTTATCCACTGGCCCTTTTTTATGCGCTGGTCTTCGCGTATTTGTCGAGATAGATGATCTTTTCTAGGTCTACCGGGCCTTTTGCGAGTCCCAATCGCATCGCCGGAGTCTTACCTTTATCATTGGTTTTGCAGAAGTTGTAATAAACCCGGTAGATGTCTCCAAGTTGGCTGTACCTGTCCGGATTATATGGTGAGTAACCGTACCAGATGCGTCTTCCACTGGTGCCGGATCCAAATGGTCGTTCAAAACAACTTATGGCTCGCCGGATTTGCATAAAGAATCGATCTACCGCATGCAGTGACCCCATCTGAAGAAGGCTCGCTTGATGGTCGAGTGAGTAACGGTCGATCCCAGTGATGGCCGCGATCATTTTTTCCGATTCCACCATTGTGGCTTCCGGATGTTGAACCCATTTCTCGGGGGAATTCGGAAACGACAGTGGTTTTTGAATTCGGTCGATCAACATTTGATTGATAACTGCCTTTCGCTCCTTCCGGGACATTTTCAGGAAGGCAACGCCAGCATACTCGCCGATCAATTCTTGAGCATCTCGAACTAATTGCCGCTTGGCATCGACGGTTTTTTCTTTGCTTGCCCTGATCAGGAATCCATCCGATTCCCCATTCAGTATTTTGTCGCGGAACGCTGCGATATAGGCACCTCGCATTCCGGTGTCCTGGTCCATATAAAAACGAGTTCGCTCTACAGAACCCAGTAGATGCCTCAACAAAAAGAAATGGGCTGCCATGGTGTATTCGTTGTGAATCAAAACGCCTTTAGCCGGAAGACGCGTTGTGGAATCAAAATCCTCAGATGATCCACTCACATTAACGCTGCTATCGAAGGCGGCCTTGCGTTGCACCTCTTCCACCAAGGACCCTGCTGCCAGGCGCTCTAAACGGCTTGAGGAGCGTTTGGTGGCATCTGCAAACTCCTGCTTCAGCCACACCCTTGCGTAATTGCGATGGTACTTGGGACGGTCATAATCACCAATCTCGATAGCGTGTTTTTCTATCTGATCTTGATCGACGCTCGCATCAAAATTGAAATTGAAGGCGAACACGTAACCGGTTCGGAGGCAGGCCGTAGCGATTCCATAAACCTCACAGTTCCGCTTATCTTTCCGCTGCGTCCAGTTGCTGATCTGCACCTGACGATCTGTCGCAAGATACAGTCGATCACGGCCCATTTTTTTCAGCTCAACTTCTCGCCGACTTGCAAAGTCCAGGCACTGACGGTGCAGGAAATCTATTTTTCCGTAGAGTGTTTTTGGATGGATAGACAGGATTTCAGCGATTCGGCGCAAAGGAACGCGATTAACGAGAAGCTTGAAGAATTGTTTGTTCGTTTCGGGTCTTCGATGGACGCGGTTTCTTTTCTTGGGTGTAAATGTCTTCCGGCAGGAGAGGCATTGATAGCGTTGAGAGCCTGAGGCCGTTTTCCCACGTCGCTTTATTTCGCCGCCCTCGTTCGTGCAGCCGTTGGGACAACTTAAGTCAGGACCCGAAAGATATCGGCTGATGCGGTGAAGTTCCTCAGCGACCGCCTGGTTACTTTTAAGTGCAGAGGTGATGCTGCCGGAATAATTACCGAATTGTTTTCTGGTTTCACAGGATTTGCAGGCTAGCGCGGCAGAATTGAGACCCGTTCCCTGAATTCTGAAAGGTTCCGGCATCTCCGGAATTTGACGATCATCCGTTTCTCTATTAGATTCCTTGCATATCCTTTCTTCGGGGACAGGCGAGAGACCAAAATTCTCGCAATCCGGTGCCCCACAGCCGTTAACTTGAATTCCCTCGAACCTTTCCGGAACTCGCGGCCAATCCTTCTGGCAAGATTTCTTTCTCATGAAAAAAGGCACCATACTGTCTGGATGTCCAGTAGTATAGCGCCTTTTCGGGCTAGGCCAAGCCGTTCAGATCCACTTTAGGTGAACGGCTTGGCCCGCGGGCCTGCCTTTTTGTTGACTGCCGACGGTTCAGAACTCCTCAGCCGTCAGCGCCATCATCGAGTCGCTACCGCTGCGAATGCCTTCGGCCAGTGCGACGGTCTTTGGCAGCAATCGGTCGAAGTAGAAGCGTGCGCTCTTCACCTTGCCGGTGTAGAAGCCGGAGGTGTCACCATCGGCCTTCGGTGCCGCGACTTTAACCATTTTGACCCACATATAGCCGAGGGCCGTCAGGCCAAACAGGTCGAGGTAGTCCACGGAAGCCGCGCCAACAGCGTCCGGATTGTCACCGGCCTGCTTGATCACATGCTCGGTCACATCCGACAGGCGCTCAAATGCTGCCGCCAATGGTTCCAGGTAGGGGCGCAAGTTCTCGTCGCTGCTGTTTTCCTCGATGAAGGTAGCCACGTCCTCGGCAAATAGCTCATAAAGCTTGCCTTGGCTGCCAACCACTTTCCGCCCCATCAGGTCCAGCGCCTGGATACCGTTCGTACCTTCGTAGATCTGGGTTATCCGGCAGTCGCGAACCAGTTGTTCCTGGCCCCACTCCCGGATAAAGCCGTGGCCACCAAAGACCTGCTGGCCCATGATGCAGGCGTCCAGGCCGCGATCGGTCAGGAAAGCCTTCGCCACCGGTGTCAGCAGCGCCACCATACCCTCGGCATGCTTGCGGCGTTCGTCATCGTCGGAATACTTGGCAATATCCAGCCACTGGGCAACATAGGTGGAGAACGCACGCCCCCCTTCCACATAACCTTTCATGGTCAGCAGCATGCGGCGCACATCAGGGTGAACCAGAATCGGGTCAGCGGCCTTCTCCGGCTGCTGGGCACCTGTGGGCGCTCGGCTCTGGATGCGCTCAAGGGCGTATTCACGAGCGCTCTGCAGCGAGGCTTCCGCAGCGCCAATGCCCTGAATGCCAACGCCCAGGCGCTCATAGTTCATCATGGTAAACATGGCGGCCAGCCCCTTGTTTTCTTCGCCAACCAGCCAGCCCCTGGCACCGTCGAAGTTCATTACGCAAGTAGCGGACCCTTTGATGCCCATCTTCTTCTCCAGGGAACCACAGCTCAGGCTGTTGCGCTCGCCAAGGGAACCGTCTTCGTTTACGTCAAACTTGGGCACCAAAAACAGGGAAATACCCTTGGGCCCTTTGGGAGCATCCGGCAGCTTCGCCAGCACAAGGTGGATGATGTTCTCCGCCATGTCGTGCTCGCCCCAGGTAATGAAAATCTTGGTGCCCGTCACACTGAAGGAGCCATCGCCATTGGGCTCAGCTTTGGTGCGGATAATACCCAGATCCGTACCCGCATGAGGCTCGGTGAGATCCATGGCGCCAGACCAGGTACCTGCGTACATGTTGGGCAAGTACTTTTCCTTGAGCTCCTGACTGCCGTGGGCATCCAGGGCAAGGCACGCACCCGCCGTCAGCATCGGAGCAAGACCGAAGGCCATGTTGGCGGCTTGCATCATTTCCTCGAACTGGGCCACCAGGGTTTTCGGCATGCCCATACCGCCAAACTCCGGGTTGCCGCCCAGACCGTTCCAGCCGCCCTCAACGATGGTCTGATAGGCCTCGCGAAACCCCTCTGGCGTGGACACGTCGCCGTCATTCCATTTGCAGCCCTGCTCATCACCCTCGCGGTTCAGAGGAGCCAGCACACCACTGGTAATCTTACCGGCTTCTTCCAGAATGGCGTCGGCGGTATCCGGGTCAACGTTCTCCGCCACTTTGGGCAGCGATGCCCAAAGGGCCGGCGCATCAAATACTTCATTCAGGACAAAGCGCATGTCACGTAAAGGTGCCTGATAATCAGCCATCTCAAAACTCTCCAAAATTCAGTCAGTCTGCGAAGTGAACAACAATGGACCTTTGGCCCTGATCACTTCCTCGGCTATGTGTCCGCACAGGTTATTTTTATCGGACCCATTCTACCCTATCGGCGGCCCCAACTCATGAGCCCCGGCGGCTATGGCAACAAAAAAGCCCGCCTCCTGAGAGAGCGGGCTTTTTCTGGTTCCCTGAAGCCCGCCTTATAAGGCGAAGGCTTCTTCGGGCATGTCCATCAGGCTGTCGGAGCCAGCCAGCATGCTTTCGGCATGCCCTTTGGTGCGCGGCAACATGCGCTTGAAATAGAAGCGCGCTGTCTGGATCTTGGCGTTATAGAACATTTCTTCGGTTGTGCCTTCCACCATCTTGTCCAGCGCGACCTTGGCCATACGGGCCCACAGATAGGCGAACACAGCGTAACCGGAGTACATCAGGTAATCCACAGACGCGGCTCCCACTTCCTCGCGGTTCTTCATGGCTGTCATGCCAACCTTCATGGTCAGATCGCCCCACTCCTTGTTCAGGGCCGCCAGCGGCTCAACGAATTCCTTGAGTTGCTCGTTGTCAGCGTTTTCCTTGCAGAATACATGAACCTGCTTGGTAAAGCCTTTCAGCGACTCACCCTGGGTCATAAGAACTTTGCGGCCCAACAGATCAAGCGCCTGAATACCCGTCGTCCCCTCGTAGATCATACCAATACGGGAATCACGAACATTCTGCTCCATGCCCCACTCGGAGATAAAGCCGTGGCCACCAAACACCTGCATACCCAGGTTGGCAGCTTCGTAGCCAATCTCAGTCAGGAAGGCCTTGGCAATCGGAGTCAGGAAGCCCAGAGCCTCGTCAGCAGCCTTACGCTCTTCCTCGGTCTTGCCACTGTGAACGATATCGGCCTGCTGCGCGGTAAGGTAGATCAGTGCACGGGCGCCTTCGGCGACGGTTTTTTGAGTCAGCAGCATACGGCGTACGTCGGGATGCACGATGATCGGATCAGCAATACCTTCCGGATTCTTCGGACCGCTAAGAGAGCGCATGGCCAGACGATCCTTGGCGTAGGCCAGCGAGCCCTGAAAGCCAAGCTCAGCGGCACCCAGACCCTGGATGGCGGTACCGATACGGGCAGTGTTCATAAAGGTGAACATACAGTTCAGGCCCTTGTTCTCGGGACCAATCAGCCAGCCTTTAGCGCCGTCGAAGTTCATTACGCAGGTGGAGTTGCCGTGGATACCCATTTTGTGCTCGATGGAGCCACAGGAAACCGCGTTGCGCTCACCGGATGAGCCATCGTCGTTAGGCAACTGCTTGGGCACGATAAACAGGGAGATACCCTTGGTGCCTTCCGGTGCTCCCGGAAGTCGCGCCAGTACGATATGGACGATGTTCTCGGCCATGTCGTGCTCACCGGCAGAAATGAATATCTTGGTGCCGGTGATGGCGTAAGTGCCATCGGCATTCGGCTCTGCTTTGGTGCGCAAGGTGCCCAAATCAGAGCCACAGTGCGGCTCGGTCAGACACATTGTGCCGGTCCACTCGCCACTGATCAGTTTGGTCAGGTAGGTCTGCTTCTGCTCTTCTGTGCCGTGGGCCTCAATGGTATTGGTGGCGCCATGGCTGAGGCCAGGGTACATGCCAAAAGACCAGTTAGCGGTACCGACCATCTCACTCATCACCAAGCCAAGTGAGTGTGGCAGGCCCTGACCGCCATAATTGGGATCAGCGGTCATGGATGGCCAGCCGCCTTCCACGTACTGCTGATAGGCCTCTTTGAAGCCGGTTGGCGTTTTCACGCCGTCTTCGCTCCAGGTACAGCCTTCCTTATCGCCCACCTGGTTCAGCGGAGACAGAACCTGCTCACAGAACTTGGCACCTTCCCCGATGATGGCATCGACCATATCCGGAGTTGCATCTTCGGCGCCTTCCAGATTGGCGTAGTGCTGCTCGCTGTCCAGCAGCTCATTCATTACAAATTTAATGTCACGTAGGGGCGCTTTGTAGTCAGGCATGGAATCCACCTCAGGTTTTCGGTCTCAGCTGCGACACGGTCACAACAATCAGCCTCGGGATTTACTCATACGCTCAGCAAGGGAAGCCGAACGCCAATAAAACACTTGTTTGAAACATACGTTTAGAGGCACGGAATTGTCAATAGCCGCAATCAAAATTTGTGTTGTGTTTTGTCGCGAATGTTTACCGATGGTTTAGGCAAACGGGGAGGCTTGAGACTAAAAAGCAGCTTTTTCAGGCGGTTGCCCGAAAGGATGAAGAGGTATAGGCGCTTACACCGTTGCTCCCGATGCCGGAGATGACCTGATAGGCATTCGTCGCTTCCCGCGACTGCTTTGCACTGGTTTCGTCACCAGCCTCGTCCTCGGACACTCCAGATTGCCCGGACTCGTCGGTGCGGCCCAACTCTGAGGAGAGTTCAGCTTGTGCCTGTAGCATCAACTGCATGGCCTCTGCCGCCACCGCCCGGTCCTGCGAGGAAGGCTCTGCCGGTGCCAACGCTGCAGCCCTGACCACACGCATTTTATCGATTGTCGCCTGGGGATCTCCCCGCACGGGCGAGGTGCTGATCGAGACCTCGCCTCCGACGGCGTACTGAGCACCATCGGCGCCTCGCTCATAGACGTAGGAAATGGAGCCAGCGTACTGGCCACCAACCGCCTGATGGGCCGCCTCATGGGCACGAACCTCACGGTCGCGGGCTTTCAGTTCCGTAAGCTGTTTCAGTTCCGCCTCATCCAGGCCCTGAGCATTCTCAGCTCTGGAACCCTGCGGGCGGGTAGGATCTTCCGCGGCATTACCGTCAGCGACGCGGCCAGACCCGGAGGTTTCAGGAGATGTTCGAGGTTGAGGTGATGCGTCCGAAGACGGCTGGAGGGGGGCACCCGAAACCGTATCCCCTGCGCCACCGGAAGGTGGAGGAAAGACAGGAGCCATTGACGGAAGATAGCCCGAAATCATCATGTCAGCAGACAGGTCGTCACATCATAAGGGCCTGAACAGGACCTGAATCGCCCTGAGAGGGTTCAGGCAGTAATATCCAGAAGCGTGCCCAGGGTTTCGTCGGCGGTTTTCACTACCTGGGCCGAGGCTTCAACACTGCGCTCGTACAGCTTTAGATCAATAATCGGTTCCACGAGACCACCGACACCTTCTGCCGTGCCCTGGGGGCCATCAACCCCACCCCGGGCAATCCTGCGGGCGGCGTTTTCCATGCCTTGCATGCCGTCCTGGATGCCCTGAATACCAATGCCTAATGTATTGCTGATCATAACTGCGCAGCCCAATGACCATATATTGACACCAGTAGGCCACACATTTGGTCAATTTTCAAACAAAACGGCAAGATCCAGGACCTTGGCCAGCTCCCGCGGATCGGCACGCTCCTGCCATGGCAACACACCCAGGCATGGCGCAGGCAGGTTCCGAATCAGATAGTCGAGGGTTTCCTGCTCACAGGTCATGGCCGCTGGGTCCGGTCGATTGGCCACCCAACCTGCGATAGACAAGCCATCGCGGTGGATAGCTTCAGCAGTTAACAATGCATGGTTGATACAGCCCAGCTTCAGGGGTACCACCATAATGACAGGCATGCCCAGAGCGACGGGCATGGCGGCGTAGGTTTCACGGTCATTGAGCGGTACCCGCCAACCCCCAGCGCCCTCCACCAACAGCAAATCCGCGGGACGCATCTGCAGCCCGCGGCAGAATCCAACCAAACGTTCCGCGGTGAGGTGCCGCCCCGCTTGGGCAGCTGCCACATGGGGCGCGATGGCGGGCAGCAAGGCTACCGGGTTCACCTGATCGTAAGGCAACGGTTCCGACATGGATTCCATCAGTATCAACGCATCTTCATTGCGCAGACCTTCCGGTGTTTCGTCGCAACCAGACGCCACCGGTTTCATCGCAAGCGTTTTCTTCCCCAGGGTTGCGGCTGCCTCAAGAATCGCAGCAGACACCAGTGTTTTTCCCACACCGGTGTCGGTACCCGTCACAAAGTAATTC
The DNA here is from genome assembly GCF_056857915.1 of Marinobacter sp. B-12. Lineage (NCBI taxonomy): Bacteria > Pseudomonadati > Pseudomonadota > Gammaproteobacteria > Pseudomonadales > Marinobacteraceae > Marinobacter > Marinobacter sp. B-12. The sequence continues at coordinate 74,456 of NZ_JBSXOB010000057.1, read as the reverse complement.
TTTCTGGCCATAGATCAATTAACCCCATGTCAGTCCGGCAGACAGCAACTCAGCCATGCCGATGTGTAAGTTGCCTGTATTCGGCCTTCCCCGTTTTGAGGATAATAACCGCACATGGCCCGCAAACGGCCAGGCGCGGTTGCGCTTTGACGCCGCGATACGCCTTTGTACCCGGCACCGATAGCCTTGAGCTCCGCCAGTAGGGCCAGCGGTGAGGGATAATCCAGTGAAATCGTCTCGATCGCCAGTTGCGGGGCCGGGAGCGTTTCGAATGCCAGTTCCCGAAAACGCGCTTCCGGTTCAAAACGATTCACATGCTGATGCCCGGGGTCTGCCCTGTACCAGGCTTCCCTAAGTTCGTCGAGGGTACCCTCCAGCAATGTCGACACCAGTAGCCGACCGCCTGGGCGCAGAACCCGACGGCATTCGGCAAGCACGCCGGCCGGGTCACGGCACCACTGAATCATCAAATTACTGAAGACCACGTCCACACTGTTGTCCGGCAACGGCAACGCCTCGGCATCAGCCTCGATCCAACGAATGCCGCTCGGGTTGACCGATCGGGCGTAACGAAGCATTCCCGCGGCAATATCAACACCGGTCACCTGGCTCCCCGGAATCGACGCCAACTGCCCCGTAAACCACCCGGTGCCGCTGCCCAGATCGAGTATCTGGGGTCCATCCGCGCATTGGGCCTGACGAAGCCCTTCTTTCAACTGGTCCAGCAGGACTTGCCCCATATAGCGCTGCAGCCGGGCAGCGGGATTGTAGGTATGGGAAGCGGAGCCGAAGTCGCGAGCAATTGTGGATTTCGGAGGCACCCAGTCGTGGGCGTTGGCTGTTACAGGGTCCATTGAACCTCCTTGCCGAAAACAAACCGAAGGATTTCGTCATGGCAACGCGAAAGCGCCTGCCCTCGAGGCCAATGGGTCATACCGGGGACCGAAACGACCTTGGCGATTTGAGACGGATGAAACGTGTGCTCCCAGCACTGGACGACCACATCCTCGCTTGCCTGGAGATGAAGTGTCGGCACGGGTAGAGCACTCCACAGAGACCGCTGGTCTTCGCTACCCAACCAATCCAGCCCCCGCGCCAGGTTCAAGTCGCTCACTAAAGGCCCTCTTGCGAGCCAGGGGCGCAGTTCCTGCCGGGCTTGCGAGCCATCGGGGCAGCCGTGAATCAAAAGTTGCTGAAAGCGCCGCCAGGCAAAGCCGGCATTTTGAGACACCTGTTCCCGGAACGCTTCAAAGGTATCCGCTGTCATTCCGGCAGGCCACTGCGGCCCAGCTACAAAGCGGGGGAACCCGGCCAAAGTGATTGCCTTGCTGACCTGAGCAAAACCGCGCGAGGCAGCCGCCATAACCACCTGTGCCCCCTGGGACCAACCCGCCCAAACTGACGGACACGGATAACGCTCCAGCAGATAATCCGCCACCTCTGTGACCGAATCGCATCGGGACATGAGGGCATCGTTCAGCGATATCAGATGAATCTCCCCTGGCCAGCGATCGAACAACGGAAGCAGCATGGCGGCATCGACACCCCAACCACCCACTACCACCAGCGGGATTCGTGTTTCCACAGCGTTCATACCACCTCTGCAGAAGGCCTGCTCAGCAGTGAACGGCAGTCCGCCAACGCGGACAGCAACGTTGCCAGGTCTTCCGACGAATGTGCAGCGCTGAAGGTGACCCGCAAACGAGCCTGGCCTTCCGGCACAGTCGGTGGCCTGATCGCTGTAACCATCAGCCCCCTCTCCTCCAGGGCCTGACTCAATGCGAGGGCCGCCCAGTTGTCGCCCACCATGATTGGCTGTATTGGTGTGCGGGATGGCATCAACTCATAGCCCAATGCCAATGCTTCCTTGCGGAACTCTGAGGCCAGCATCTGCAGGTGACTGCGACGGCTGTCTTCCCGTTCAATCAGGTCAAGGCTGGCACAGGTGGCCAGTGCAATGGCCGGAGGCATGGCGGTGGTGTAGATATACGTGCGGGCTTTCTGTACCAGGTAATCCATCAACAGCTGCGGGCCGGCCACAAAGGCGCCACTGGTACCCACAGCTTTGCCCAGGGTGCCGATCAGTAAGGGAACGTCCTCCTCGGACAGTCCCAGCTCCATCAGACAGCCCCTTCCCTGCGGCCCCAATACGCCCAGCCCATGGGCGTCATCCACCACCAGAAGGGCATCGTGCGCTCGACACAATGCCGCCAACTCCCTCAATGGCGCGATATCCCCGTCCATGCTGAATACGCCGTCTGTCACCACCAACTTGTGGCCATCGGTAGCGGCAAGCATGTCGGCCAGGGCATTCATATCACCATGGCGATAACGACGCAGCCTGGCGCGGCTGAGGATACAACCATCGACGATGGAGGCATGGTTCAGGCGATCCGAGAAGATGGTATCGCCGCGACCCGCCAGCGCCGAGATCACGCCCATGTTGGCCATATAGCCGGTTGAGAAGAACAGTGCCGAACTGCGTCGGGTAAAATCTGCTAGCCGCAGTTCCAGTTGGTGATGGGCATCGTGATGACCGCAAATCAGGTGTGACGCAGCGCCGCCAAAACCGATGCCAGGCATGGCGTTGGTGGCGGCCCGAATGATCTCGGGGTGATTTGCCAGCCCCAGGTAATCGTTGCTGCAGAACGACAACAGCGGCACGCCATCGGAAACCAATGCAGGCTGTTGGGGACCGCTGATCTGGCGGCGGGTGCGGTAAAGCCCCGCCTGTTTTCGCTCTTCCAGCTCTGCCGCGAAGTCACGCATGGTCAGTTCTCACAGGCACATTGCCTGCCTATGCAGACTCACGGGTAGCATCGTAGAACATGTGACGGGTCTGTTCGTATTCGACCGCCTCAACGATGGCCTCTTCCGCTTCCTGTTCGGTGCAGGACTGCTCACGCTCCTCGGGCCTAATGCCCAGACGCTTGAACAGTTCGCGGTCCGCGTCCGCCTCGGGGTTGGCGGTCGTCAGCAGCTTCTCGCCATAGAAAATCGAGTTGGCACCGGCCAGGAAACACAGGGACTGCATCTGCTCATTCATATTTTCTCGGCCCGCAGACAGTCGCACGTGTGACGCTGGCATCATAATGCGAGCGACAGCGATAGTGCGGATAAAGTCGAACGGGTCCAGGTCTTCTACATCTTCCATCGGTGTGCCCGCCACCTTTACCAGCATGTTTACCGGCACACTCTCCGGATGATGGGGCAGGTTCGCCAACTGAACCAGCAAGCCAACACGATCGTCAGGATCCTCGCCCATCCCCACGATGCCGCCGCAGCATACTTTCATACCTGCAGTACGGACATTCTCCAGGGTGTCCAGCCGATCCTGATAGGTACGGGTGGTAATGATATGGCTGTAGTACTTTTCGGACGTATCCAGATTGTGGTTGTAGTAATCCAGCCCGGCCTCGGCCAGTTCGTCCGCCTGCTCCTGCTTGAGCATGCCCAGGGTCATACAGGTCTCCAGACCCAGGGATTTCACCTGGCGCACCATGTCCACCACATATTCCATATTCTTCTTCGAGGGGCTGCGCCAGGCGGCGCCCATGCAGAATCGGGACGCACCCTTTGCCTTGGCCGCTTTGGCCTCCGCAACCACTTTTTCAATTTCCAGCAGTTTTTCCTTTTCCAGGCCGGTATTGTAATGACCGCTCTGGGGGCAATACTTGCAGTCCTCTGGGCACGCACCGGTCTTGATGGACAGCAGCGTGCTGATCTGCACCTCATTGGGGTCAAAATTCCCACGATGGACGCTCTGGGCCCGGAACAGAAGATCGTTGAACGGCAGGTCGAACAACGCACGGACTTCCTGCATGCTCCAATCGTGGCGCGGTAGGGTAGAAGGTGCGGCAGAAGGCGCTATAGAGGGTGCATCGTCGTGTGCGGTGGCAGTCATGATTCAGTCCTGTTAACTTTACCGAGATTCTGGTTTACGGATTGAACAGATGATAAAGGGACTGAGATCGCTGTCAACCTTGTTAACACCAAAGGTTAACAGCACGAAATGGATTCCGCGCTCTCAAATCAGCACCAAAGGCCTATTTCCGCTACGCGGTGGGCAATGCGTGGCCTGCCTGGAACCGCACGCTCATTTCGGGCTCTGTACTCCCTGCCGGCAGGATTTGCCAGCCAACCGCTCGCACTGCCGTCGCTGCGCGCTGCCTATCGCCTACGCTGGCGATGAGCTCATCTGCGGTCAATGCCTGAAAGCCCCACCTCCCTTCAGCCGTATCGTCGCGCCCTGGCGCTACCGCTTTCCCGTTGACGGTATGATCCAGCGCTACAAATACAATGGCCAACGCGCCTATGCTCGGCCCCTGATCCATGATCTGGGCGCCCATCTGACATTCATGCTGGAGACTCACCCTAAACGCAGACCGGACCTGCTGCTGGCCAGCCCAATGCATCCGGCCCGTCGACGAAAACGAGGATTCAATCAGGCGGCGGATATTGCAGAGCACATCAGCCGTCAATCGGGCATTCCCTGGAGCACCGACCTGATCGTCAGGAACCGGCGCACCCGACCACAAAGGGGCCTTAACCGCGAAGAGCGCCTGGCCAACCTGCGGGGAATCTATCAGGTTACCCGTTCACCACCGGCCAGTATTGCCATCGTGGACGACGTGGTTACCACCGGCGCCACTGCGCGAAGCCTGACCGAAGCGCTGCTTGAAGCCGGCGCCAGGGAGGTTCAGATCTGGGCACTGGCGAGAACCCCCGGATAACGGCATGCAAACGCATTAATCCGTCAATAGTTTCGCCACTTCATCCGCTATGGCCAAGGACGCTGTTAATCCCGGTGACTCAATACCGAACAGGTGCACCAGTCCGGGAACTCCGTGCTGACGCTCCCCAGCGATACAGAAATCCGCAAACCCGCCATCCGGGCCAGCAAGTTTGGGTCGAATACCGGCATAGGCGGGCTGAAGGCGCGAGTCGTCCAATGCTGGCCACCACCGACGAATACTATTGGCGAACGACCTTGCCCGGCCGGGGTCAACCGAGAAGTCCACCCGCTTTATCCATTCAACATCCGGCCCGAATCGCGCCTGGCCCGCTAAATCGAGAGTCAGGTGAACACCGAGACCACCCGGCTCGGGAACCGGGTATACCAGTGAATGGAAGGGATGGCGGCCGGAATAGCTGAAATAGACACCCCGGGCCAGCCACTGGCGGGGGGCGATATCCGCTGGCACACCCTTCCAGCTCGTCGCCAGAGGCACTGCTCCCAGTCCGGCTGCGTTCACCACCCGATGCGCCCGTAGCTCGCAGGGTGCCTGCCCACCAACCGACAATCGATGTTCTTCGTCATAGGTCGCCGCACGTTCTACAGGCGCCCGGCGGACCAGCTGACCACCGTAGTCCTCCAGCTCTCCCAGCAACGACAGCATCACACCATGACTGTCTACAATGCCCGTTTCCGGCGAGTACAACGCCTCCTGGGCGGTAACGTCCGGCAGAGACACCTGCAAGGCCCTGCGAGTCATCCTCTGGAGCGGGACACCATTTCGAAGGGCCTGGCTGGCGATAGTGTCGAGCCTCTCCACCTGTGACGCGCCATTGGCAACAATCCATTTACCGGTTCGACGGTGATTGATGCCACGTGCCTGACAATAGTCGTACAACATCCGACGACCACGAACACACAGCCTTGCCTTTAGCGAGTCCTCAGGATAATAGATGCCAGCATGGATAACCTCGCTATTGCGGGACGACACCCCTTCGCCAAAGTGAGCGCCGAATTCCAGCACCAGCACGTCCCTGCCCTGCATGGCCAGCTTCCTGGCCACCGCGAGACCAATAATGCCGGCGCCGATTACCACGGTATCCGCCTGTAATATGTCTCGTTTCGTCATCTGCTTTGCATTCATCCCCGTTGTCTTTCGATCGTTTGTCAGCACCACCAACACTCAGGGTGTTAAAAAGCCCGAATCACATTACGGTGTCGCCCCCGAAACGTTATACTTGGCCGTGAATTGAGTGCACGGAGCAGGGAACCGATGTCTGACAGGAAGCAGTTTATTATTGTAATGCTGGTGGCGGCCATATTTGTTGGCTGGCTTGGCTGGCGCGGCTTTGAAGTCATCAACCTCAACCAGGCGCTCAAGGCCGACGAAATGGTGGCCAACTACCCTTATCAACATCGGGTTCTCAGGGTTGAAGGAGGCACCGCCATCATGAGTTCATTGCGTTCCCATGAAACCTCGACGCACGAAGCACTCACCACCATTTTTCCAAGCATGCGTAACTTGGGGGACAACGATCGTGACTGGCAGCGGGCCGAGCGTGAATTGGCCCAGGTCCAGGCCAAGGCTGGCAACATCGTCCTCAGCGCGTCTGGCATTGATCGGGTGCGATGGGAACTGGACGAAAACTGGTATCACCTCGCCAGCATGAAGTCCCAACAGAATTCGAGATACTAAACCTTATTTATGACCGAAACCTCCAGCCATCCCTACGACGCTCTTACACCTGATACCATTCTTGATGCCTTGGAAGACGCCGGATTTGTTGTCAGCGGACGTCTATTTGCCCTCAACAGCTACGAGAACCGTGTTTACCAGATTGGCATTGAAGACCAGCCACCGGTCATTGCCAAGTTTTACCGCCCGGGGCGCTGGAGCGAAGCCCAGATCCGGGAAGAACATCAGTTTACCGGCCAGTTGCTCAACGCGGATATTCCGGTCGTGGCGCCCTTGGCTATGCCCTCCGGCGATACGCTGGGCCGCCGTGAGGATTTTCTGTTTGCCGTGTTTCAGCAGCGAGGTGGGCAGGCACCCGACACCAGCGTAACAGATACCCTGTACCGTCTTGGCCAATGGCTGGGCCAGCTTCACAATATCGGTGACACTGCGCCTTTCAACCATCGCCCGACCATGTCGATTCTTTCGGGCATTGAGGACAACAATCGATTCCTTACGGAAAACCGCTGGATTCCAGACGACCTTCGACCGGCATGGGACTCGCTGATTCCCGATCTTGTAGACCACTGCGCCCGTCGGATCGACGATGCTGGCGAGGTGCACTCCCTGAGGATTCATGGTGACTGTCACGCCGGCAACATCCTCTGCCGGGAGGAGCAGATGCTGTTTGTCGACCTGGACGATTGCCGCACCGGACCAGCGATTCAGGACCTCTGGCTACTGCTGAACGGCGACGACGTTGAGCGCGGCCAGCAATTTGGCGAACTGCTGGAAGGCTACGAGATGTTCCGCGATTTCAACCGACGCGAGCGACACCTGATAGAGCCCATGCGCTGCTTCCGGCAGATTTCCCACTGCACCTGGCTGGCCAAGCGCTGGGACGATCCGGCCTTCCCACGTTTTTTCCCCTGGTTTGCCCAGCCGCGCTTCTGGTCCGACCAGATCCTGTCGCTGCGGGAACAACTGGCGGCTTTGCAGGCCCCTTCCATTAACGTGCCCGGCCAGTATTGAGGCCGTGACTACCGACAAACCGGAGAACAGCTGATGAGCCAGAGTGAGGCCCGATTTACCATCCGCAGCCTGATTGTGACTGCCATTGTCACCATCATCGTCACCATTGTGGTTTTGGAGGCCAGCGGAAGGATTGATCATGCCGACAACAAGGATCATGTACCGGTAGGGGAGTTTGAGGCCATTCACATCAAACCTGGCGAAGAATTCCGCATGTCGCCCAAGTCATCGGAACTTCACGCTGTCTGCGAACAGGGGTATCTGGCCATCGCCGCCGATGTGGACCCCGATTTCCGGGGCATCCTCGTTGATTACAAGAACCGGGGCGTGCGCTGCAGCCGAGGCCCGACACCCGCACACGACAGGCCTGTCCATGAGGGCCAGGAGCCAGCAGTCAATGGGTGACAGAAACAAAAAACCGGGACAGGCGCTGGACCGCCTTTTCGCCAATGAGCGGGAAACCGGGGAGTTCCGGTTTGATACTTCGGTGGCGCGGGTATTTCCGGACATGATCCGGCGCTCAGTACCAGGTTACACCACGATTATTCCGATGATTGAAGTGATCACCGAACAGTACGCCCGCCCGGGCAGTCACTGCTATGATCTCGGATGCTCACTCGGTGCCTCCACGCTGGCCATGCGTCACGGTATTGGGGACCGCGACTGCACCCTTACGGGCGTGGACAATTCCGCTGCCATGATTGAGCGTTGCGAGCACTACATTGCTCTGGACGACCACCCTTTGCCAGTTTCGTTGCGGTGCGAGGACATCCTCGACATCGCGATTGAGAACGCTTCCGTAACCACCCTGAACTTCACTTTGCAGTTCGTGGACCCGGACAGGCGTGCGGAGCTGATGGCGCGCATCGCCAACGCCACACTGCCCGGCGGAGTACTGATCCTCTCCGAGAAAATTCGCTTTGAATCCGATACCGAGCAATCAACACAGACGCAACTCCATCACGAGTTCAAGCGGGCCAACGGCTATTCCGACCTGGAAATCAGCCAGAAGCGCTCAGCCCTGGAACAGGTACTGATCCCGGAAACCCTGACAGAACACCGTGAGAGACTGATAAACGCGGGATTCAGTGAGGTTATGGTGTGGTACCAGTGTTTCAATTTTGTCTCCATGCTCGCCATTAAATAGCACTGAACGGAGCCTTCATGACGACCTTCGACTGGCAGGGATGCTTTGCCCCGCTGCTTGACGATCTTGATAGCCGTGGCCTTGAACGCTGGCGGAAGCAGCTGCAGCAACAGCTACAAAAGCGCTTTGACGACAACCCCCATGGGGATGTTGCCCGATGGAAGCGGGCTCTGGACACCCTGCCCCACATCGGTGATGTCAATGCGAGCCTGAACCAGTCGGCCATTACCCTCAACACCGGCCAGTCCCTAAGCACCGAAAACCGTGCAAAGCTTGAAGACGGGCTACGAGGACTGATGCCCTGGCGTAAGGGGCCGTTCGAGTTCTTTGGCACCTATATCGATACCGAATGGCGTTCCGACTGGAAATGGGACCGCGTGGCCCCCTACCTGTCAGATCTCGACGGTCGGCAGATACTGGATGTCGGTTGCGGCTCTGGCTATCACTGTTGGCGCATGCTGGGTGAGGGGGCCGGCCGGGTGATTGGCATCGACCCGGGACTGTTGTTCCTGTTCCAGTTTCTCAGCGTCAAACAGTATGTAGGCCAGGAGCAGCGCATTGATCTGCTTCCGGTGCGCGTGGAGGATTTGCCGCCGAAGCTGCAAGCGTTCGACACCACTTTCTCAATGGGTGTGCTCTACCACCGCCGCTCACCACTGGATCACTTGCTGGAATTGAAAGACACACTCCGCCCGGGTGGCGAACTGGTGCTGGAAACGCTAATAGCGGATGGGCCGGAAGGCTACAGTCTGATGCCGGAGGACCGCTACGGCCGGATGCGCAACGTCTGGTTCCTTCCGAGCTGTGACACTCTGCTACGCTGGCTGGACCGCACCGGTTTCCGCAACGCCCGCGTGGTGGATGTGACAGAAACCACAATTGAGGAGCAACGCAGCACCGACTGGATGCGATTCCAGTCGCTGCAGGACTTTCTCGACCCGGACGACCCGACGAGGACCGTGGAAGGCTATCCAGGCCCGAAAAGGGCAACGGTTATCGCGGACAAGCCCTGAAGCGGCCCGCGACAACCCAGGAAGGTTACTCGCCGAAGGGGTGGCGCAGAATCACCGTCTCAACGCGGTCGGGGCCAGTGGAAATGATATCGATCGGTGCTTCGATCTGCTCTTCCAGGAAACGGATATAGGCCCTGGCGTTCTCCGGCAACTGGTCCAGGCCGGTCAGGCCCACTGTGCTCTCCTGCCAACCCGGAAGTTCCGCGTACACCGGCTCGATGTCCTTGTAGGTATCGCAACCGATCGGCGGGCGGGTAATCTCGCCGTTTGGCGTTTTGTAGCCAATGCACACCTTCACCGTGTCCATACCATCAAGCACGTCCAGCTTGGTCAGGCAAATACCGGATACGCTGTTAATCTGGATGGCATGACGCAGTGCGACCGCATCAAACCAGCCACAACGGCGCGAGCGCCCGGTGGTGGTACCAATCTCGTTACCCTTAACCGCAAGGTGATGGCCCATATCATCAAACAGCTCGGTCGGGAACGGACCTGAACCCACACGGGTGGTGTAAGCCTTGGTGATCCCCAGCACATAATCCAGGAACAGCGGCCCAAAACCAGACCCGGTAGCGGTACCGCCAGCCGTGGTGTTCGAGGAGGTGACGTACGGATAGGTACCCAGATCAATGTCCAGCAACGAACCCTGTGCACCTTCAAAGAGGATGTGTTCGCCGCGCTTGCGAAGGTCATGGAGAATATCCGTGACGTCGGCAGACATCGGAAGAATTTCCTCGCCCATGGACATCAGTTCGGAAAATGCCTGGTCAATGTCTTCGGGCTCTTCCTTGAAGTACTCGGTCAACACGAAATTATGGTATGACATGATTTCCCGGAGCTTCTCTTCGAAGCTTTTCGGATCACACAGGTCCCCAACGCGGACCCCGCGACGGGAAACCTTGTCTTCGTAGGCCGGTCCGATACCGCGACCGGTGGTGCCAATCTTGTCGACACCTCGCGCACGCTCGCGCGCCTGGTCAATACGGACGTGGGTCTTGAGGATAACCGGGCACGCCAGACTGATCTTCAGACGCTCCCGCACAGCAACTCCATTGCCTTCGAGTTCGCGGACTTCCTTCAGCAACGCTTCCGGAGAGAGTACGACGCCGTTGCCGATCAGGCACTGGACATCCTGGCGAAGAATGCCAGACGGAATCAGATGAAGGGCGGTTTTCTTGCCTTCTATAACCAGAGTATGGCCGGCATTATGGCCGCCCTGAAAGCGTACCACAGCCGCAACCTTATCGGTCAGCAGGTCAACAATCTTGCCTTTTCCTTCATCACCCCACTGGGTGCCCAGCACTACAACGTTTTTACCCATGACTCTCTCTCAATGCGGCCTCGCCAAACGACGGGGCACCCGCAGGTTTACCTGTAAATGAGTGGTCCGATCCCTAAGGCAATCAGTCCAGCTGCTCCACGACCCACTGGCCGTCACGTTTCACCAGGGCGCGATCGCAATTGCGCGATCCCGGATCAACGCCTTCGTCTTCCGGCAGGGCACGGATAACCGTCTCCGTCATCCGCAAGCCGGAAATCACACCATCCAGCGCAGGGTCTTCGGTGACTGGCGCCCATATTGCCTTTCTGGCGCGGCCGGCCCGCTGGCCAAGTGAGACCAGCGCACGGATATCAAGACTGAAGCCCGTCGCCGGACGTGCACGACCGAAATCACTGCCAATAGCATCGTAGCGACCGCCCTTTGCTACCGCGTCGCCATGCCCAGGCACGTAGGCCGCGAACACCAGCCCGGTGTGGTAGTTGTACCCTCGAAGCTCACAAAAATCGAACCCGAAGCTTACCTCTGGATAGCTCCCGGCCAGCATCTCCGCCACTCGATCCAGTTGATCCAGTGCCTGACGAAGGGGTTCCGGCGCCCCTTCAAGAATGCGCTTTGCCTCACGCAGGGCATCCTTTCCACCACTGACCCTGGCCAGCTCCCTGAGCATGCCACCCGCGGAACCCTGTGGGCACTCGCCAAGCAGTTCGTCCAGTTCCGGCACCGACTTACGGGCCATGGCATCAAATATCGCCACTCCGGTATCACGATCAAACCCGGCCTCTCCCACCAACGTCTCGTAGATCGCGACATGGGCAAGATCCAGGTGGATCCGGGGCAAACCCGATACCCGCAGGGTTTCAAGCATCAGGCTGATCACTTCCAGATCCGCCGATTCGGAGGCGCTGCCAAACAGCTCACAACCGGCCTGGATGGGAGTGCGCCCCGTCAGCATATGGCGTGGCCGGGTATGCAGCACGTGCCCGGCGTAACACAACCTCGTAATGCCTTCCTGGCCGAGGGTATGGGCATCAATGCGCGCCGCCTGCGGCGTCATGTCTGCACGCAGCCCCATCATTCTGCCTGTCAGCTGATCGGTCAGCTTGAAGGTCTGAAGCTCCAGGTCGTGGCCGGTACCCGTGAAAAGTGATTCGAGGTATTCGATCAACGGTGGGATAACCAGCTGGTAACCCCAACGCTGGCAGGTATCCATTACATCCCGGCGCAGGGATTCAATCTGTCCAGCCAGCGGCGGAAGAATGTCTTCCACACCATCCGGCAGTAGCCAGCGATCAGATACTGTCATGAGATTCGGTTGTCCGTTCTGTCCCGGGGCGGAAGCTTCTTGCCACGAGAGTGCACAGGATTTAGGGCGATGCTCGGGAAAAGAGAAAACCCGAACCAAAACCGGCAGAATTTTACACTGTTGGCAGGCACAAAAAAACCGGAATACCGAGGTATTCCGGTTTTGTCGTTGCCACCGTCGTGGTTAGCGGTTGCCCTGGGGGTCCTTCAGGAACTTCAGGAAGTCGCTATCGGTGTCGATGACCATGATGTCGTCTTCGTTGGCGAAGGTATTCTGATAGGCTTCCAGACTGCGATAGAAGCTATAGAACTCGCTATTTGAACCGTATGCATCGGCATAGATCTGAGCAGCCTGCCCATCGCCTTCACCGCGCATTTCCTCTGCCTTGGCAAAGGCTTCCGCCAGGATAACGGTGCGTTGGCGATCAGCATCCGCACGAATACCCTCGGCCAACTCGCGACCGCGAGAGCGGAATTCCTGCGCCAGCTTTTCACGTTCAGTAGCCATGCGACGATAAACGTTCTGACTTACCTGCCCCGGGAACTCGATGGCTCTAACGCGGATATCCACCACTTCAATGCCAAATTCCTTGAGCGAGGTTTCGTTCACACGGTCCCGCAGAGTCTGCATCAGCTCGTCACGCTGACCGGAAACAACCTCAACCATGGTCCGAACACCGAACTCATCCCGTAAGCCGTTGTCCACCCGGGACAGCAGCAGCTCGGAGGCGCGGTACTCGTCACCCCCGGTGGCACGGTAGAACTGGTCCACGTCGCGAATCTTCCAGGCGATGTAGGAGTCCACATCAAGGGGCTTCTTCTCGATGGTCAGATACTGACGCGACGGAAGGTCGGTAGTCAGCAGGCGGATATCGAACTCGCGCACCTGATCAATCACCGGCACCTTGAAATGAATACCCGCTTTGATGTCTGTTTCGATCAGTTCACCAAACCGAAGCAGCACACCCCGGTGGGTTTCCGGGATAATGTAAACACTGGAGAGCGTAACCAGTACGACAATCAGGGCGCCTGCAAGGCCTACAATACTTTTGGGTCCCAACATTATCTGCTCCTCCGAACGCCACTATCCTGTCTGCCTCGCAGCTCCTGAATCACCTGGTCTGACAGGGTCTTGATGTCGACATCACCACTACCGGAGCCGCCGGAACGGTTCTGGTTACCGGTATTGCCACCAGAGCGGTTGGTCAGCCTGTCCAGAGGCAGATACATCATGTTGTCACTGCTCTGGGTGTCCACCAGCACTTTGCTGGTATTTGACAGAACCCCTTCAAGCGCCTGGATATACATACGCTCGCGAGTAACTTCCGGTGCGGTCTGGTACACATCAAGAACCGCCAGAAAACGCGAGGTCTCACCACGGGCACGCTCAATAACCTCTTCCTTGTAGGCTGCCGCTTCCTCAGTCAGGCGCTGTGCCCGGCCACGGGCTTCAGGGACCACTTTATTGCGGTAGGTTTCCGCTTCTTCCTTGACCTGCTGCTCGTCCTCACGGGCGCGCTGCACTTCACGGAAGGCATCCTGCACTGCATCGGGTGGCTGAGTGCTCTCGACGTTTACACGAACAATGGTCAGGCCAGTGCCGTATTCTTCCAGGAAGCTCTGCAGACGCTGTTCCACACGAACAGCCAACTCCGCACGACCTTCCGTCAACACGTCGTCGAGTGTTGAACTGCCAACTTCATGGCGCAAGGCACTGTCAGTAGCGAAAGCCAATGCCTGGTTGGAATCACGGACGTTCAGCACGTAAGACTTGGCATCACCAACACGATACTGGACCTGAAGGTCGACAGAGACGAGGTTCTCGTCCTGTGTCAGCATCTGCCCGGTGGATTCCGCATTCCGCACATTGGTTACCCTGACCAGATAAACGCTATCGATCAACGGAACCTTGAAACGCAGGCCCGGCGTCTCGGTACGACTGAACTCACCAAAGCGAAGCACAACCGCGCGTTCCTGCTCGTTCACGGTGTAGAACGATTGAAAGATCACGTATCCGGCAAAAATGATGGCCGCCAGCGCAAGGATGGCACCAAAACCGCCAGCGCCGCCTCCTGAAGACGAACTGCCGCCGTTACCTCCGGACTTGTTGCCCTTGCCACCCAGCAAGCGGTTGAGCTTGTCGAGGCCCTTTTTCAGCGCCTCGTCCAGGTCCGGTGGACCCTGATCATTTCCGCCACGACCGCCACCGGTCCCCCAGGGGTCATTGTCGTTGCGATTTCCACCCGGTTCATTCCAGGCCATAGTGTTCTCCGTTCCAAACTAATCGAATGGCTGCAAATACTAGGGATTTATAAGCGCCCCGGCAATAGCACAGCCGGCCTATGTATGTTGTTCTTCAAGCCTTACATCATTTTCGCGCACGCCAGCGCGGCTCAAAAGCTGTAACCAGTCACGATGCTGCAAACGAACTTCCAGTACCGAATCCCCGCTATCGCGGTGACGCTCTGTTACGACAGAGCCCGCTTCATGCAAAAGCGCCCGCAACTTGCCGTCTGTCGGGCCCAGCAGCACGAATTGGTGGATAACGTCTTCCGCCAATCGCTCAACAATCGTATCGAACAGGTCTTCAAGCCCTTCCCCGGTGACCGCTGAGACCCAGACACGTACGGGAACGCCGTCCTCATTGCGATCAACCCGCGGCAGGAAATTATCCAGCAGGTCGATCTTGTTGAAAACCTGCAGCACCGGAATCTCATCGGCACCAATTTCTGCCAGCACTTCTTCTACCTGCTCCATATTCTCGTCGCGCCGGTGATCATGGCAATCGATTATGTGAAGCAAAATAGAAGCTTCTGTGGTTTCTTCCAGGGTGGCACGGAAAGCTTCGACCAGCTTGTGAGGGAGGTGGCGGATAAAGCCGACCGTGTCGGCCATTACGACCGGACCAATGTCCGGAAGTTCCAGACGCCTGAGAGTCGGGTCCAGGGTTGCAAACAACTGATCCGCCGCGTAAACGGTTGATGTCGTTATTCGGTTAAACAACGTGGACTTGCCCGCGTTGGTGTAACCCACCAGTGAGACGGTTGGAATATCTGCACGCATCCGGGCCCGGCGCCCCTGGTTACGCTGTTTGCGGACCTTTTCCAGACGGCGATGAATGGACTTGATACGTTCCCGCAGCAACCGCCGGTCGGTCTCCAGCTGGGTTTCACCCGGACCACGCAGACCGATACCGCCCTTCTGGCGCTCAAGGTGCGTCCAACCCCGAATGAGGCGGGTCGACATATGCTCAAGTTGAGCCAGTTCCACCTGGAGCTTACCTTCATGGGTACGGGCCCGCTGAGCAAAAATATCCAGGATAACGCCCGTTCGGTCGAGCACACGGCATCTCAATTCGCGCTCGATGTTTCGTTCCTGGCTGGGGCTGAGTGCGTGATTGAACAGCACCACATCCGCTTCGTTGGCTGTCACCGCATCGCGGATTTCTTCCAGCTTCCCCTCTCCAACGAACAATCTCGGACTGGGCTGCTTACGTGAACCGCTAACAACACCGACAGGCTCAACGCCGGCGGACCAGACCAGTTCACGGAACTCTCCGAGATCCTCGGCTTCTTCATGTGAGGAAAACTCAATATGAACGAGAATCGCCCGTTCACCAACGTCGGGACGCTCAAACAAGTAGTAACAACTCCAAATCAGTCAGGCTGCACCTGCTCCCAAAACAAACACCCGCGGCCCTCGGAGCCTGTTCAGGCTCTTCGGGAGCGCGGGTGGCAACACCGATTTTACCGGATAAATCAGTCTTCAGATTCTTCTCCACCCGGGGCCTGTGGCGGAATACGAACATTCCGTGCAGGCACCACAGTGGAAATGGCATGCTTGTAGACCATCTGGCTGACAGTGTTTTTCAGCAAAATCACGAACTGGTCAAAAGACTCTATCTGGCCTTGAAGCTTGATACCATTGACCAGAAAGATGGAAACCGGAATGCGTTCCTTGCGTAATGCATTGAGGTAAGGGTCTTGTAGAGAGTGCCCTTTTGACATGTGTATTCTCCTATTTATGAGTAAAGGCAGATCGTCAACTTCAATTGTTAAATGTGGTGCGACACTCGATAATTTTCAAGGCAGTGTCTGACATAAGTTTGTCGTTACTGTCCAGCCAGTCCACGCCGGACCACTTTCGCAACCAGGTCAACTGTCGCTTGGCAAGCTGCCGGGTAGCGGCAACGCCCTTGTCCACCATGGTGTCATAATCATAATCACCGGCCAGATGGGCCCAGCCCTGACGATACCCGACACAACGCATGGAAGGCAGGCCAGCGTTCAGATCACCCCTGGCCATTAGCGCCCTGACCTCATCAAGAAAACCCGCTTTCAGCATGGCCTGAAAACGCAGGGCTATTCTTTCATGGAGTATCCGCCTCTCGGCGGGAGCCATCGCAAGCTGCACTACAGTATACGGAAGAGACGGCGATTCGTCTGCCTGCCATTGAGTGAAATAGGTGTAATCCTCAATGCCGTCACTGTTCTGGCTGCCTTCTGCCTGTCCTCTGCTCGCCTTGTCTTGCCATATTGAGGAAATCGGCCGTCCCGTCAGACGAATCACCTCAAGTGCCCGAATGAGTCGCTGCCGGTTATTTTGATGAATGAGCCTGGCGGCCACCGGGTCCTGTCGTTCCAGCTCCTGATGGAGGGCACCCCAGCCTCGCTCCCTGGCTTCATGCTCTAGGGCCTCTCGGACGCCCGGGTCAGCGGACGGCAGGTCAGACATACCATGCAGCAACGCTTTGAAGTACATCATGGTGCCACCCACCAATAATGGAATTCGACCGGCCGCCGCAATGTCGTTCATTTCACGCAGGGCATCGCGACGGAAGTCCGCCGCCGAGTAAACTTCCGCCGGGTCACAGATGTCAATTAGCCGGTGTGGTGCCTGAGCCAGCTCCTCTCGCGAGGGCTTGGCGGTTCCAATATCCATACCCCGGTAAATCATCGCCGAATCAACGCTGATGATGTCGCAGGGAAGTCGCTGGCAGAGCTCGATGGCCAGATCGGTCTTGCCCGAGGCAGTCGGCCCCATCAGGCATATGGCAAGGGGCTTGGCGCCTTTAGCGGTTGATACCGTCATACCGGCGCTAACGCCCGCGCAGGAACAGTTTGTCCAGCTCGGACAGGGTGACCACAGTCCAGGTGGGCCGGCCATGGTTGCACTGACCACTGCGCTCGGTGGCTTCCATGTCCCGCAACAGGGTATTCATTTCCGGGATAGTCAGTTGCCGATTGGCTCGCACAGAGCCGTGACATGCCATGGTACCAAGCAATTCGTGGGTCACCGCCTCCACACGGTCGCTTTCACCGTTCTCAATCAGATCAGACAGCACGTCCCGCACCAGTTGCTCGGTGTCCGCACCCCGCAAGAGAGCAGGCACCTGTCGCACGGCGAGGGTTTCAGGACCAATGCGCTCGACCCGCAGCCCCAACTGCAAAAGCTCATCACCGCGAGTTTCTGCCAATGCCGCCTCTTTCTGACTGACAGCCAGCGAGACCGGCACCAACAGTGGCTGACTCTTCAGGTCCTGCGCGTCCAGCGCACGCTTCATGCGTTCATAGGTAATGCGCTCATGAGCGGCGTGCATATCCACCACAATCATCCCCTGACGACTCTGGGCAAGGATGTAAATTCCGTGCAGTTGGGCGATGGCATACCCAAGGGGCGGCTCATCACTGCTGTCCTGCGGCGGCGTCGGCGCAGCAACGGCCAAATCGCCGGATTCGGCCATCGCGGCCTGAGCGCTGGTTCCACCTCCCTCGTTCAGAGACTGGTAGAACGCCATCTGATCGCGGGCCTGCCATTCATGCTGCGGAGGCCTCGGATTTCCGGAGAACCCAGCATTCTGCGGGCTGTCGACGGAATCTGCAAACGGATGGGAGGCGGGCTGTTGATTAACGCCAGGCATGGCAGCCTGAACACCAAAACCACCGGTCGCTGTACCGGCTTCCCGACCGTGGGACTGGGCTACCGCTCCCTTGAGATGATCATCCGGGCGCACATCTGCCAGCGCCTTGTGAAGCGTCCGGAAAATAAAATCGTGAACCAGTCGCCCATCGCGAAAACGTACTTCGTGCTTGGTGGGGTGAACATTCACGTCCACGTTCGCGGGATCTACTTCCAGGTACAACACGAACGCCGGATGACGGTTGTTGTAAAGCACATCCCGGTAGGCCTGACGTACGGCATGCGCCACCAGCCGATCCCGTATCACCCGCCCGTTGACAAAAAAGTACTGCAGATCTGCCTGACTGCGGGAAAAGGTCGGCAACGCGACCCACCCCCACAGTTTAAGCCCCGTGGCCTCAGCGTCGATCATGACGGCATTGTCGATAAACTGCTGACCACACAGAGAGCCAATCCGCCTCTCCCGATCCAGCGGATTCTCCGCTGGCCTCAGGCTCTGGACGACGCGCTGGTTATGTCGAAGCGTGAACCCGGTATCGAATCGGCTCAGGGCCTGGCGGCGAATACATTCTTCAACATGGTTGAACTCGGTCTTTTCAGTACGGAGAAACTTGCGCCGGGCCGGGGTATTAAAGAACAGGTCCCGGACTTCCACCGTTGTACCTACTGGGTGGGCGGCCGGGGAAATGCTGGCATCCATATCGCGCCCTTCCACTTCCACCCTCGAGGCCGCTTCCTGACGCTCTGTGCGTGATGTCAGCGCCAGCCTGGAAACCGAACTGATACTGGCCAGGGCCTCACCCCGAAACCCCAGGGAAGCCACCGCCTCCAGGTCTTCAAGGTTTTCAATCTTGCTGGTGGCATGACGACTGAGCGCAAGGGGCAGGTCCGTCTCATCAATGCCGACGCCGTCATCACGCACCCGAATCAGTTTTACACCCCCCTGCTCCACCTCGATATCGACCCGGTGAGCACCGGCATCAAGCGCATTTTCTACCAGTTCTTTTACGACCGAAGCCGGGCGCTCAACGACCTCGCCGGCAGCGATCTGGTTTGCCAGGCGGGGCGTCAGTAATCGAATGGAGGGCATGTTACCAGGGGACCTCGTGTCAGGATGCAGGAATACGAATGGTTTGCCCTACCATAACACGGTCATCATTGAGGCCGTTATACTGCATCAGTTCGCTGACAGTAGTCTGATTCTCCCGAGCGACGCCGGAGAGCGTATCACCACGGCGAATTCGGTACTGGCTGACACTGCCATCACCGCGACCGCTCTGCTTCTGCCACGCCAACAACGTGCCTGGCGGGGGCGTCTTCTGGAAATAGTCATCGATACCCCGAAACACCGCCTGGGACAGTTTTTCGCGATACCAGGCGCTGGAAAGGTTCTGCTCTTCCTTCGGGTTCGAGATGAATCCCGCCTCGACGAGAACGGAGGGAATATCCGGTGACTTCAACACCGCAAACGCAGCCTGCTCAACGCCCTTCTTGTGGAGCTTGGCAACACTGCCAAGCCTACCGAGGATGGAATCCCCGACCCCCAGGCTGGAATTGATACTGGCGGTCATGGAGAGATCCAGCAGCACACCGGCCAGCATGTCATCTCGACCGTCGAGGGACACCCCGCCGGCACCTCCGATCAGGTCAGATCGGTTCTCGGTCTTGGCCAACCAACGGGCGGTTTCACTGGTGGCGCCCCGCTGCGACAACGCAAACACCGAAGCGCCACGGGGTTGTGGCGTGCGAAAGGCGTCGGCATGGACCGACACGAACAGGTCAGCGTTGTGTTTTCTGGCCAGTAACGTGCGGCTACGCAGATCAATGTAGTAGTCGCCGGTACGGGTGAGCTTGGCGGTATACCCCGGCTTGGCGTCAATCAGGTCCGCCAGGGTTTTTGACATTCTCAGCACCACGTCTTTTTCGCGGGTGCCACGGGGGCCGATTGCTCCCGGGTCCTCGCCGCCGTGGCCGGCATCAACCACCACGATAATATCCCGCTTGCCATTCGTGTTCTCGGTGACGGTTGGCTCCGATGGCTTTCGGGACTTCAGGCCACCTTCATCGATCAGGTCTACGACCAGCCGGTGACCATACTGCTGATTAGGTTCGAGCTGGAAGCTGCGCGGCTTGATGTCACTCTTCAGGTCGAGCACCACCCGAAGGTCATTACCATTGCGAGGGGCGCTTCGAATACGCTGCACGGGACTGCCGGAGAGATCGAGTTTGTCAAAATCGGCCTTGAGCGCCGTATTCTCAAGGTCAATTACCAGACGCGAAGGCCCGGACAAGGCAAACACTTTGTGATCAACCTTGTCAGCAACATCCAGCACCAGCCGGGTATGGTCCGGCGCAGGCCAGATCCTCACGCCTTCCACGTTGACGTCTGCCATGGTTGCCATAGGAGACAACAGCGTCAGCATTACACTACCGGCCAGGCACCATCTGAAGAACATTCTTGTCATCATTTTCCTGCCCACCTGCACTGATCACACATAATTAACCTCGATGACTCGACAACGGCATTGCGGCAAGCCTGGCCTGTAGCCCGGCACCCACTGTCGTTGCCGCCGAGACAAGCGCTCTACGCCCATCTCCACTGACACTCAAGCGTATCCAAAGGTCGGGATCCGGAAGGATTCCCTGACCCCGTTCGGGCCACTCAATCAAACAAAGACTCTGGCCCTGAAAGTAATCACGTATACCCATGTATTCCAACTCTTCCGGATCACCTAACCTGTAAAGGTCGAAGTGGTAAGCCGGAGGGCTCAGGTGCTCGTACGGCTCCACAATGGTGTAGGTCGGACTTTTAACAGCCCCTTCATGGCCAAGGCCACGCATGACTCCACGGCTCAGCGTCGTCTTTCCCGTACCCAGGTTGCCGTCGAGAAACACCGTGGCTCTCTGTCCGGCCTGAACCACAACCGCAGCGAGCCCCCTTCCAAGGTTTTCCGTTGCCACCTCATCCTCAAGAAACAGTGAGAGATTCTGCTCTGCAACGTCCATCATTCATCTCCACCGACGCCAACCGAACGACGATCCGGCCGACGCTCAGAATCCACCAATACCTGTGACAGGGCCTCAATAACGTCCATCGGCAGTAGCCCCATATAACCGCGGGTTTCCGACGCCAGGTCCGCAGCCGCCAGATGCAATGCGGCGCCTGCCGACGCCGCAGCACGGGCATCCTTCAGTTGAGCGTACAAACTACCCAGCACGCCCGAAAGAACATCCCCCATGCCACCAGTCGCCATGCCAGGGTTACTGCCGCTGACAACGTCCGGCACTGCGCCTCCGCCTGCCACCACCGTGCCGGCACCCTTGAGCAACACCACTCCACCATACAGCTGAGACATTCGCCCGGCAGCGCCCACACGATCCTCTTCAATCTCCGCCACATCGCACGCCAGGAGCCGTGCCGCCTCTCCGGGATGCGGGGTGAGGATATGATTGTCTGCTGGCTGCGCCACCCTTGAGGCCATCAGGTTGAGCGCATCTGCGTCGAGCACCCTTGGCTTACCGCTCGCAACGACCTGCTGGAGCATCTGCTGCCCCCAGGCGCCCTGGCCGATGCCAGGACCACAGACAATAACATCCGCCGCCGCAATCAGCGGTGGCAGTTCAGAACCATGAATCAACCCCTGCACCATGACCGATGGGCAACGAGAGAGAGCAGGTGAGACGTATTCCGGGCGCGTGGCCAGGGTAACCAATCCAGCCCCGGTTCTTGCCGCTGCTTCGGCTGCCAATAGGCCGGCACCACCAAAACCCCGGTCCCCGGCCACCACGAGCACATGCCCGAAACGCCCCTTGTGCGCGGTTCTTGGTCGCCTGGGGATAACTGAACGGATCGACCGCCAGTCAACCCGGCGAGCCAAAGACTGCTGACCACTCTCGGAGGCCCAGTCATCGGTATCCAGAGACTCGAACAGGATATCCCCCCCACACTCGACCCCCTGCCCCGTAAACAGGCCAGCCTTGAGGCCAATAAAAGTTACCGTTGCATCAGCCCGTATCGCCTGTCTGGCCACCGCTCCGGTGGTTGCGTTCAGCCCGGACGGCAAATCAATCGCCATAACGGGCGCGGGCGCTTCGTTACACGCGTCGATAATAGTCGCAAAGGGCTCCCTCGGAGCGCCCGTTACGCCAGTTCCCAGCATGGCATCCACGATTAACCCGGCGCTGGCAATTGACCGCTGCGCATTGCCGCTACCAAGATCCGCAAGTTCCCGCACTTTTACCCCGTCGGCTAAGGACTTTTGCCAGGCCCTGCGGGCATCACCAGACAACTTTCCCGTAGGCGCAACGGCAATACAGTCCACGGCCAAACCATGGCGTGCGGCGTTAGCCGCCACCAGATAGCCGTCACCGCCATTGTTGCCAGCACCACACAGCACCAGAACCCTACCTGGCTCCGGCCAGTTGCGCACCAGCCTGCGAAACGCACCGGCGGCCGCGGCCTGCATAAGGTCAAACCCGTCTACCCCTTGCTGATCAATCACATAGCGATCAATCTCCCTCACCGCATCGGCGGCGTAGAGGTCTTCTGGTAAACTATGATCACCAGACAGGGGCATGAAAGTCGGCTCCCGCTAAAGAATTCGGATTAAGAAAATCGGCCAGATACCTGTAAAGAGTAGCAAAACAGTGGAAAAGGTCATAACTTAATCAAATTAAACTTCGTTACCGTTCGGGCCACCGGGTAAACCCGGTGGCCACTCGACTGGCATTCCATGACCGAATCGACCGACCACAACCTCAAAAATCTGCCAGAACGGATCCAATCCTGGGCCCGGGAGCTGGGCTTCAGTGATGCCGGCATCACCCTCCCGGACACCGGCGCTCATGGAGCACGCCTGAAGGACTGGCTCCGAAAGGGGTTTCACGGCGAGATGTCGTACATGGAAGATCATGGTGACAAACGCTATACCCCCATCTCACTGGTGGAAGGGACACAAAGGGTCATTTCCGTGCGGCTGGACTACCTGCCCGCGCCCGACAACCCAGGGCGAATACTCACTGACCCCGAGAAGGCCTACGTTACCCGTTATGCCACTGGACGTGACTATCACAAGCTAATGCGCAAACGACTGGCAACCCTGGCAAAACGCATTGACGAGGCGGTATCGGGATACGACTACAGAGCTTTCGTAGACAGTGCCCCTGTGCTCGAAAGAGCCCTTGCCCAGCGCGCGGGCCTGGGCTGGATTGGCAAGAACAACATGCTGATTCATCCGAAAGCGGGTTCGTTTTTCTTCCTTGGAGAGATCTTTACCAGCGCGCCATTACCGCTGGTTGAACCTTTTGAAAAGGAACATTGTGGCAGCTGCGCCGCGTGCCTGGACGTCTGCCCCACAGATGCCTTTGAAGGCCCTCACAAACTCGATGCCCGTAAATGCATCAGCTACCTCACCATAGAGCTGAAGGGCAGCATTCCGGAAGAACTGCGCCCCAAAATGGGCAACCGCGTGTTCGGTTGTGACGACTGCCAACTGGTCTGCCCCTGGAATAAATTCAGCAAACCAACGGCGGAAAAAGACTTCCAGCCCCGCCATGGCCTCGACAACAGCGAGTTGGCCACCCTGTTCCTATGGACCGAAGAACAATTTCTCAAACGCACCGAAGGCTCCGCCATCCGCCGCACCGGTTACGAGGGATGGCTGAGAAACCTGGCGGTGGGCCTTGGCAATGCGCCATCGACCATTCCGGTGATCGAGGCCCTAAAACAACGGGCTGACTTTCCGTCAGAGATGGTTCGGGAGCATGTGCACTGGGCCCTGCGCAGACACGGCTTATAGCTTGAAAGCGCCGCGGCCTACAGTTGGAAAAAGTGTTCCCGGTAATGCCGCAACTCTTCAATGGAGTCGCGGATGTCGTCCAGAGCCAGATGGCTGCCCTTCTTTTTCACCCCGTCCAGCACATCCGGCCGCCAGCGCCGAGCCAGTTCCTTGATGGTGCTCACATCCAGGTTGCGGTAGTGGAAGAAGGCTTCCAGTTCCGGCATGTATTTCACCAGGAAGCGCCGGTCCTGGCCGATGCTATTGCCACACAATGGGGACTGCCCCGGCTCCAGATACCGCTGCAGAAATTCCAGTGTTTTCTGCTCGGCATCGATTTCGCTGTATTTGCTGTCTTTCACCCGCTGGGTCAGTCCGCTCTCGCCGTGAGTACGGGTACACCACTCATCCATTTCACTGAGCAGTTTATCGGACTGGTGCACCGCGATCACCGGCCCTTCTTCGATCGTATTCAGATCAGAATCGGTGACGATAGTCGCGATTTCAATGATCCGTTCTTTTTCCGGATCCAGGCCCGTCATTTCCAGGTCAATCCAGACGAGATAGTTGGCTTCTGGCATTCATTGGTCTCCAGCGGTTAACTCGTGATTCGGGCAACGGCCGGGCAGGGCTTCCCGGGAGTGTCTGAAGCCATGGATGGCTTCAGTCAAGCGCACAGGGATGTGCTCGTAGCGTCTCCCGGGAAGCCCTGCCCGGCCGTTGCTGCACATAGTCTGCCTATTGTGGATGAATCACGTATGATGTTACAGCAATCACCATTTCCCAGCAGGAATTAACCGACCCACGATATGGCAAAACGTCGACTCAACAAGCAGCAGCAGTGGCGCATCAAGAAAATTCAGCAGGAGCGGGCTGCACGGGCGGCGAAGAAAGAGGAATCCATCAGTGAAAAACTGGATGCTGGCGACCTCGGCCCGGAGCAACAGGGACTTGTTATCGCTCACTACGGTCAGCAACTCGACGTGGAAGTCCTGGAGGGGGAAGACACCGGCAAGGTACTGCGCTGCTTTGTAAGAGCGAATATCGACAGCCTGGTGACCGGCGACAAGGTGATCTGGCGCCCTGGCAGTGACAGCACCGGCGTCATCGTGGCGCGGTGCGACCGCCATACCCTGCTACAGCGACCCGACAACTTCGGCGCACTCAAACCCGTCGCTGCCAATATCGACTACATCATCCTGGTGATAGCACCCGAGCCGGAGCCCCATGACAACCTGATTGACCGCTATCTGGTGGCGGCAGAGAGCACGGATATTCCGGTCATCATCCTGCTTAACAAGACCGATCTGGTAACCGACCAGAATCGCGACGCGATCGACCGTCTGCTGGCTCGTTACGAAAAGCTCGGATATCGAATAGAACGCACCTCCGCCAAAACCCTGGAGGGTGAGCAGGCGGTGCGGGTTGAAGACCTTGTAAAAGGCCAGACCAGCGTATTCGTAGGTCAATCGGGAGTTGGCAAGTCGTCTATCATCCAGACGTTACTGCCGGAAGCGTCAATCCGGGTAGGCGCGGTCTCGGAAAGCACCGGAAAAGGGGTTCACACCACCACGACCGCCAAGCTTTTTCACCTCAACTGCGGAGGTGATCTCATCGATTCACCCGGTATCCGGGAGTTCGGGCTGTGGCACATGACACCGCAAGAGATCGAGTATGGTTTCCGCGAAATTCGCGACCTGATCGGTCACTGCAAGTTCCGCAACTGCAGCCATATGGGGGATCCTGGCTGCGCTATTGCGCAGGCTGCCGAGGATGGCCGCATCAGCACGGAGCGGCTGAAAAGCTTCAACCGCATTCTGCAGGATATGGCGGAACAGCAGTCACGGGGACTGAAAGTCGATTGAGCCGGCTTACCAGTTCAACTCCCCGGGCTTGGGCTCCTCTTTTTCTTCAGTCCAGCTTCCTTCCTCCAACCGCTGCATCGCTTCCTGCTGCTGCTCTTCGGTGGGGACCGTCAGGTCGATCAATGGCACGTTCAACTGGCCAGCATTGTTTTGTATGCCTTGTGCCGTTTTCTTGTTCATCACAATGATCGAAATACGGCGATTCACCGGAGCCTGCGGGTCATTCTGGTCAAACAACACTGAATCGCTCAATCCGACCACACGACCAATCTGCTGCTGCCCCACACCACCGGCAACCAGCGCCCTGCGGGCCGTATTGGCTCTATCCGCCGACAACTCCCAGTTGGTATAACCGGGACGACCGCTAAACGGAGTGGAATCGGTATGGCCGGTAATGCTCAGTTTGTTGCTGACGGTACTGAGCGTCTTGGCAAGTTCAAACAGGATATCCTGAGAATAGTACTTTAGCTCGGCCCGACCGCTGTCGAACATTGGGCGCTGGGAACGGTCGACAATCTGGATACGTAGCCCTTCGCTGGTAATATCAATCAGCAACTGGTCCTTGAACTCCTGAAGCGTTTCGTTCTGCTCGATGCGCTCCTTCAGATCCTGAAACAGCTCTTCCATCTGCTGCTGCTCCAGAGTCTGCGCCAGCTCCTCGACCACCTGGTCTTCGATCTGGATATCGCTACGCTCAATATCTTCACTGCTTTCGTTAATGACAGAAGCGCTACCCTCAAGGTCCACAGGATTCGGCGACCCACCCTCGGTAAATCCCACGGGGTCCCGAAAATAACCCTCAACGGCGCGGATCTGTTCCGGAGAGGCCGTAGCGGTCAGCCAGAGCACGAGAAAAAACGCCATCATGGCGGTGGCAAAATCGGCGAAGGCCACTTTCCATGACCCACCATGGTGCCCGGCCGCAACCTTCTTTTTTCTCTTTACGATGATCGGCTGTTCTTCCAAGAAACTGCTCCCGACGGTTCTGGTTCAGACTATTTCGAACGCACGTGATCGTTCAGTTCCTGAAATTCCGGACGCTTGTCGGAGGGCAGGGCCTTGCGACCGAATTCGATAGCCATCTGCGGCGCCTGGCCCGACACGGTGGCAACGATCGCGGATTTGGCGCACTCGTAGGCCTTGATCTCGTATTTGGCGGTGTGCTCCATGGCAATGGAGGTGGGACCAACGAAGCCATACCCCATCCATATACCGAGGAACGTTCCCACCAAAGCCGTCGCCACGCTGAGACCAATTCTTTCAGGCCCCTCACTCAGGAAATTCATCGTGACAACAATACCGAGCACCGCCGCAACAATCCCCAGGCCCGGAAGTGCGTCCGCAATTTTGTTCACGGCATGGGCTGGCTCTTCAAGTTCATGCTGACGGCTCTCGATCTCGTTTTCCATCATGCCTTCGAGTTCATGGGTAGCCATGTTTCCAGAACTGATGATCCTCAGGTAGTCGGTGATAAAGGCCAACAGGTATTTCGACTTCATGATGGCCGGATACCGGCTGAAGATCTGGCTTGATTCCGGGTTGTCGATGTCTTCCTCGATGGCCATCACACCCTGCTTTCTGGATTTGTCGAAAATCTCGTACATCAGGCTGAGCAGATCCATGTAAAAGGACTTGTTGTAGGGAGACCCCGTCAACTGGCTGAGAACGCCTTTGCCCACCTCCTTGATGGTATGCAGCGGGTTGGCAATCACAAAAGACCCTACCGCAGCGCCGCCAATAATGAGGATTTCCGTGGGCTGCCACAACACCATGAGATTACCGCCGTGGAGGACATAACCCCCAAGGACGCTGGCAATGACAATGACTGCACCGATTATGAGTAGCATGGACTGAGAAAATACCTTCTGTGGTTTCTGTCAGACTAGGCGCCTGGAGAGGAGCTGCCTGGCCGGTCTGCACAGATAATAGCAAGCAGCGGTCCGAACCGCGAAGATATGAAACAATTTCTATACATGCCCCGCGATTTGGTAAACTTCGCGCCTTTGAGCGCCAAGGACCACTTTCCAATGTTCGACAAGCTGTTTGTAATGAGCCAGTACGTTCTGCCGCAACTATCGGTTTCGCGCCTTGCTGGCCGACTGGCGGACAATAAAAGCCTACCGGGGCTCAAGAATCGCGTGGTGAAGTGGTTCATCGGCCGCTATGGCGTCGATATGAACGAAGCACTGGAACCGGACCCAGCGGCCTATCCGAGCTTCAACGCCTTTTTTACTCGTGCCCTGAAGCCCGGCCTTCGGCCCGTGGATGAGCGCAAAACCGCTCTGGTCAGCCCGGTTGACGGCTCTATCAGCCAACTCGGCCAAGTCAGTAATGACCGAATTTTTCAAGCCAAGGGCCAGTCCTTTAGCCTGAACGAGCTGCTCGGTGGCGATGCGGATCGGGCAGCAAACTTTACCGATGGCGAATTTGCCACCATCTACCTATCCCCCAAGGACTACCACCGCATTCATATGCCGCTCGCGGGCACGCTCCGGGAAATGGTGTACGTTCCCGGCAAGTTGTTTTCCGTCAACCCGACCACCGCGGAGAACGTGCCCAACCTGTTCGCCCGGAATGAACGGGTTGCCTGCGTTTTCGACACTCCGGCGGGCCCTATGGCCCTGGTGCTGGTCGGCGCAATGATCGTCGGCAGTGTCGAGACCACCTGGGCCGGCATCGTGGCACCGGGCGGCGGTGAGGTTTCCGAGAGTCGCTATGACAGCCTCAAAACACCCATCCAGTTTGAAAAAGGCGAGGAAATGGGACGGTTCCGCCTGGGCTCAACCGTGATCATGGTTATGCCCAAGGGCGCCGTGAGATGGAACGCCAATCAGGTAGCAGGCGGTACGGTGCGCATGGGTGAAGCTTTCGGCGACATCAGCACCGATCGGCCGGAAACGCAATAACGCCGGCCAGCTCGTCCAGTCCCAACTTCAGCATCAACAGGCGATCCAGGCCCAACGCCACCCCGGAACAATCGGGCACACCCGAATCCAGCGCAGCCAGGAACGCTTGGTCGATGGGCATCTCAGGCTTACCCGCTCTGCGACGAGCCTGGTTGTCCGCTTCAAACCGACACCTCTGCTCGTCGGGATCGGTCAGTTCCCAGTAGCCGTTGCACAACTCCACACCGTCCACGTACAGCTCGAAACGGTGAGCCTGACGCAGCCCTGACTGCTCGGACACACGGGCCAGTGCCGCCTGTGACTCAGGGTAACCCGTCACGAACACCGGTCCAATGCCCGCCAGCGCAGGCTCGACCTGACAGCTCATCAGCAGATCCAGATAATCGTCACGAGTGAGCCCATCCAGTTGGGACGGCTCCATCCATTGTTCACAACGTTCTGATAACGCCCCATTACCGGCCAGAAACGGATCAATGCCCGCGAACCGGAGAAACGCCTCACGATAAGTCATGGTGCACGGCGGTTTACAACCCAGCCAGCCACAGACCAGCTCGGACACCTCTTCCATCAGATCGACATCCGTAAAACCGGGCCGATACCATTCAAGCAGGGAAAACTCAGGGTTGTGCCGTCTACCGAACTCGCCATCGCGAAACACCCGGGCGATCTGATAAATCGGGCCAGAGCCAGCCGCCAGCATCCGTTTCATGTGATATTCGGGGGACGTCTGCAGCCACCCATCCGCCGGGTGCACTCCAATCGAGACAGGATTCGCGGAGATGCTGTCGATATTGATATCAGTAACACCGTGCTGGCCAAGCACGGGCGTCTCGACTTCCATCACATCACGTTGTGCAAAAAAGCCGCGCACCCAGGCAAGCTGTTGCGCGCGGCTTTTAAGGGCCGCCGGTGAAGCCGAGGGCCGCCACTGCAGAGAGTCAGTCACTGCGGTACCGATCAGCTGTTTTTGACCCGATTGACGTACTCACCGGAGCGAGTGTCCACTTTGAGCACTTCACCAATGGTAATAAACAGCGGCACGTTGACAACAGCGCCAGTCGAGAGGGTCGCCGGTTTGGAGCCGCCCTGGGCGGTATCGCCTTTCATACCGGGATCTGTGTCTACCACTTCCAATTCGACGAAGTTGGGCGGGGAGACTGTCAGGGGCGCGCCGTTATAGAGAGTCACCGTGTATACATCCTGCTCCTTCAGCCACTTCAGAGCATCACCGACCGCCTTGGCATCCGCCGGGAATTGCTCGAAGGACCCGTCGGTTTTCATGAAGTGCCAGAATTCGCCATCGGTATACAGGTACTCCATTTCCAGATCGATCACGTCGGCAGCTTCCAGGCTCTCTCCGGACTTGAAGGTGCGCTCCCACTGGCGATTGGTCATCAGGTTGCGCAGTTTTACCCGGTTGAACGCCTGCCCCTTTCCGGGCTTTACGAATTCGTTCTCGAGAATGATGCAGGGGTCGCCATCCAGCAAAACCTTAAGACCGCCACGGAATTCGTTGGTAGAATATGAAGCCATGAAATTATCACCTGAAACGATGCTTTTGGAAATTCGAAGGTGGCTATGATACAGCGAACCGCCACCCGTATAGAAGCCCGCCCCGTCGATCACACGGATCACAGCTGGCAGCGACTGCTCTCGGAGTCCGTCACTACGCCGGATGCCCTCCTGCGCCGGCTTGACCTTGCCCCGGCAGCTTGGCTCCATGGCGCTGAGGAAGGCCACCGATTGTTCCCCATACGCGTGCCCGAACCCTATCTTAATCGAATCACGAGGGGCGATCCCGACGATCCCCTGTTACGTCAGGTACTGCCTTTAACGTCCGAAGCAGACACCTATCCTGGGTTCGTCTCCGACCCACTCCAGGAAAGCGGCTCCATGCCAGCGACCGGTCTGATTCGCAAGTACGATAGCCGAGCCCTGTTAATGGTGACGGGGCAATGCGCCATTAACTGTCGCTACTGCTTCCGCCGACACTTCCCCTACGAGGACCACCGACTGTCGCCGGAGGACAGGGCACAGGCCCTCAAGGCCCTCTCCGACGATACTCGCATAAACGAAGTGATTTTCAGCGGGGGCGACCCGCTGGTGGCGAACGACCGGCTGCTGTCGGCCTGGGCCGAGGCATTGGCAGCCATCCCACACATCCGCAGGTTGAGAGTCCATACCCGATTGCCCGTTGTCATCCCTCAAAGAGTGACTGACCCTCTGATCAAGTGGCTCTCTGGCTCACGCCTGCAGGCTGTCGTCGTCATCCATGTCAATCACCCGGCCGAACTGGATGCTGACACGCAACAGGCGCTCGGGCGCCTGAAAGCCGCAGGCGTCACGTTGCTGAACCAGAGCGTGATATTAAAAGGAGTGAATGACGACGCCAGCGTGCTGGCGGAACTCAGCGAGCGATTGTTCGAGTGTGGAGTGCTGCCTTACTATCTCCACGCTTTCGACCCAGTGGCCGGCGCCCATCACTTCGAAGTCAGTGACAACAAAGCCAGGGAACTGGTCCGGCAACTGATTACCTCGCTGCCAGGTTTTCTGGTACCACGGCTCGTCAGGGAGATTCCAGGCCGGCCCGGAAAAACGCCACTGGATCTATTTGCGTGACGTATTTGGCAAAGTTGGCCCAAATTTACTTGTTAAACATTGTCAACTCGTGCTTTTCTCGCTTTCTGTTGTGCGTTTGCTATTTTACAGTGCAATAAACGATAACAGTAAAAAGCTGTATTGGCGGCGTTTTCCGATTAAAACACGCAGGCGTTAGTATAAGGTACGCCTGCAGTTCGTGATGCAACCCGGAGTACCTACCGTGGTCCAGACAATTGGCGTGAAAGCATGGAAGGCATGATATTGAAGCCCGATCTCCGTGTTCCTGAACAGAAGACGGCAAGCCTCTCATTTTGCCAGACTTCCCCAAAAGCCTTCAGGGACTGGGTAAACCAATTGCCAATGGCGAACATTGGCGAGGCTTCGCGACAGCTCTATCATGCCATTATTGAACTCAACCACCTGTTCATTGCGCCACAACAGCGATTACAACTGTTGGAACTGATTCGCCCAAAGATACACTTCGTCTGTTCCGAACTGTCCCGGCATTACCTCGGCCTGGCCGTTGCACTACCGGAAAAACAGCGCAAGGTTGCCAACCTGTCCCAAGCTCTTCAGCTTCATGCCGCCAGTGGCTATAAACTGTGCGTGCATGAATTCCTGGACAACGGCGGCCTGGACAAGAACCGAAAAGCGGTCGCGACGGCCATTCATCGCGCCACCTCGGAACTGGCTGCCACCATCGTGCGAGCCCACCAACTCTACTGCCCCAGCCCCGCACAAAGCTGGCTGGAGTGTCATCGCCTGTTCCGATTCGCCCATCGCAACAAGATTCACGGACTGTCCGTCGACGACGACACCCTGACCGAGCGCCGTGGCAGCACTGTGGAGGAAAGCTACAAACGCATATTGCTGCTAGGTTGCGCCCGCCCCAACCAGCTGCGGCAAGCAGAACTGGCACAGGTTTACGAGTTGTTCGGGAACTGGACCCACCTGGTTTCCTGCGGGCCGGAAACAGACAACGACAGCCTGTTTGTAGTGAACATGGAGCGGGACACCTCACCGGTCTACCGCAGCCTTCTGGAACAAAAGCCTGGTAACGACTGCTACAATTTCGACACCAGAGAATTGTCTGAGCAGATCACCAACGCACTGCACGCTCGCAACAAACGCGATGGCGGGGAGAGCGAGCTTGAACTTCCCTCCCGCATTGGCAACACCTTGCTGACCCATCTGAGCCAGGCTCTGGGCATCCTTGCCAAGCGCAATTTCAACCGCATTGTCAGCCAGGGTACACTTGAGATCTGTATAGGCCTGACAGCAACTCATTATTACGTAGCCGGCGCTAAATCATTCAACGAGTTCGTCAGCGGCAACGACAGCCTGGGTGGCGACGACAACCTGTTCCTGCGTTCTTCCCGCCAAAAACAGGATGCCTGGGCGGGAGCCCACGATGCCGGGCCGAATGATGAGCCGTTGCAAGCGGCAGACACGCCCATCAACTTCCGCAACAGTATTGGCGCAACGCCGGACAGCGAAAGCGACCGAAGAAAACCCAAGTCTCACCACGCGCTGCTGGTGAACACCAGCCCCGGTGGTTACTGTGTCGCCTGGGAGAGCAACGTGCCCTCTTCTCTGCAGGCGGGCGAGATTCTCGGCGTTCGAGAGCAGTCAAACCACCCCTGGAGCGTGGCGGTGGTGCGATGGATAAGGCAGGTTCGCAATCGGTACACGCAGGTTGGCATTGAGCTTTTGGCCCCCAGAGCCGCACCCTGCGGCATCAGACTGATCCAGAAGATCGGCAACAGCAGCGAGTATCTCCGAGGCCTCTTGCTGCCGGAAATAAGCGTGATCAACCAGGCAGCAACCCTCATCACACCGCGACTCCCGTTCCAGTCCGGCAGCCGGATTTTGTTGCTTCATGACGGCCGCGAAGATCAGGGCACCCTATCCCGAAAGGTTTCAGCAACCGGCAGCGTCAGTCAGTTTGAGCTCAAGCTTCAGAACGCCGATTTAGCGTCGGCGAGCAACAACCTGCCGGAGGCAGGCACAAGCGAAGACGAGTTCGACTCACTTTGGCCCTCGCTATAGTGCTCCGTTAATGTGAACGGACGCTGATCAACCCGCCCGAAGGGTTGTTATTAACCGGTAACCCCTGCATCATTCAGCGTTAGTGAAAGCCGGCCCCGCGCTCTGAGTTGAACAAAAGGTGTCGGCACAGCCAACGCGTATCACGAGACATCTGACGAAATGCAGAAAAAGAACGCAACCGTACACCTGCTCATCCTCGACCCTTCTCAGAACGACGCAGAGACCCTGGTCAGCCTTCTCCGAAACTCGGGCAAAGCCACGCGGGCCCATCGCATCACGTCCGAAGAAGATCTCGAAGAAACCTTGAAAACGGGTAATTGGGACCTGTTGCTGGCTCGCGAAGACGTAGAACAGGAATTCAGTGCTGATGGCGCCCTGGCAATGATTCGGCGCCTGGACAAGGACATTCCCTTCATTCTCCTCACCAACGAATTCAATCGTGAACGCTCAGTCGCCGTTATGAAATCGGGTGGACAGGACACGGTTCCGTTCGAGAACACGGATCAGCTGGTGCTGGTGGTGAATCGGGAACTGGCCGCCCTGGAGGAACGACGTCGACGCAGGGTTCTCGAATCCCACCTGCGGGAAGCCGAACAACGCTGTCAGCTCCTGCTGGAAAGTTCCAAGGATGCCATTGCTTACATTAACGATGGCATGCACATCTACGCCAACCAATCGTACATGGAGTTCCTGGGGTACGACGACATCGACGACCTGATCTGCATCCCGGTGCTCGATACCCTGACGCCGGAAAGCCAGGAAAAGTACAAGGAATTCATGAAATCGTTCGCTGACAATGGCGAAGATGGCATGACCATGAACTGTGTGGCCCGACGTAGTGACGATCAGGAACTCAGCGTCACCATGTCGGTCTCCGCCGCGACGTATGACGGCGAAACCTGCACCCAGATTGTGATCCAGCCAGAGCACAGTGACGCCGAGCTGGAAGAGAAGATTCGTCAGATCAGCAGCCAGGACCTGCTAACCGGCCTGTTCAACCGTCAATATCTGATGGATGCCCTTGGTCAGGTGATCGCTACGGCTGGCAAGGACAACAAGACCGGGGCACTGGCCTATATCGCTCTGGACAACTTCATGGGGCTGAAAGGCCAAGTGGGCATTGCCGGTGCCGACCTGATGCTCGGCGACCTGGCCACCCTGCTGAAGGAACAGGCGCCGGATGATATGGTCCTCGCCCGCCTCAGCGACGACGCCTTCTGCCTGCTGTGCCAGCCGTGTGAAGAGAAAGTCATGGCGGAGCAGTGTGAGGCCATTTGCAAGAAGGTCGAAGACCATCTGTTCGACATCAACGGTCGCACGGTACAACTGACCCTCAGCATCGGCGTTGCCGCGATTACCGAAAACGCACCCAAGGCACCGGACCTGATGGGGCGGGCCCACACCGCTTCATCGGAACTACGGAAAAAGCCGGGCCATGAGCAGGGCAACGGCGTTCTGGTATACAACCCGGCGGATTACGAGGCCATGGATGAAAGCAACTCGGTCGATGCCATCCAGAAAGCCCTGGATGACAACCGCTTCAAGCTGCTCTTCCAGCCCATCATCAATCTACGCGGCGAGGGTGAAGAGCACTACGAGGCTTTCGTCAGGATGCTGAATAAGGACAACGAGGAAGTCTCACCGTACGACTTCCTGCCGCCTGTCGGCCCCTCTGAAATGGCCATCAAGATTGACCGCTGGGTGATCCTGCAAACCATCAAACAGCTTTCCAGCCATCGCTCACGAGGCCACGACAGCCGCCTGTTCCTGAATGTGACGGCGGAGACTCTGGAGGACAAAACCTTCACTCCCTGGCTGAGCGTGGCCCTGAAGGCGGCCCGCCTCCCGGGTGACTCACTGATCTTCCAGATTCGCGAGGGCGATGCCAACAACTATATGAAGCAGGCCAAGGAGTTTGCCAGGACGGTTCACGAACTGCACTGCAAGGTTTCGATCTGCCAGTTCGGATGTGCCCTGAATCCGTTCAACACCCTGAAGCATATCGACGTGGATTATGTGAAGATCGACGGTTCGTTTACCGAAGAACTGCAGAAGAAAGACGACGCCAAGGAAGAGGTCAAGGAAATGATCAAGAGCCTGCAAAGTGCCGGCAAGCTGACGATCGTGCCTCTGGTAGAGAACGCTGGCGTGCTGGCAACTCTATGGCAGGCCGGGGTGAACTACATCCAGGGTTATTACCTGCAGGCGCCGGTTCCGGAAATGAACTACGACTTCGGCGACCACTGAAGAATCGCACGGCATAACCCTCCATGCCGTGCGCCTCACCTACCGCCCTCCAGCCTGAAGGCTATCGCTCTCCCTGAACCCGATCAGATAGAGAATCGCATCCAGCCCCAGGGTGGAAATGGAATGGCGAGCAGATTCCTTGACCAGAGGCTTGGCCCGGAAAGCCACGCCCAGCCCCGCCTGGCTAAGCATGGGAAGGTCGTTGGCACCATCACCCACCGCAATGACCTGCTCCCGGGAAATGTGTTCGCGTTCCGCGATTTCCTGAAGCAATTCCGCCTTGCGCTTGCCATCAACAATTTGCCCCGACACCCGGCCCGTTACCTTGCCGTTCTCAATTTCCAGCTCGTTGGCGTACACGTAGTCAATTCCCAGCTTTTCCTGCAGATGACGGGCAAAGTAGGTAAAGCCACCCGACAGTATCGCCGTACGGTAGCCCAGGGATTTCAGGCTGAGTATCAGATGTTCCGCACCTTCCGTCATATTCAGGCGGGCGGCGATGCCCTCAAGCACCGATTCATCCAGCCCCTTTAGCAGCGCCAGGCGCTCTGCAAAGCTCTGCCCGAAATCCAGCTCTCCCTGCATGGCTCGCTCGGTAATCTCCGCCACCTGCGCCCCCACGCCCGCTTCCAATGCCAACTCGTCGATCACTTCGGCGTCGATCAGGGTGGAATCCATATCGAACACTACCAGACGTCGATTCCGACGGAAGATGGAGTCCTCCTGGAAGGCAATATCCACGTTCATCTCTCCGGCGATATGCAGGAAGTCGGAACGCAGTTGTTCCAGGTCGGATGGTGTGCCACGGACGGAAAATTCCACGCAGGCAATGCGGTTCTCGGAGGAATTCAGCGACGGGCGGGCAGAAAGCCGGCTGATGTTATCGATGTTCAGGCCATGGCGGGCGGTAATGGCGGATACCCGCGCTATCTGTTCGGCCTTGATATCCCGCGACAGCAGCGTAACGATGTAGCAGGCACGGTTACGCCCCTCCGCCCACTGCTGATACTCCTCTATCGTAATCGGCGCAAAACGCACCTGCAGATCCAGCGCATGCAGCCGGAACAGAAGGTCGCGAATCACCGGCGAGGATTTGGACTCATCGGGAATCTCAATCAGGATACCCCAGGTCAGGTGGTCGTGGATCACCGCCTGGCCGATGTCGAGAATACGCACGTCGTACTGCCCCATGATGCCGGTTATCTCCGACGTCAGGCCTGGCTTGTCGCGCCCTGAAACGTTAATCAGAACCAGCTCACTCACTGTCGGGCTGCTCCTCTGCATTGGCAACGTTGTCGGCATCGGAGACGTCTGCCGCATTGCTGGCTGACTGGATCACATCTATGGCGTCCACTCTCTGAAGCCCGCGAGGCAGCTTGTGGCCACGGCGGCCACGTTCACCCAGATAGTGCTCGAGATCACTGAACTGAAGTCCCATCTTGCGCTTACCAGCGCGGATCTCCAGTTGGTCGTCCTCAGCGAAAACGGCGACAGCAACCACATACTCTTCCCGGTTCTGAACCCGCGCCGAGGGAATGCTGATAATCTTGTTGCCCTTGCCTTTGGCCAGCTCTGGCAGCTCGCTCAGCGGGAACACCAGCATCCGGCCTTCATTGGAGATGGCGCCCAGATAAAGCGGTTTGTCAGAATCAGGCACCTCCACCGGAGACATGATTTTCGCCCCTTTCGGTACCGACACCACAGCCTTGCCGTTGCGGTTTTTGCTGATCATGTCGTTGAGGGAGGTCACGAACCCGTAGCCACCATCGGTGACCAACAATACTTTCCGCGCAGGGTCGCCCATCAACAGCCCGGAGAAGGTCGCCCCCGACGGCGGATTGATGCGGCCACTCAGTGGCTCGCCCTGGCCCCGGGCAGACGGAAACGTATGGGCAACCAGAGAATAGGCGCGACCTGTGGAATCCAGAAATATCGCCTGCTGGTTGTTGCGCCCCTTCGCGGCCATGGCAAACGCATCGCCCGCTTTATAGCTAAGACCTTCGGGCTCAATATCATGGCCCTTGGCCGCCCTGACCCAGCCTTTCTCCGACAGCACAACCGTTACCGGGTCGTTGGAAACCAGTTCGGTTTCGCTAAAGGCCCTGGCTTCCCGGCGCTCGACGATGGGTGAACGACGGTCATCCCCATAGGTTTCCGCATCCGCCAGCAATTCGTCCTTGATCAGCTCCCGCAGGCGGTCCTCGGAGCCAAGAATCGCCTGCAGCTCATCCCGCTCAGCCGACAGCTCGTCCTGCTCGCCACGGATCTTCATTTCCTCAAGCTTGGCCAGGTGGCGCAACTTCAACTCTAGAATGGCTTCAGCCTGCTCCCCGGACAGCCCGAAGCGGGACATCAACTCAGCCTTGGGTTTATCTTCGTAGCGAATTATCGCGATGACTTCATCGATATTCAGATAGGCCACCAGCAGGCCTTCGAGGATATGCAGGCGCGCGAGCACCTTGTCCAGACGGTGCTGCAGGCGCCGGGTGACGGTAGTACGACGGAAGCTGAGCCATTCCGTCAGCATTTCGCGTAGACCTTTGACGCCCGGGCGGCCGTCATTGCCAATGACGTTAATATTCACCCGGTAGGTTTTCTCCAGATCGGTGCTGGCAAACAGGTGGGCCATCAGCCCTTCCTGATCCACACGATTGGAGCGCGGAACAATCACCAGCCGGGTCGGGTTCTCATGGTCGGATTCGTCGCGCAGGTCCGCAACCATGGGCAGTTTCTTGGTCTGCATCTGCTGGGCGATCTGCTCCAGCACCCGGTTTCCCGAGACCTGATGAGGCAGGTCGGTTACCACGATTTCCCCGCTCTCGTTGATCCAGCGGGCGCGCATCCTCAGCGAACCCCGGCCGGTCTCGTACATCTGGCGGATATCCTTGCGAGGCGTAATAATCTCTGCGTAGGTGGGAAAATCCGGCCCCAGAACGTGCTCACACAGATCATCGGTGGTGGCTTCCGGCTGGTCGAGTAGCCTTACACAGGCTGCCGCCACCTCCCGGACATTGTGGGGCGGGATGTCTGTTGCCATACCCACGGCAATACCGGTGGTGCCGTTCAAAAGCACATGAGGCAACCTTGCAGGCAACACGGAAGGCTCGTCCATGGTGCCATCAAAGTTCGGGACCCAGTCCACGGTGCCCTGCCCCAACTCACTGAGAAGCACATCTGCAAATTTGGCTAGGCGTGACTCCGTATAGCGCATGGCGGCAAAGGACTTGGGGTCGTCAGGCGCGCCCCAGTTGCCCTGGCCATCCACCAGAGGGTAGCGATAGGAGAACGGCTGGGCCATCAACACCATGGCTTCGTAACAGGCACTGTCGCCGTGGGGGTGGAATTTACCCAGAACATCACCCACGGTACGGGCGGACTTCTTGTACTTTGACGTGGATTTCAGGCCAAGCTCGGACATGGCGTAGATAATTCGCCGCTGCACCGGCTTCAGTCCGTCTCCGACATTGGGCAACGCCCTGTCCAGGATGACGTACATGGAATAGTCGAGGTAGGCCTTTTCGGTGTAGTCCCGCAGTGAGACCCGCTCAAAGCCTTCATCCGTGGTCTGAAACTCTGGCATGGATGCCCCTTTATTATTGCCTGATATGAATTCCGCTGATTATCCCGGCCAGCGGCCGGGACTGCACATTATATGGAGGCGAGGGCAGATACACCAACACCCCGTCGAATTTCCAATAGCGGAATTCCCGCATGGAGAGAGTGTAACCCTCACCGTATGCTCGCCATCAGTAAAACGATGATCCGTTTCACGACACCCACGAGTGGAGAACTATGAGACCCAACCTGAAAGCCTGCGGGCAGGCCCTGATTACGGCCATGGTGAACGCTGTTCTTGCTCTTACCCTGATGCTATTGGTGGAGTTTGCCATAACCGGCACTTTCCAATTGGCGGGTCCTTATCTGTGGGCGGGAGTACTCATCGGACTGGTTATATTCTTCGCCCAGTTCTGGCGTCAGCGCCACCTTTGCCGGAACGGACAATCAATCCAGGAATCCCCGGATACGCTTTGAAGGTATTTCTGCCCACCACGACGCCGGGCAGCTTCAGATGGAAAGATACGCGCCACCTCTGGTCAAACGCCAAAGGTGGCTATACGTAATCGTTACTGGCGAATGCCTTCGACAGAAATAATCATCTCAACGGTTTCAGATACCTTGCCCAGATCCATCGGGATGCCGAAGTCCGTCAACTTGAATTCGGTTTCAGCTTCAAACCCCATGCGATAGCCACCCCACGGATCGTCACCGTGCCCGAGCATTTCCACGTCCAGGGTGATTTCTTTCGTCACACCACGCAGGGTCAGGTCACCGACGATA
Organism: Marinobacter sp. B-12; assembly: GCF_056857915.1. Taxonomy (NCBI): domain Bacteria; kingdom Pseudomonadati; phylum Pseudomonadota; class Gammaproteobacteria; order Pseudomonadales; family Marinobacteraceae; genus Marinobacter; species Marinobacter sp. B-12. The sequence goes on along the minus strand of NZ_JBSXOB010000057.1, from coordinate 34,568 downwards.
TCGGCCTCGCCGTCATCATCTACAACCACTCTTTTGCTCTTGAAGGTAGCTTCCGGGAACTCGCTAACATACAGGAAGTCTTCGGAGCGAAGATGCTTGTCACGCTCCGCATGATTGGAGTCAACGCTGGATGTGTCCACGACAACCTCAACCGAGCTGTTGGCCGGGCTTTCAGCGTCGTACACAAACTCACCATCGAATTCGTTGAACCGACCATAGAGCCAGCTGTACCCCAGGTGGGAAATCTTGAAGGTAATAAACTGGTGGGCCCCCTTGGTATCAAAAGCATAGGTTCCACTATGCTCGGACGCCTGGGCTCCGCCAGACACCGTGAGTGCAACCGCAGATGCAAGCAGCAGTTTTTTCATGTTCATCTCCTTGTTGAAACAGCCCGTAGGCACGATTTAATCGATAGTCTGAATTACGATTGGCGGCGACCTGCACCCAACATGCGCCGAAGGGTGTCGTCCCGGTCAATCAGGTGATGCTTGACCGCAGCCAGACCGTGTACCCCGGCAAGCACGACAAGTGCCCATGTAGACCAGTAATGAACAAGCCCGGCGGTATCCTCCATCCCCTTAATCTGGCCGGTCACCGAAGGTACATCAAACCAGTTGAATACACTGATTGAGGACCCATCCGCCGTCGAAATGAGATACCCACTGGCCGTGGCAACAAAAATCAGCGCATAGAGAAGCATATGTGCGCCATGAGCGGCCAGCACTTCCAGTCGGCTATGACTTGGAAGTGCGCGCGGCAGCGGGGTGAAAAATCGCCACCCCAGACGAAACAACATGACCATCAGCAGCAGAATACCAATGCTTCGATGAATGTCCGGGCCGGTGCGATACCAGTCATCGTAGTAGGACAAATCAACCATCCAGTAGCCCAACCCGAAAAGACTAAAAACGGCACCAGCGACGAGCCAGTGGACGGCTATGGATACCACTCCAAATTTACTGCTCGAATTGCGTACCTGCATGACGTTTGACGTCCCACTCCCTAAAACCTGCCAAGTTTAATTACACCAGTTTAGAAGCGCCCAAAGCAAAACCAATCAAAATGTTTTGGATATAAAGATCAGAATATCTGACCAAGAAGCCCATACGCATGATCCCTTATACCTTTGGTCTGATACGGGTTTTACGGATTGTGGAAAGCAATGGACACGATAGACTTTTCACATACTTTATCTACCCGGTTCGGGTTACTCAGTGAACGAGAGGAACAGACATGGAACTTGAATTCGACGAATCCGTCGCCGTACCCAGCAACAACTGATTTCCTGCGGCTCCCTTCGGAGCTGCCGGACATCGCTCCTGCCACGCCTCCTGAGCATCGTCACCCGACGCCACTTGTTTTTACATGAAATAGTGGTAATAACCTGCTGTTTTTGGCAATCTTCTGTCTAACTAAACTATCCTGCTCGTTCTGACTGACTTTATTTACTGACAATCAGTGGAGTACGACGAGGATCAACAGATCGGGCTGCTACAGGGCTTTCCGATGTTTTCGTTTATCCGGACCAGAAAAGGCCTATGTCGCGAACCCTCCCAGAGCAGATGACCGCACCGGAAGTTGATGTGCTGTCGCCGATGTTAACCAGGGAAGGCGAATCATGGACGGCCGACTACCAGGGCCTGACTTTACGAACGGCGCTGCAGCCAATTTTCAGTATTTCCCACAAACGCGTTGTCGGCTACGAAGCGCTGATTCGTGCCTTTGATACCGATAATGCCGCGGTATTGCCCCTCCACCTGTTCGAGCTACCGAGCTCTGATGCCGAGAACCTGTTGCTTGATCGCCTGTGCCGATACCTGCATATCAGCAACTATTCCGGTTTTCAGGACCAATTGAACTGGCTGTTCCTGAACGTATCTCCCCGCGTGGTGTCGGCCGGCAACCGTGCAGACAGCTTTTTCGGGGAACTGTTGAAGAAAACGGGCCTTCCCCCCCATCGCATCGTCATGGAGATCGTGGAGCAGCCAACGGACGACGCAGAACGGCTGCGTGAAACCGTTGCCTACTACCAACAGTTGGGCTGCCTGACTGCTATCGATGACTTTGGTGCTGGCCATTCAAACTTTGAGCGCATCTGGAACCTGTCACCGGATATTGTGAAGCTGGACCGTAAGCTTCTGACCCGGGCCACCGACGACCACAAGGCCAGACAGATACTCAACGGCATTGTCTCTTTGCTGCATCAGTCCGGCTGCCTGGTGCTCCTTGAAGGCGTGGAAACTCACGACCAGGCAATGATCGCTATCGATGCAGGTGTTGATTTTGTCCAGGGGTTCTACTTCAGTAGGCCAAGCACCTCCCTGGCGGACATTCCGCACAAAGTGACGGATCTGGATGGGTTACTGCAGGATTACAAGAGCAAAAACCGGGTAACGAGAGACCCAACCCGGCAGCTGGTCTCCTACTTTGAGGATTTCTTTCGCGGTGCCGCGGACACACTCACACAAGGCACTCCCGTGAATGAGGCATGCAGTGACCTGTTGAATCACCCAGCGGTGTCGCGGTGTTACCTGGTCGATGCCAACGGCGTGCAAATCGATGACACCATGGTGTCGGACGCCATGGCCCGCAGTCTGGACCCTCGGTTCCGGCCCCTGGAAAGCACCACCAGTGCCGACTGGTATCGTCAGCAGTATCTGCGCCAGGCCATCGCCCAGCCCGGCCAGGTTCATATAACCTCGCCCTACCTCTGTATTACGGGTGCCTATATGTGCGTCACCCTGTCCCTCGGTTACTACCACAAGGGCGAGCTGAGGGTCCTTTGCTGCGACATTCTCGCCAACCCCACCGAAACCACTCTCAAGAGAGGCTGATCCCGTAGACCAGGGAAATCACACCAACAGTCACCAGCCCGATAAACAGATTCATCGGTAAGCCGACCTTCACGAAGTCCATAAACCGATACCCTCCAGGGCCAAACACCATCATATTGGTCTGGTAGCCCAGTGGCGTGGCAAAACTGGCGGAAGCCGCCATCATCACTGCGATAACATAGGGCTCTGACGCGATACCCAGAGCCGTTGTCATCGACAGCACAATAGGCAGCACCAACACGGCGGCCGCGTTGTTGGTTATGACCTCGGTCAGCACCGACACCGCGAAGTACACCAGCAGGATGGTCAGCAACGGGTGGCCGCTGCTGACGTTCAGAATCCCTTCCGCGACATAGCCGGCAGCACCGGTTTCCTGAAGCGCAGCCCCTAAGGCAAATGACGCCGCAATCGTGAGCATCACGGGCACGTCCACGGCTTTCTGCGCCTGACCTACGGAACAGCAACCGCTAAGGACCATCAGAGCCGCTCCCATCAGCGCCGCGTTCAGCATGCTCAGCACCCCAAACGCGGCAGCCCCCACGAGCACCAGCAGGATTCCCCAGGACAGGTAAGCACGGTCATGGCGGGGTGTTTCTGTTTCCAGATCGTTGATTAGCAGGAAGTCCTTGGCGTATCGCTGACGGCTGACAAAGGCGGGACGTGCCTCCAGCAACAAGACGTCGCCGGTTTTCAGGCGAATGTTGCCCAGATTGCCGGATACCCTCTCGCCACCCCGTGCGACCGCCAACACGACGGCCCCGTAGCGATCCCGGAAACGGGCATCCCGAATCGTCAGGCCCAGCACTTCCGACTGCGGGGACAACGCGGCCTCAACCAGCCGGCGCTCTGCCCGGTCTTTACTCAGGCTGGGTTCATCATCGTGTACCGAAGGGACAATACCGTTGATCCGCAGCAGATCGGAAATCGCCTGGGTGTCGCCGGCGAAGACCAACCGGTCGCCTCCTCGCAGCCGCTCTTCCGAGGGCACCGCTGTCACCACGCTGCCATCCCGCTCAATCTCGACGAGGTACAGCCTCTCCAACTCACGCAGCCCGGCCTCTCCCACACTCTTGCCCACCAACGGCCCATCGAAGGCAACCGCCACCTCCAGTGTGAACTCCCGCATGGAACCGAATTTCTGCTGGTCCTTACGGTCCGGCAACGCCCTTGGCAGGACCAGAAGCATGACGGCGAGGCCAATAACAGCAACCGGCAACCCGACAGCAGTGATGGAAAAGATCGAGAAACCGCCCTCCCCGGTCAATTGCTGATATTGGCCGTTGACCACCAGGTTGGTGCTGGTGCCAATCAGCGTCAAAGTACCACCCAGAATGGCGGAGTAACTCAGGGGAATCATCAGCTTTGAGGGCGATATGCCGATCTTGCGGGACCAGGCATGGACCGCCGGAATCATGGTGGCCACCACCGGAGTATTGTTGAGGAAGCCGCTCAACAACGCGACAGGGAACGCGATACGGGCCTGCGCCGAGCGCACCGTGCGAGGCGATCTGAGGAGATGGTGAACAACCAGGTCTACCCCACCGGAATGATGGATGCCCGCCGCCACCACGAACATGGCAACCACCGTAATCAGTCCGCTGTTACTGAATCCGGCAAGGGCCTGATCGGCGCTGATAATACCGCTGGCACTGAGAACGATGAGTACGCCCAGCATGACAAGATGCGGGCCGAAACGCCCGACACTCATCAGTAACAACGCCACACCCGTAAGGCTTAATGCAAACCAGCCCTGCCAATCCATCTGGTGGTCCCTTGGATAAAAGGGGCAGGATAACGAGTTTGCAGAAGACTTAGAAAGAATAAAGGATGCTGCTTAAAGCACCAGAAAGAATATAGAGCAATTCAGACTTCAATATCCGCCATATTCCCGTAGGTCTCCAGCCAGGTACGGCGGTCAGACGCCCGCTTTTTGCCCAGCAGCATGTCCATACGACTGTCGGTGTCGTCGCCGTCTTCGATGGTCAGCATCACCAGCCGACGGGTATCCGGCGCCATCGTGGTCTCGCGCAGCTGGAGCGGATTCATCTCGCCCAGGCCTTTGAACCGGGTGACGGAAATCTTGCCACGGCGGTTTTCCGCGGCCAGCCGGTCGATAATGCCCTGCTTTTCGTGTTCATCCAGAGCGTAGAAGGTTTCCTTGCCCAGATCGACACGATACAGAGGGGGCATGGCAACAAATACATGGCCGGCAGCCACCACCGGCCGGAAATGCTTGACGAACAGCGCGCATAACAGGGTGGCGATGTGCAGGCCATCGGAGTCGGCGTCAGCCAGGATACAAATCTTGTTGTAACGCAGACCATCCAGTTTATCGGAGCCCGGGTCCACCCCAATAGCAACCGCAATATCGTGGACCTCCTGGGAGGCAAGGATCTCACTGGAGTCCACTTCCCAAGTGTTGAGGATTTTGCCCCGCAGGGGCATTACTGCCTGGAATTCACGGTCACGGGCCTGCTTTGCAGAGCCACCCGCGGAGTCACCTTCCACCAGGAAGAGTTCGGATCGGTTACTGTCACTGCCTGAGCAATCTGCCAGCTTGCCGGGCAGCGCCGGGCCAGAGGTAACCTTCTTCCGGGCCACTTTCTTGCTTGCCCGCAGGCGACGCTGCGCATTGCTGATGAACAGTTCGGCAAGTGCTTCAGCAATATCAGTATGCTGGTTTAGCCACAGACTGAAGGCATCCTTGACGACACCAGAAATAAACGCAGCCGCTTCACGGGAGGACAACCGTTCCTTGGTCTGGCCGGAAAACTGGGGTTCCTGCATCTTGAAAGACAACACATAGGCACAACGTTCCCAGATGTCTTCCGGTGACAGTTTGACGCCCCGCGGCAGCAGGTTGCGGAACTCACAGAATTCTCTCATCGCCTCAAGCAGGCCGGTGCGAAGGCCGTTCACATGAGTGCCGCCCTGTGCGGTTGGAATCAGGTTTACATAGCTCTCCATGACCGCTTCGCCACCTTCCGGCAGCCATTGGAACGCCCAATCCACCGCTTCCTTGTTGCCAGAGAAGCTGCCCGTAAACGGCTCCAGCGGAACGGCCTCGATGTCGGCAAGCTCGGTGCGCAGGTAATCCCGTAAACCGCCCTCGTAGCACCATTCATCTTTATCGCCGGTGTGCTCCTGCAGGAAAGTCACGTTCAGACCGGGACAGAGAACCGCCTTGGCGCGGAGGTTATGACGTAAACGGCTGATGGAAAATTTGGGACTGTCGAAATAACTTGGGTCCGGTGTGAACTTCAGTCGGGTACCGGTGTTGCGCTTGCCAACGGTGTCAACAACGCTGAGTTCCGTCTCCTTGTGGCCGTTGGCGAAGGTCATCCGGTGCAGTTGCCCGTCACGCTTGATGGAGACTTCAAGGTGAGTCGACAGGGCGTTGACCACCGAGACCCCCACCCCGTGCAAACCACCGGAAAAGTTGTAGTTGCCCTGGGAGAATTTACCGCCGGCGTGGAGGCGGGTAAGAATCAGCTCAACACCCGGAACACCATGGTCCTTGTGCATGTCGACCGGCATCCCACGACCGTCATCCTCCACACTCAGGGAACCGTCGCTGTGCAGGATGATATCAATTCGGCGAGCGTGCCCCGCCAGGGCTTCGTCAACACTGTTATCAATAACTTCCTGGGCCAGATGGTTGGGCCGACTGGTGTCGGTGTACATGCCCGGGCGTTTGCGGACAGGGTCCAGACCACTCAGAACTTCAATGGCATCGGCGTTGTACTGTTTCTGGATCATGGGAAGGAAGCGACTCCACGGGTTTGTTGTAAAACTGGCCCATAGCTTAGGGATTCGCGGGGAAAGATCAACGGTTGTTTTGTGCCGGTGTGGACCAGCACGCCCCTGACACGGTTACCGCTGGCGCGAGAAACCCTCGAGGCCCTTGCCAGACACCCGCAACTGTTCCCAATCGTCGGGGCTGATGGCAATAACGGCGCAAGGCGTGGTCAATGCCTGGGTCACCATGGCGCCTGCGGCTGGCCGTCGCACCTCGACCATCAACTCCAGAACGTCGTCGACGATCTCGGACGACTGCAGTGTCAGGCCGTAGCCGCCGGTGGTCTTCTGTCCCAGGCTCACCAGCAACAAATGCTCCCGCTCGAAGGCAATGGCCCTGAGCTGTTTCAGGGCCAGCTTGCCGGAAGGCAACTTAGAAAGTTGGCTCAGTTCCTCGGCATTGGACACGTAGACCAGCCCTGGCGCCGCCAACCCACAATGGTCAGACTCTGTGACCTGACGCGCTAACGGTGCGCCTTCGGCGGTTGCCGAGCGGTTAATCGCACAGCCTGTGATCAGGCTGAATACGAGTACACAGAGTGATAGCAGCGTAAAACGATAGGTCAACGGGTACTCTCCACGTTGCGGATCGGCTCACCACCAGCTTCTGACTTCGGGCCTGATTTCAGGCGATACCCTTCAAAGCCCACTCTGGGCAGACCCAGGGAGGTAATGGTCGGCCGACGAAAACTGGTACTCAACCTTACCCCGCCCACCGGTTCTTCGCCAATAACGATTTTTTCAGGTAACCCATTGACCGGATATTCGGCACAGGCCTCACCGTTTTCACAAATCAGCCCGTTGTTGTCCATGTCGCTGCCGGCAACCAGGAAGTATTCACCAGCCTCAACCTGGTCAAACGCAAATTCGTACCGGCCCTGGGAGGCAGAGACGACGGCCTGCTCGAGGGTGTCACGCTCTTCGTCGGTACTGACTAGCAATACATAGTGCCGCCCAGCATTCCGTTCGTCCGGCGAGCTGCCCAGACGGAGGGTTACAGGAATCGTGAGCGTTGCGGCGGAAGCGCCGTCAGCTTGATAGGTAATCACCAGGTCTGCCGTATAGCGACCATCTCCTTCGAGTTTCGAAGGGTACGCAGTCGCTGTCAGTGACAGCGGTAACTCGTTACTGGGTTCACTCACGTCAAGCCATGGTGCACCTGAGTCTACGTCGGTGATGGTGACGCTCTCCCCTTCTGGGTAGGTCGAAAATACCAGTTGTTCGCTGAGCACCGCCGCATTGAACTGTATGGCTGTGGGTGATGAGCTAAGGGTGATCGGGAAGTTGCCGTCCAGCGCCGCGTCCATCGATGCCAGCGCATTGATCTGCCCCGCCCCGTATTCAAACGCAGGACCCACATCGTCGGTAAGATCACCGTTTACCAGGAAACTCTGGAACCCGGCAGGAGTAAGTGTCGGCACTTCAGCTTTCATGAGAGCGTACACACCCGCCACATGGGGTGCGGCCATCGACGTTCCCTGCAGGCCGGCGTATCCGGGCTCAAAGGTGCCTGTATCGTCACGCCCCCAGGTACTGACAATAACATCGGCCGCACCATCCTGATTGGCATCCCGGCTTGCATCGCCACCCGGCGCAACAACGTCGACAGACTGTCCTACGTTGGAATAAGAGGCGCGCACGCTCCCGCCGTCGACAGCCCCAACTCCGATGACGTTGGGATAGGCAGCTGGGTAAGTTGGCTCGTCCGTACCCTGGTTGCCGGCAGCAGCGACGATCAATTTACCCTTTCCGCCGTTCCAGGCGGCATCAATCGCCTGTTTCAGTGCGGTGCTCGGGCCGAGCCCGCCGAGACTGAGGTTAATCACGTCTATTTCATTACGGCCAGCGGCCCAGTTCAAAGCTTCGATCAGGTCTGCGGATGACCCCACACCGTCACGCCCAAGCACCCGTACCGGGTAGATAGTGGCCCCCGGCGAAACGCCGACGACACCCAGGGTGTTGTCGGCTGCGGCGGCAATTCCTGCCACATGAGTCCCATGAAAATTACTGCTGCGAGCCTTACCGTCGCCTGGGTCAGCCGGGTTTGTATCGCGTTGGCCACTGTCCTCCCGATCAATATCCAGGTCACCTGAAACGTAATCCATAATCTGTCCTGGAACCAGCTGCACATTGGCGGCCAAGTCCGGATGCCAATCTCCAGCTGCCGTCGGTGGCGACCTGAATACGCCGGTATCCATCACCGCGATACCAATACCGGCACCCGCATTCGGAGCAGCCTGCCAGGCCAGCGGCATTTGAATCAGCGGCAGACTCCATTGGCGACTGTAGAGTGGATCATTGTCCGGAGACACTTGCTGGGAGGAATAGAGATAGTTCGGCTCCGCCGATGTCACACCAGGCTGTTGCTGCAACTCCCTGACCCAGCTCAGGGTTTCCTGACGCGCTCTTTCTCGCTGTCCGGACGACATGGTTGCTAGGTTTCGTAGCCGATCACGGCGTAACAGCCAGGCACCTCGCCCCAGTTCCCTGCGCTGTGACGTCGCCATGGCGGCGACCACTGGCGAGTTCCCTGTGGTTGGTGCGAGGGTGACTACGGCTTCATCAATCATGAATGGTGGTGTTGAGTAGCTGGTGTTCATCACGCTGGCTGACGCATCACTTGCTAACGACAGCACGTATCGAAAAGGAATACCATTGGTGGTACTGACTTCCACTAGATAAGAGCCAGGCTCGAAAGTGGCGTCGAGCACCTCAACCAGTGGTTTCAGATCGCCGGCAGCTGACTGAGACGCCACTTCCACAACGCTTCCCGCCTGCTGTCTCAGTATCCGAAGAGAGCGCGCCGGCGCCGCAGCACCAGAGAAAAGAAGCTCCTCTGGAGAACCGAATACCTGAAAAGCGATGCGGTCACCGGGCGACAGAACCACGGCGTAGACATCAACGGCATCTTCGAAGTATTGGAAAACGTTTGTATAGGTACCTGAAGCGGAGCTCAGGTAGCCACCCACGGTTGCACCTGGCGGCAGCGTCTGGGCAGACATTGCCGTGTCATTGGATGAAGCAAGATCAACGCGACGATCGTCTGCGGTATCGGAATCCACCCGAGTACCACTCTCGATTTCAACCACCCCACTCAGATCGGGTTGTGCTTCACTGCTGTCGCCAGATCCTCCACCGCCACAGCCTGAAAACAGCAATACAAACGAAATCAAACCAGCGCTAACAGGGACAATCCGAATCATAATGGGCTCACTAGAACGACAGCTTTGAAGCGCGAGTACCACGCCATTTGCTTTCAGTATGGTGTTCAATATACGGCTATGGAACCACTTACGTTCCAAACTAACGAGCGGATGCAAAAAAACCGCCTTTGGACAAAGCCATAGGCGGTTTCACGGTGGTCGAAAATTTTCCGTTACAAAGCGTAAAACAGCAGTGGCACGAAAGCCGCCGTCAGCAATGTCGGCCCCATCACCACCAGCGGCAACAACAGCCTCTCGTAGCGATGCCAGAACGAACCCGTGCGCTCTGCCGCCAGCACTTCGGTTTCACCCACCACCTGCCGTGTCAGCAGGTGGTTCAGTGCCACCGGCGGGCTCAGGTACCCTAACTCAAACGCCACCAGGCACACGATCCAGAAGTGCAGCGGGTCGATGCCCAACTGGATGGCCGGCTGAGCAATCGTGGCTGACACCAGGATCACCGCGCCGAATGGGTCCATCACCATGCCGATAACGGTGAGCATCACGACGATCACCAACATGGCGATCCAGGGACTGGTCAGATTCTCGGGGAACAAAGCGTGCACCACATCGGAACGTTCCAGAATGCCGCCCAGGCAGATGGAAAAGCCGATCAGCGCCAGCAGTGCGCCGATGTGTACCGCAGAGTCACTGGCGGCCGCCGTTGTGCGCTTACAAAAAGCACGAAGCCGGGATTGGCCCTGTTCGCTGGGGTCTTTGCCGGAGTCAAGATAGACCAGCGCCAGCATCACCAGCGGCAGGATCATCGGAGCGCTGTACTCGTTGAATCCCAAACCGAGAATGATCCAGATCGCCAGGATAACCAACGCGGTAACCGCAGCATAAGGCGCCAGGGGCCGAAGCTGTGCCAGCGATTTGCGGAAGGCCCCCGGAGCCGGACGAGGCTTCCAGTTGCCCTGGGTTTTGCAGACAACCACGGAGAACAGGGTGGCCGACATAATAAACACCCAGAAACCCCAGCCGTACATTTCGGAGGTGGTCACTTCCTTGTTCAGCGCCGCCACAACCACGATCAGCAAACAGGGATTAAGAACCACCCCCAAACTGCCGGACATGGCCGTGGTAGCCAGCGATAGCTGTCGCCCTGCCCCACTCTTGCGCATTTCATCGTAGACGACACCACCCACGGCCAGGATGAAAATCCCCGAGGCGCCAGTGAAGGCGGTTGGGAAGGCCGTCGCGAATATCATCACCGAGGCCAGCATGGGGGCAGGCAGATGGTATGGTTTGATGACGTTCAGCAGCAGGTCCGGAATGCGAGTCTGCTTCAACGCCATGCCCACAAGCACATAGAGCCCGATGTTGATAAACATCGAGGACAGGTTCGTCATCATACCGAAATAGATGGCCAGGCCAGACGAGTATCCATCCACGAAGAAGAAATAACTCATCGCGATCAGGCCCATTGCGCAATACAGCGGCAGTACCAGGCCGGAGGACGCCGCCAGGGACCCCGGCCTCATTCGAGCCGGCACCGACACAAACCGCGTCAGGTTGATCACCATGAACAAACCGAAGACGGCCGCCCAGGCGTATTGCAGCAATGCGGTCCCTTCCGAACCCGGCGAAGAGGCTAACCTGCCCACGTAGGAAAACAGGGAATACACCATCAGGCCGTTAACCACTAACTGCATGCCCTGGCTTAACCGCCATTCTGATCGATTGCGCGGCAATCGCAGGGCTATGTGATCGGCATCAAAGGCCGAAATCGCCGCAGCCATGGCAAACATGGCGATAAACAGGAACTTGGTGAGCTCGATGTTATCCAGCAGGAAATCCGCAAAGCCCTGCTCAACCGCCTTGTAAACAGCCAGCGCCTCGGTGGCGTGCTTCTGGTTTTCTTCGTAGAGGCGATGCTTCTGCTGGCAAAGTGCCAGATTCTTTTCCAGGGATTTGCGGATGGCATCTGGATCCGGCGGCGAGCTGAACAGATCGTCCGGATCTGGCTCGTAGGCCTCGACGCGTTTTCTGACCTCGGCGTCCACATCCATGGACAGCGTGCAGGTCGGTTCCGTGGCATCCGGGTCCAGCAGATAGTAGTTCGGCCAGGTCTGCTCCCCCACCCACAGCATGCGCGAGTGGAGTGAGTTGCCCATACCCAGAAGAAGCGTAAAGATAAGGAGCAGCAGGAGAATAACCCCGTGCAACCGATGCACGGGGTACAGCGTTTTCGGGCCTGCCGCTGATAATGCTCGCCAGTTCATGGAGGGTCAGCCTTTATTATTCGCGGTCAGACGCTGTGCACTCGGAGGCTCCGGGATTACTGGAGCAACGGATTTTGCTGAGCAGGCTCATCATCTTCGGGTGGTACACCTTTTTGGCGCCATCGGTGCCATCCCTTAATTGCAGGCGATTTTCACGAAACATTTCCTGATAGCCTTCGATGTCAGCCTCGGGGATGCGGATCCACTTTTCCTCCGGAATGGCCGACTCCTGGCGCTGAATCAAGTCCATGGCCTGGCCATACATACCCCAGGCGACATCACGGGACTTCTGGGCCGTGGTATCGTCAAACACGTTGTCACGGGCAATGATCTGGATGGTCAGTTGAGCAAGTGGATAATCGACAATGCCGCCGTCTTCGCCAATGCCCTTGTAGAGTTCGAGTGCTTCGTAGGCAAACGCCGGTGCGTAAGCCGTATCCACCGAGCCATTGTTGAACTTGCCTGCAAAGTTGGTGATGTCGGAGGGTACAACCGTCGCCTTCACGTGGTTAACCATGTGAATGGCGTCCTTCTGGTAGTCCAGCGTGGCCATACGCTTACCCGCTAGTTCTCCCGCAGTATCAATGCTCCGATCATTGACGAAGAGATAACCCGCACCCGCGGGCACAATACCGAGGACCTCATAATCGCCTTGCTTCATCAATGGCGCTGCCTTGGCCTGAGCAAGCGTGGCGAGGGTTGTTTTCAGGTCATCGTAGGTAGGAATCGCGCCGACAGCGCTGATGCTGCCGGTAAACCGGTTGAACGGACGCGTCCGAAGATCCGTGGCGGCGACGGCGTCGCATTGTCCGGAGTTGAAGTCGCCCACAGCGACACCTTCGTCGGTGTAAGGGCGTAGTTCGAAATCAACACCGTGCGCTTTCATCTCCAGCGCATAATCTTTAACCATGTTGTACATGTCACCGTTGGCGCCGATCACATCGAATACGCACATGGTCACGGACTGTGCGGCTGCCATCGGGGCAACAGCAGCAAAAGACAAGGCAGCAAGGGATTTACGGATCATGAATGACCTCCGGGTCTTTCTTGTGTTTGTAGGTTGTTACAACGAGTCGGACGCCTGCTTACAGCAGGTCGTCCAGATCCATGGTCTCAGGCTCTTCCAGTCGTTCCGGGCTCAGCCTGCCAAAGTAGGTGCGAGGCGTGCGGTAGCCATAATTGGCTGTCCAGTACTTGTCTGAGGAAAACTGGATAACATCTCGGGCAATTTCGTCCACCAGACGATATTCGTCCCAGACCTTGATCGTGCCATCCGCCTCGGCAAATCGTGCAATGACATCTTTGAGCACTTCTGGGCGACCAAAGGTCTCGGCAGCCACCGCCTCCAGTGCCATCGATGCTCGAATACCCGACTCAACACCCAGCCGGGAACTATCCTCAAGCACTACCCACGGGTCCGGCGACAAGCTGGGCCGAGTGTCCGGCAACAACAGCCACACCATGGCGCGGATGGCATTCGGCAAACCGCCCCACTTTTCGTTATCCAGGCATTCAGCGGCACGCTCCGCCCGTGGCGCAATGTTACGGGGAACTCCTGCCATGGCGCCGGAATTGGCGTCGTTCACGATGGCCTGCATGCCGGTCAGCAAACCCAGCAGGAAGGTCAGTTCCTCCTGGTCATCGAACAGGAACGGACACTCGAATTCCTTTGCGGCAGGGTCAAAGTCATAGGCCGCCATGGCGCGCTGATAGGCGACATAGCGCCGCTTGGCGGTTCGTGCATTCAGCCGCTTTGCCTGCTCACGCGCGTCTTTTGCGGCGGGTACGTCACTGGCGAAATCAGCGCGCAGGTATTCGAGTTCCGCCTCCCACGCCTTGTATTCAGAGCAATTCGCGGCCAGCAGCATCAACAGGGAACCGGTGCTTTCAGGTGCCTCGGTCACGCGGGAAAACGAGTACAACAGCGGGTCAACGCCCTCACCCAACGCACAGGCCATTTTCGGATCGGACATCTGCATGACGTAGGGGGTTGCTTCTCCTTCGGAGTAATTGGAGAGCACCACACCCGTTGTGGTGTAGATGGGATTGGCCGAGCAACCGGCCAGAAACGTCACCACAATAAAAAGCAGGTAACTGCTGCGAACGTTGAGGGCATGCCCAAAGGAATTCACCAGTGAGGAGTTCATAGTTCGTCCTGTTTACATTGTTTTTATAGGTCGGGGTGATCCGCAATCACCTTCCCGTTCATCTTTGACGAGGGCAAGAATGCGTTGAATCTTGTCAGACAAAAATGGCTGGATTGCCGATTTGGTCATGCCGATCAGGCCAATGGCCTACATAGACGGGTGAAAAAGAATCTTTTTATTGTTTTAAAACAAACAGTTCTGAAAACAATTACAATTGAGACATTCGTACCACCACCGGCACTTAGCGCCAGGTTATCCGGTTCAGAGCGACGTTAAACCCATCATTGCGACCACCTGCGCCGTCAAATCATCCAGGGTCAGTCCACCGTCAGGCCGGTACCAGGTCACTGTCCAACTCAGGGCTCCTGTGAGCATTCGGCGAACCACAAAAGGGTCTGCCGCAAGCACGCCGTCCTGACGCAAGGTCTCCAGCACCTCCAACCACAACTGCTCATAGATATCCCGGAGCTCAAGGACGTGAACCTGGGATTCCTCGGATAGGCTACGCCACTCGAAAACCAGCACCGCCATGGCCTCCCCTGTCTGCCCGTTAATGGACTCCAGTTCAGCGCGAATCAGCGCCTGCAACTTGTCGCGATGGGTGTTGGCCGCATCCACCGCAGCCTGCATCAGGGCCGTGTTGAGACGAATGGTCTCCACCATGACGGCTTTGAGGATTTCTTCCTTGGTGCGGAAGTGGTGGAACAGGCTACCGGACTGAATGCCAACAGCGGCGGCGAGATCCCTGACGGTGGTCCGCTCATAACCCTTGTCACGAAACAGCTTTGCGGCCTCGTGAAGAAGCCGGCCACGGGCTCCGGCAGGATCGGAAACCAGATTGTCGGCAACCAGTGAGCGGAGGATAGAGTCTTGATTCACAGTGTTTTCCAGCCAGAGAACAGAAGAGCTCCCATTCTATCCCGAATTTGCCTGTTTACAAACCAAGCGCTTGCTTGGTATCGTCAGCTGCATGATAGACAATATCCGCTATAAGCGGCCCATAAAGGGTCTTTGAAAGCAGTTTGCAGCTTCCGTCAACAAGGTGAAGACATGCCAGATTCCGACATCTCCAGGCCACAAAACGTCCGTATTGGCTGCTCTGCCGCCTTCTGGGGCGACACCGAAACCGCCGCCGCCCAGTTGGTCCGCAAGGGCAATATTGACTACCTGGTAGCGGACTACCTGGCGGAAATCACCATGTCCATCATGGCGGGGCAGAAGATGAAGGACCCCAGCCAGGGTTACGCCCGCGACTTCGTGCAAACGGTGATGGGCCCCTTGCTGGGTGAGATCAAACAGAAAGGCATTCGGGTATTGGCGAACGCCGGTGGCGTCAATCCCGTCGCCTGCCGCGATGCTCTGCTGGCTTTGTGCCAAAAAGCCGGTTTGGATATGAAGATCGCCCTGGTGCTGGGCGATGACCTTCTACCAAAAAAGAAGCAGTTGGCCGATGCGGGCATTACCGAGATGACCACCGCACAGCCAATGCCGCCGATGCTGGTCAGCCTGAACGCCTACCTGGGCGCTCCGGGATTGGTCGCAGCGCTTGAACAGGGTGCGGACATTGTCATAACCGGTCGGGTTGCCGACAGCGCTCTGGTGCTGGCGCCTTTGGTGCATGAATTTGGCTGGAGTTGGAGCGATTACGACAGACTTGCCCAGGGCAGCCTGGCCGGGCACCTGTTGGAATGCGGGGCACAGACCACCGGCGGCAACTTTACCGACTGGGAAGACGTAGCCGAGGGCTATGCCGATATGGGCTTTCCGATTGCAGAAGTCTCTGCCACCGGGGATTTCATCATCACCAAGCCGCAAGGTACCGGGGGCAAAGTGTCCCGGGGCACGGTGGCTGAACAGTTGGTCTACGAAATCGGTGACCCGAGGGCTTACCTGCTGCCGGATGTGACCTGTGATTTTACCGGGGTCTCCCTTGAGGAAGTGGCAACGGACGAGGTTCGGGTTTCTGGCGCCAAAGGGCTTTCCCCCACGGACAGCTATAAGGTGTCCGGCACCTGGCCGGACGGTTTCAAGTGCACGGTAACCTTCCTGTTGGCCGGTATGGATGCGAAGACCAAGGCGCAGAAAGTCGCCGAGGCGATCCTGGCAAAAACCTCTCGCATGTTCAGCGAGCGTGGGCTTCCGGATTACACGGAAACCAGCATTGAACTGCTGGGCACCGAGGCCACATACGGCGCTCAGGGACGCATGGGAGAGTGTCGGGAGGTGGTGGTGAAGATCAGCACGGCCCATCTCAAGAAGGAAGCGCTGGTGCTGTTTTCGCGGGAAATCGCCCAGGCGGCGACGGGGATGGCACCAGGGCTCACCGGCATTGTTGGGGGGCGGCCGACGGTGTGGCCGAAGATTCGGTTGTATTCATGCCTGGTTCCGAAAACGGAGGTGTCCGTTGCCGTGGATCTTGGTGGCGACAAGCAGGCGATAGATGTGGCTACCGACGGCGGGTTCGAGCCGGGCCAATTGGTTGAGCAGTCTGCCAGTTCAGCATCGCCTGCCACGGATACCACGGTGCCTTTGATTCAACTGGCCTGGGCACGCAGTGGTGACAAGGGGGATCACACCAATATCGGGGTCATTGCCCGCAAGGCGGAGTTTGTGCCGTTTATTGAGGCGGCGTTGACTGAACTGGCGGTGGCGGAATGGATGGCCCATACGCTGCATCCGGAGCATGGTCGGGTAACCCGTTGGGCGTTGCCAGGGTTTCAGGCCTTTAATTTCCTGTTGGAGCACAGTCTTGGTGGCGGGGGTGTTGCCAGCTTGCGGATTGATCCGCAGGGGAAGGCGTTTGCTCAGCAATTGCTTGAGTTTCCTGTGCCGGTTCGTGCTGGCCTGCTTGATTGATTTGGTTTTGGTGCATGCGCTCCGGTGGGAAGGCTTGGCCGGGACACGCTATGAATACGTCCCTGTACGCTCGACAAAAACATCCATGTTTCTGACGGTCCCGGACATATCTTCCCACCAGAGCGCCCGAACATTTGAAAAGGTCCTCTTGTTATGAGCTATCAGTCTGTTTTTCACCCGAATCTCTTTCGGGATCAGGTTTTTATCGTTACCGGGGGTGGTTCCGGAATTGGGCGATGTACCGCCCATGAACTCGCTGCACTCGGAGCACGGGTGGCTCTGATTGGCCGAAAGGCTGAGAAGGTTGAAGCCGTAAAAGCCGAGATTACCGAGGATGGAGGTATCGCTTCCGCTCACGTGTGTGACATTCGTGAGGAAGAGTCAGTGAAGGCGACCGTCGCGGCCATCATTGAGGAACATGGTGGGCTGAACGGGGTGGTAAACAACGCCGGCGGGCAGTTTCCGTCGCCGTTGGCGAACATCAACCAGAAAGGTTGGGAGACGGTGGTTCGCACCAATCTCACCGGCGGCTTTCTCATTGCCCGTGAAGCCTACAATCAGGTGTTGTCGAAAACCGGTGGAGCCATCGTGAACATTGTGGCGGACATGTGGGGTGGCATGCCCGGCATGGGACATTCCGGGGCAGCCCGGGCGGGGATGGTGAATTTTACCCAGACCGCTGCGGTTGAGTGGGGTTGCTCCGGGGTTCGGGTGAACGCTGTGGCACCGGGCTGGATTGCCTCCAGTGGGATGGATAATTATCCCGAGCATATGAAACAGTGGATTCGTAGCCTCGGGGATAACGTGCCTCTTAAGCGTATGGGAACAGAGTCCGAGGTCAGTGCGGCAATCTGTTTCCTGTTGAGCCCCGCGGCGGCGTTTATCAGTGGGGATTGTCTCCGAATTGACGGGGCGGCGTCTCAGGGTGGCCGGGTTTGGCCATTCCAGAAGGCGAAGAATAACGAGCCTTTTAACGGTTTCCACCGGGCCGTCACGCCAAAAGTGTTGAGCGACTGAGGAGAATTCGATGCAGGTATTGGAGTCCACCGTTAATCCCCAGTCGGATGACTTTCGCGCGAACGCGGAGGTGATGAAAACGCATATTGCCACTTTCCGCGATGTCGAGCAGAAGGTGCTGGATCTGGCGGAGTCGGCGCGGGAGAAGTTCACCAAACGCGGGAAACTGCTACCCCGTGACCGCATCAACCGCCTGCTGGATCGCGGTACGCCGTTCCTGGAGCTGTGCTCTCTGGCCGGCTACAAAATGCATGACGACAAGGACGGTAGCCTGTCCGGCGGCGGTATCATTGCCGGCATTGGCACGGTGAGCGGCATTCGCTGCCTGGTGGTTGCCAGCAACAGCGCCATCAAGGGCGGCACCATCACGCCGGCGGGGCTGGACAAGACCCTGCGGCTGCAGCAGATCGCCATGGAGAACAAGCTACCGGTGGTGTCGCTGTCCGAAAGTGGCGGCGCTAACCTGAACTACGCCACGGACATCTTTGTGCTGGGCGCACGCGGATTCGCAAACCAGGCTCGAATGTCAGCCGCCGGCATCCCGCAGGTTACCGTGGTTCATGGCAACGCCACTGCCGGAGGAGCCTATCAACCGGGGCTATCGGATTACGTGATTGTGGTGCGTGAGCAAGCCAAGATGTTCCTGGCTGGCCCTCCCCTGCTGAAAGCCGCCACCGGCGAAGTCGCCACCGATGAAGAACTGGGCGGCGCGCAGATGCACGCGGAAGTGGCCGGCACGGCAGAATACCTGGCCGAAGACGATGGTGATGGCATCCGCCACGCCCGCAATGTGCTCGAAGCCTTGCCCTGGAATGAGCAACTGCCTCCCGCCAGGGAGCCGGAGTGGGAAGAGCCGCTGTACCCTGCCGAAGAATTATTGGGCGTGATCCCCAGCGATGCAAAAAAACCCTACGACGTTCGCGACATCCTCGCCCGAATTGCCGACGGCTCGAAGTTCATGGATTTCAAGAACGGTTACGACGACCAGACCGTGTGCGGCACTATCCGCGTTGAAGGCCACTCGGTGGGCATCATCGGCAACAACGGCCCGATCACGCCTGCCGGCGCCACCAAGGCAGCGCAGTTTATCCAGCTCTGTGACCAGGCCGGCACGCCATTGCTGTTCCTGCATAACACCACTGGTTTCATGGTGGGCACCCATTCGGAACAGAACGGCATCATCAAACACGGGTCAAAGATGATCCAGGCTGTGGCGAACTGCCAGGTGCCGAAGGTCGCCATTGTTATCGGCGGTTCCTATGGTGCCGGCAACTACGCCATGTGTGGCCGAGGCCTGGACCCACGATTCATCTTCGCCTGGCCCAATAGCCGCACGGCGGTCATGGGGCCTGCGCAGGCGGGCAAGGTGATGCGTATCGTGGCCGAGGACAAGCAACGCCGGGGCGGTCTGGAGCCGGACCCGAAAACGCTGGATTTTCTGGAACAGGCCACTGCCAAGAAACTGGAAGACGGCTCTACGGCTCTGTTCGGTACGGCTCGATTGTGGGACGACGGGCTGATAGATCCGCGGGATACCCGGCGTGTTCTGGCGTTGGTGCTTTCGGTTTGTCGGGAGGCTGAGGCTCGGCAATTGCGGCCTAATTCTTTTGGCGTTGCCCGCCTCTAGGGGAGCTTAGTCATGGTGGTTGACCCCGGAGCGGCAGGCTAACCATCAGTTGCCGCCCACACAGCCGCCACCCAAGCTAGAGAACGTGCACCAACACAATAAGGCACGGACTAACTATCACCCAGGAGAACAAAAAGTGAAATTCACAGCCGAACACGAAGCTCTCAGAAAAACCGTCCGCGATTTCGTGGAGAAGGAAATCAATCCCCACTGCGACGAATGGGAAGAAGCCGGCGAGTTTCCGATTCACGATATCTTCAAGAAGCTCGGCAACCTGGGCCTGCTCGGAATCCAGAAGCCGGAAGAGTACGGCGGTATGGGGCTGGATTACAGCTACAACCTGGTAGCCGCCGAAGAACTCGGCACTGCTCATTGTGGTGGCGTGCCACTGGCCATAGGTGTGCAGACTGATATGTGCACCCCTGCCATTTCACGCTTTGGCTCCGACGAACTCAAACGGACCTTCCTCGCCCCGGCCATTGCCGGCGATATGGTGGGCTGTATCGGCGTCAGCGAAGTCGCCGCCGGTTCCGATGTGGCGGGGATGAAGACTACCGCGAAGCAGGATGGCGATGACTATGTCATCAACGGCTCCAAGATGTGGATCACCAACAGCCCCAGGGCCGACTTTATCTGCCTGCTGGCCAACACCTCCGACGACAAACCTCACAAGAACAAGTCGCTGATTGTCGTGCCCATGAACACGCCGGGCATTTCCTTCAGCCCGCACTTGAACAAGCTGGGCATGCGCTCTTCCGAAACTGCGCAGATTTTCTTTGACGATGTGCGGGTGCCCCAGCGTTATCGCATCGGTGCGGAAGGCACCGGGTTCATGATGCAGATGTTGCAGTTCCAGGAGGAGCGGATGTGGGGCGCGGCCAACGTGATCAAGGCGCTGGAACTCTGTATCAACAAAACCATTGAATACTGCCGCGAGCGCAAGACCTTTGGGCAGCCATTGATCAACAACCAGGTGATTCATTTCCGTCTGGCGGAGCTGCAAACTGAGGTCGAAGCCCTGCGAGCCCTCACCCATCAGGCCTGTGAGCTGCATGTGGAAGGCAAGGATGTGACCAAGCTGGCTTCGATGGCCAAGCTCAAGGCTGGCCGGCTTGGGCGTGAGGTGACGGACAGTTGCCTCCAGTATTGGGGGGGCAACGGTTACATGTGGGAGAACCCCCTGTCCCGTGCGTTCCGGGATGTGCGGCTGGTGTCGATTGGCGGTGGTGCTGACGAAATCATGTTGGGGATTATCTGCAAGATGATGGGAACTCTTCCTGGCAAGCAACGCGACTAGGTTCTGAACCTTCCAAGATTGGGAGAAAGGGCTGGCACATGGTCAGACAGACTTTCCGGGACACGCGGTGAATACGTCCCTGTACGCTCGACAAAAACATCCATGTTTTTGACGGTCCCGGAAAGTCTGTCTGACCACGCACCATCCCCCGGACACATTTAGTGGAGTCAGATATGGATCAGTTTCCGCAGTGCGAAACGCTTCTTCTTGAAAAACAGGGGCCTGCCCTTTTCGTCACGATCAACCGGCCGGACGTTCGGAACGCCATGAGCCTGCAGATGGTGGCGGAGCTATCGACGGTGTTCAGTCAGGTTGAGAACGACGCCAGCATTCGTGCCGTGGTGATTCGCGGAGCCGATGGCCATTTTTGCGCCGGCGGGGATATCAAGGACATGGCCGGTGCCCGAGGGCAGAAATCCGCCGAAGGCGAAGAAGACCCGTTTTATCGGCTGAATCGGGCGTTCGGGCAGATGATTCAGCAGGTGAATGAGTCGTCGAAGGTCGTGATCGCGGTAACCGAAGGCGCCGTGATGGGCGGCGGTTTTGGGCTGGCCTGTGTGTCGGATGTGGCGATTGCCGGGCCGACAGCCAGGTTTGGTATGCCGGAGACAACCCTGGGGGTGATTCCTGCGCAGATTGCGCCGTTTGTGGTGGAACGCATCGGGCTGACACAGGCGCGTCGGTTGGCTCTGCTGGGGCTGCGGGTGGATGCGGATGAGGCGTGCCGGCTGGGGATTGTTCATCAGGTCGCGGAATCGGAAGTTGAGATTGATGAGTTGCTCGGTCATGCAGTTGAGAGTGTTCGGCAGTGTGCGCCGAATGCAACGGCCCAGACCAAGGCGTTGTTGCACCGCGTTGGTCATGAGTCGATGAGTGGGCTTCTGGACAGTGCGGCCGAGAAGTTTGCCGAGGCGATTCGCAGTGACGAAGGTTCCGAGGGGACTCTTGCGTTTATGCAGAAGCGTTCTGCTTCGTGGGCCTCTTCTGAGTGACGGTTTCTGGCTGATGGTGGAAGACTGAGGTGGGTATGGCTTTTCGGGACACGCGGTGAATACGTCCCTGTACGCTCGACAAAAACATCCATGTTTTTGACGGTCCCGAAAAGCCATACCCACCTCAGCCCCAGACCATGTGCAAAACGCCGAATAAACCGATGAGCATGCAATTACAAAAGTTGGAAGGAGCGTAGGTGCGAAGGGTGCTTGAATTCAGGACCGTAAAAAACAGGGATGTTTTTTACGAGCCTACATGGACGTATTCACGGCGTGTCCTGAATTCAAGCACCCTTCGCACCTACGCGACCAGCCACCCAAGCAAGAGAGCATACCCATGCTAAAAAAGCTCCTAATAGCAAACCGCGGCGAAATCGCCGTAAGGGTGATCAAAACCGCCAAGTCCCTGGGTTACCGGACGGTAGCCGTATATTCAGAGGCGGACGCTAAAGCACTCCATGTGGAGATGGCGGACGAGGCGGTGTGTATAGGCCCGGCTCAGGTGTCGGCTTCCTATTTGAACGCAGAGGCGATTATTCAGGCGGCGGTTCAGACCGGCGCGGATTGTGTGCATCCGGGGTATGGGTTCCTGTCGGAGAATTCCGGTTTTGCCAGGGCCTGCAAAGACGCCGGGCTGGTATTTGTGGGGCCGCCGGAGGCAGCTATTGAGCTGATGGGCAGTAAGCGGCGGTCGAAGATTGCTATGCAGGAAGCCGGTGTACCGGTGGTGCCAGGGTTCGAGGGCGACAATGCCAGCGACGATGAACTCATCGACGCCGCCCAGAATATCGGTTACCCATTGATGATCAAGGCTTCAGCCGGCGGTGGCGGCAGAGGCATGCGGTTGGTCGAAAAGGCTGATGAACTGGCGGATAACCTCCAGCGCGCCCGCTCTGAGGCCAAGCAGGCCTTTGGGGACGACGAGCTGATTTTAGAGAAGGCGGTTATTGAACCCCGCCATATCGAAATCCAGGTATTTGCAGACCAACACGGCAATGCCGTTTACCTGGGTGAGCGGGATTGTTCGGTTCAGCGGCGGCACCAGAAAGTCGTCGAAGAAGCGCCCTCGCCGTTTGTTACCCCGCAATTGCGGGAGGCCATGGGTGAAGCCGCTGTCAAAGCAGCACTGGCCTGTGGCTACGAAGGTGCGGGCACCGTCGAATTCCTCGTGGATAAAGACCGCAACTTCTACTTCCTGGAAATGAACACCCGCCTGCAAGTAGAGCACCCGGTGACCGAACTGATTACCGGGCAGGATCTGGTGGCCTGGCAGCTTTCCGTGGCCGAGGGCCTGGCGCTGCCGCTGACACAGGACCAGATCCAGCTGAACGGCCATGCCATTGAAGTACGCCTTTACGCGGAAGACCCGGCCAACGGCTTCACGCCGCAAACCGGGCCGCTGCACCAGTTCCGGCCTGCTGAAGGCGAAGGGTTGCGGTTTGATACTGGAGTGCGCTCCGGGGACTCGATTACGCCTCATTATGATCCAATGCTGGCCAAGGTGATCGCTTGGGGGACCAACCGCAACGAAGCCCGTCGTCGGCTGCTAAGGGCACTCGAAGACACCACGGTGTTCGGCGTGACCACCAACCGTTACTTCCTCAGCCGCATCATCGCAGACGACACCTTCGGCGAAGGCAAAGCCACCACCGCCTTCCTGCAACAGGCATTCAAAGACGATCCATCCCTGGCACCAAAAGACATCAACATCCGCGAGCTCGCATTTGCGGCCTGCGTGTTCAGCCATGGTAAATCAGGCCGTCCTGACGTTCGGGGCGACCTCAGTAACGCCTGGAGTAACGCGCCGTCGACCGTCAGCCCGATGAAACTGGATACTGGTGATAAAACCCTGGAGCTTCTGGTTCGCCGCGCCGGCAATCACATAACCGTGACCCAGGGCGAAGAGCAGTACGAACTCGACCTTGAAAGCATGGACGATGGCCTGTTGTGCATTATCGACAAGGGCGTTCGTCAGCGATGCCAATATCACCGCCGGGGCGATCACCTATATTTGCAGGCGTTCGGGCAAGCGTTGGCAGTGCGTGACGTCACCCACCAGCCTGCCGGCAGCGCTACCACCGCTGGCAGCGGCCGCATCAAGGCCACCATGGACGGCGCTATTATCGATGTTCTGGTCGAGGCCGGTCAGGCGGTGAAACAGGGCGACACTCTGGTGATCCTGGAGGCTATGAAGATGGAGCATCCGGTGAAGGCAGACCGCAATGGCACAATCGGTGAAATACTGGCCGCCAAAGGCGACCAGGTAAAACGCAGCCAATTACTGGTAGATATCACTGCCACAGACGCCACCTCAGAGGAGGCCGGACAATGAGCACAATGAAGAACAGAACCGTTTTTATAACCGGAGGCAGCCGGGGCATCGGACGAGCCATTGCCCTTGCCTGCGCCCGACAAGGCGCCAATGTGGTGATCGGCGCAAAATCTGACGAACCGCACCCAAAGCTGCCAGGCACCATACACAGCGTCGCGGAGGAAATACGGCAAGCCGGCGGCCAGGCCCTGCCACTGGTGTTGGACGTGCGCGACGAAAAACTGGTGCGCCAGCGGATAGATGAAGCTGCGACCCATTTTGGCGGCATTGATGCGCTGGTAAACAACGCTGGGGCCATCAAACTGGCCGGCGTTGAGAACCTGAAGGTGAGCCGGTACGACCTGATGCATCAGGTAAACGCCCGCGCTGTATTTCTCTGCAGCCAGGCGGCCTTGCCCTGGCTGAAGGAGTCGGACCAGGCCCATATCCTGAGCCTGTCGCCGCCCCTGAACCTGGATACCCGGTGGTTCGCCCAGTATGGACCCTACACCACCACCAAGTACGCCATGACCATGCTGAGCATGGGCATGGCCGAGGAGTTCCGGCGCTATGGCATTGCCGTAAATACCCTCTGGCCGAAAACCCTGATTGCCACCGCCGCCATCGAGTTTGAAGTGGGCGGCCCGCAAATGATGGCCCAGGGCCGCAAGCCGGACATCATGGCGGATGCCGCACTGAGCATCCTCAGCCGTCCTGCCGGGGCAATGACCGGGCAGTCCCTGATTGATGAGGACGTGCTCAGGGCCGACGGCTTGACGGACTTTGAACACTATCGGTACCAGGCTGGCGACAAGCCCCTGCTGCCGGACCTGTTTCTGGATTAACCCCGAAGCCGCTCGCTGTCCGGGGCACAACAAACAACAACGTTTCACACTGACCGTGACGGATGACCCTATGACCCAGGACAACGTATCTCCACGTGACATTGCCCGCAGCCTGCCGGGCATACTCCGGCGGTTTCCCGCCATTGCCAAGGGCTATTACTACTACTCGGTCAAAAACGAGAACAAGAACCTGACCCTTGGCACTCTGGTGGCCCGCAACGCCGAGAAGTACGGACACCGGCCAGCCATCCTGTGTGAAGACCGCAGTATTACCTGGCAGGAATTCAACGGCTGGGCCAATCGGATTGCCGGTTTCCTGAAGACGGAGGGTCTCATCCGGGGCGATACCATCGCCGTATTCCTGGAAAACCGCCCGGAGCTGCTCGCCGTGGTCGCCGGCGCCGCCAAGGTGGGCGTGGCCTGTGCCATGCTCAACACCTCCCAGAAGGGACGTGTGCTGGAACACAGCATCAATCTGGTCAGTCCCAAAATGGTTGTTGTGGGCGAGGAACTGATGGAGACCTTTGACGGTGTTAAAGCCGATATCAGGACCAGCCACCCCAACCCCTTCCTGTTCCTGGCCGATACCAACACCATGAACATCTTCGGCGATGCGCCGGAGGGGTACGTGAACATGGCGGCAAAAATTGGCGCTCATCGGAATACGGCCCCGAAGCAGACCGACCCACCCACCATGGGTGATACCGCCATCTATCTGTTCACCTCCGGCACCACCGGCTTGCCCAAGGCGGCGCCGGGCAGCCACCGCAAGTTCATGAAAGCCTACGGTGGGTTCGGCATGATGTCCCTGGACATGAAACCGGACGACGTCCTTTATTGCACTCTCCCCCTTTACCACGGCACCGCCCTGCTGGTGTGCTGGGGATCCGTGATGGCCGGTGGCTCTGCCATTGCCCTGCGTCGAAAATTCTCCGCCAGCGCGTTCTGGGACGACGTGCGGTATTTCCAGGCAACCACCTTCGGCTACGTGGGCGAACTCTGCCGCTACCTGCTGAATCAGCCCCCCAGCGAACAGGACCGCAATCACAACCTCACCAAGATGGTTGGCAACGGCCTGCGCCCCTCCATCTGGAAGGAATTTAAGGATCGCTTTGGCGTCGCCACCGTGGCGGAACTCTACGCGTCCAGCGAGGGCAACATCGGCTTCAGTAATTTCTTCAATCTGGACAACACCGTCGGCTTTTCCACCGCCCCCTACAAACTGGTCAAATTCCACGACGGCACCCGCGATCCGGTTCGGGACGAGTACGGGTTCATGCAGGAGGTCGAAAAGGGCGAACCGGGGCTGCTGATCGGCGAGATTACCAAGAAGTGGTCCTTCGAGGGTTACACCCAAAAGGACGCCACGGAAAAATCCATCCTGCGAAATGCCTTCAAGAAAGGCGACCAGTGGTTCAACACCGGTGACGTGCTAAAGGAAATCGGCTGCGGCCACCTGCAGTTCGTGGACCGCATGGGCGACACCTTCCGCTGGAAGGGGGAGAACGTATCCACCACGGAGGTGGAGAACATCATCGACGGCTCCAATATGGTGGAGGAAGCCATTGTCTATGGGGTGGAGATTCCGGGCACCAACGGCAAGGCGGGCATGGTGACACTGGTTCCCCACTCCAATGGTCAGGAATTCGATGTGAACCGGCTGTTCCGGTACCTGAGCGACAACCTGCCGCCCTATGCGATTCCGGTGTTTGTGCGGGTAACCGGTGCCATCGAGAAAACGGGCACGTTCAAGTACCGCAAGGTGGATATCCAGAAAGCCGGCTATTCCATCGACAAGCCTGGGGAGGAAGTTTACGCCTGGTTACCCGGTTCGGATGGTTATACCCTGTTGACTCCTGAGCTGGTTGGCAAGATTGATTCGGGTGATGTCCGGTTTTGAGTATTCCTGATGGTTGTGGTGGTGCCTGTGTATCTTGGCCCCAGCCTGTTTGGCTTTGGGGGCTGCACCAGTGGGAACCCCCTCCCAAAAAACGCTTCAAGCACATCCATGTGCGCTTGGGCTCCGCCATCCATGGCTCCGCACATTTTTGGGAGGGGGTTCCCACCGGTGCCCGCAAAATAAAGGAGATATCGCCGCAGAAAGGTCCTCGTAGGTGAGGAATGTCGGTCGTTTCGAGACATATTACCGAGGTTAACAGGACGGGGCTGAGGGGCCCTCCACAAAATGTCTCCGGCCAGGGACGGCCGGAGTCAAGCGCACATGGATGTGCTCGTAGCGTTTTTGTGGAGGGCCCCTCAGCCCCGACCAAGAACCAAGCCAAACAGGCTAGGGCCAAACCTCAGGAACCAACCTTCAAAACAACCTTCCCGGTAGCAGTCCGACCGGTCAGCGCCCCGAGAGCCTTCTCATAGTCCTCGAAGTCATAGACTTCGCTGATCCTAGGATTAATCTTGCCCTCAGAGAACAGCTTCAGCAGTTCCATCATGTTCTGGGCACTGTTCTGCGGTTCACGCTGGGTGAAGCTGCCCCAGAAGACACCAACCACGGAACAGCCTTTCAGCAACGTCAGGTTTGCCGGAATCTTCGGAATATCGCCAGCCGCAAAGCCAATGATCAGATGACGGCCATTCCAGGCCATGGCGCGCAACGCCTGTTCCGTGAAGTCACCGCCGACCGGATCGTAGATCACATCCACGCCCTTGCTGTTGGTCAGGCGTTTAACCGCATCCTTCAACGGCTTTTCGGTGTAGTTGATCAGCTCGTCGGCACCGGCCTCTTTCGCCACCGCCAGCTTCTCTGCCGTGCTGGCCGCCGCAATCACATGGGCCCCCATGGCTTTACCCAGTTCCACCGTTGCCAGGCCAACACCACCGCTGGCACCCAACACCAACAGAGTTTCCCCCGGCTGGATGTTGGCGCGTTGCTTGAGTGCGTAATACGACGTGCCATAGACCATGGAAAAAGCAGCCGCTTTTTCATCGGACATGGATTCGGGAATGGGCAGGATGTTCTGTTCCGGGACAACCACCTCTTCAGCAAAGGCACCGTAGCCGGTAAGGCCCGCAACCCGGTCGCCCGGTTTGAAGCGAGTGACTTTCTCGCCGACTTCAATCACCTCACCAGACATTTCTCCACCGGGAGAAAACGGCATGGTGGGCTTGAGCTGATATTTGCCTTCAATGATCAGGGTATCCGGGAAGTTCAGGCCAGCGGCCTTAACCCGCACCTTGACCCCATGACCTTTCACGACGGGACTGGTGACGTCTTCAATCACCAGCGTCTCCGCCGGGCCGTACTCCTTGCAGAGGATCGCTCTCATGTTCGTGACTCCGTTTCAGGATAGTCGATAGTTGGACGGTCGATATAGGACAACGTCGTTGGATGGTTATCAACCTAAACAGAGTCGCGTCATGAAGCAAATAAAGAAATCTAATCTCGCCGGATTAGCAGGACTTATTCTGGTCGGGAAAGTGGCTCGCTGGCATGGGCCCGACAAATCAGAGACTTAGTCATTGCTCCATACGCGTAACAGCTTCAAAATAAGTCTCAAATACGCTTCAACAAGCGACAACGGATCACAGCGCTCGCAATACGCGGCTTAAGGCCTGAGATGTTTGACATAATTTACGTACTGGAAATGACCGGCGTGATTGCTTTTGCGATCTCCGGCATGTTGATCGCCCGATCCAAGAACATGGACCCGGTGGGCGTTTTCACCATCGGCTTCGTGACCGCGCTGGGTGGAGGAACTCTGCGGGATCTGATGATGGATAACCACCCGCTGTATTGGATCAAACATCAGGAACAACCCATCCTGATTCTTTGTATGGCTGTTGTGTTCAGCTACTGGCACCGAGTCGAACGTATCCGTCAATCCCGTATCCTGCTGCCTGACGCCCTTGGTCTTGGCGTTTTTTCCATTCTCGGCGCGCAATTGGCTCTGGACCTGGGCCATTCCTGGTTCATTGCTTCTTTGCTGGGGGTCATGACGGGCACTTTTGGGGGTGCCCTGCGCGACACCTTTTGCAATGAGGTACCGTTGATTTTCCGCAAGGACCAGATCTACGCCTCCATTTCCTTTGCAGGTTGCTGGCTGTACTTCGCATGCCAATGGTTATTGGAGAACGAATCCCTGTCGCTGAGCATCGGTGTGTTGTTCATTTTCATTATCCGACTGCTGGCGGTACGCTTTGACATTCGTCTTCAGCGGGATAGTCGCGCCGGATAATCGGCCCAACAATCCCCAATCGTCCCTTGGCGTACTCGCCTCCAGCCGGTAACATTGCCGTTTTTTCACCCAATTCCTGAAACCGGTTCATTCAATCCCCATTCAGCACCCTGTGAGGCAGGCATCCGTCATGCTAGAACGACTATTCAAGCTCCAGGCTCATGGCACCACCGTTCGCAAAGAAGTACTTGCGGGCTTTACCACCTTCCTGACCATGGCGTACATCATTGTGGTCAATCCCAGCATTCTCTCGGCGACCGGCATGGACTTCGGCGCGGTGTTCGTAGCAACCTGCCTGGCGGCCACCATTGGCACCCTGATCATGGGGCTCTGGGCCAACTACCCGATCGCGCTGGCGCCGGGCATGGGCCTGAACGCGTTCTTCTCGTTCACCGTTGTCGGCGGCATGGGCTATAGCTGGCAGGTGGCACTGGGTGCTGTCTTCATATCCGGTTTTATCTTCTTCCTGCTGAGCATTTTCAAAGTCCGTGAATGGATTATCAACAGCATTCCCATGTCCCTGCGTTTCGGCATCTCCGCCGGCATTGGCTTCTTTCTGGCGCTGATCGCGCTGAAAAATGCCGGCATCGTGGTGGATAACCCCGCCACCCTGGTTGGCCTGGGTGACGTGAAAGTGGCCGAAAGCCTGTTGTTCTTCGGCGGTTTCGTGCTGATCTGTGCCCTGTCCTTCCGCAAGATCACCGGTGCGGTGATGATCGGCATCATTGCCGTGACAGCAGCAGCCATGGGGCTGGGCATGGTGGAGTACGACGGTTTTGCGTCCGCGCCCCCAAGCCTGGCGCCGACCTTTATGCAGTTGGACCTCGCAGGCGCACTGAATATTGGCATGATCAGCGTGATTTTCGCCTTCCTGTTCGTGGACCTGTTTGACACCTCCGGCACCCTCATCGGCGCCGCCCAGCGCGGTGGCCTGCTCGACAAGGACGGCAAACTGCCGCGGTTGGGCCGTGCGTTGATGTCCGATTCCGTGGCCACCATGTCCGGCGCAGCCCTGGGCACTTCCACGACCACCAGCTACATTGAATCCACCGCCGGCATTTCCGCAGGGGGCCGGACCGGCCTGACCGCCGTTGTAGTGGCGGCCCTGTTCATGGCGTGCCTGCTGCTCTCGCCCATCGCCAGTATTATTCCGGCTTACGCCACCGCTCCGGCGCTTCTTTATGTCGCCGTGCTGATGGCCAGCGGCCTGAAACTGATTGAGTGGGACGACGTTACCGAAGCCGCACCGGCGGTGGTTACCGCCCTGATGATGCCGCTGACCTTCTCGATCGCCAACGGTATTGCCCTGGGCTTTGTCACCTATGCCATCCTGAAGGCATTAAGCGGCCGCTGGTCGGACCTGAACCCCAGCGTGGTTATCATCGCCATCGTTTTCATCCTGAAATTCATCTTTCTGGACGCAGCCTAAGCTGCGTTTTCAGCGCTTGGACACGCTATGGACTACTTTTCCGAAAGTATCAAGAAAGCCATCCGCACCGTGCCAGACTGGCCCAAGCCAGGCGTCGCCTTCCGCGACATCACCACCGTGCTCCAGGACCGCACCGCGTTCCGCAAGCTGATTGATGCCTTCGTTCACCGCTACCACGGCCACGATATTGATGCCGTAGCCGCCGTCGATGCCCGTGGTTTTATCATCGGCTCGGCCCTGGCCTATGAGCTGAACGCCTCGCTGGTACTGATCCGCAAGAAAGGCAAACTGCCGTTCGATACCCTGGTGGAAGACTACGAGCTGGAGTACGGCACCGCCTCGGTGGAACTTCACAAGGACGCCTTCAAGCCCGGCGACAACGTGGTGCTGGTGGACGACCTGATCGCCACAGGCGGTACCATGCTGGCCGCCTCGCGGCTCATCCGTCGAATCGGCGCCGACATTGTCGAAGTGGCTGCCATGATTGACCTCCCCGACCTGGGCGGCTCACGCAAGCTGCAGGAAGAAGGGCTGAAGGTTTATACTGTTTGCTCTTTTGAGGGTGATTAGGGAGTGTCTCGCTCCCTTCCATAACGCATTACGGGAGCGGCCATGCCTGACTATCAGCACCATTGGAAAGACGGAACACCAGTTCACCTGCCTTTGGGCAAAATTGTCTGCATCGGCCGCAACTACGCGGAACATGCCCGGGAGCTGAACAACCCGGTTCCGGATGAACCCCTGCTGTTCATAAAACCGGCAACATCAGCGGTGCACATCACCCGCCCCCTGGACTTCCCACGCAACCAGGGCGCGGTTCATTTTGAAACCGAGCTGGCCGTGCTGATCGGCCGCCCACTGACCAATGCATCGGCCAGCGACGCCGAAGCCGCTATCCTTGGCTACGGCCTGGCGCTGGACCTGACGCTGCGAGACGTGCAATCCCGGCTCAAGGAGAAAGGCCAGCCCTGGGAACGCGCCAAGGCCTTTGATGGTGCCTGCCCACTGTCGCCCTTCGTGTGTATCGACCGTCTCCGCCGAGACCATCTCACCTTTACCCTCGACATCAACCGCGAACGCCAGCAAACCGGTGATACCCGGGATATGCTGAACCCGATCGTGCCATTGATCGCCCACATGAGCACCCAATTCACCCTGATGCCCGGCGATGTGGTTCTTACCGGTACACCAAAAGGCGTTGGCCCCCTTGAATCCGGCCAGATATTGTCTCTGGAACTGGAAGACGCCTTGTTTGTGGAGACCACCGTGCTCTAGGCTGGGTAAGGGACATTGCGATCCTCCTCAGGTCCATCGGCTCTTCAGGACGTATAACAGGCATGGCAAAGAAACCGGTTACCACACGCAGCGGACGATTCTTCAGACTGGCAGGCATGACGGCGTCCGTGGCCGGACAGTACGCTGGCCAGCGCGCGCGCCGGATCTTCCGCAGTGAGGAAGACAACGAGGGCGCTCGCTCCGAGAGCTATACCCGCATGGCGGACCAGATTGTCGATACCCTGGGTGAGCTCAAGGGCGCGGTCATGAAAGTGGGGCAGATTGCCTCCCAGACCCAGGACTTTCTGCCCCGGGAATTCTCGGATGCCCTTGAGCGGCTTCAGAAAGAGGCTCCGCCCATGCCGTTCGAGGTGATTGTCGGTCAGGTGGAGAGCGAACTGGGCAAACCGGTGTCAGAACTGTTCGAATACCTGCAGGAAAAACCCTACGCAGCGGCGTCCATCGGCCAGGTTCACCGGGCCCGCCTGCACGACGGCACCGATGTCATCGTCAAGGTTCAGTACCCCGGCGTGGACGAATCCTGCGACAGCGACCTGAAACAGCTACGGATGGCCCTGAAACTGGGCGGCCTGCTGAAAATGCCGAAAGAGCACGTCGACCAGCTGTTCGGCGAAATCCGGGTGCGGCTCAAAGAGGAACTGGATTACGAGAACGAGGCCCGCAACCTGGAAGAATTCCAGGCGTTCCATGCCAATGACGGCTGGATCAAGATCCCGACCGTCTTTGCCAGCCACTCGTCCCGGCGGGTTCTGACCATGGAGCTGGTGGAAGGTGACCATATCAGCAAGATCACGCCGGCAAAGTACAGCCAGGACACCATCAACCTGATCGGCCATCGCATCTTCACCATGATGGCGGACCAGCTTTTCCGCTACCAGTGCATCCATGGTGACCCTCACGCCGGCAATTTCGCCTACCGGCCCGATGGCACCATCATCCTTTATGACTTTGGCTGCGTGAAAAAGCTGAAGCCGGAAATCGTCGAAGCCTATCGAAGAGCCCTGATCTCTGCGCTGGATGAGGATTACGCTGCGCTGGACAAACACCTGATAGACCTAGGCGCGCGGGTCGAATCACAGCCTGCGGTAGACCAAGCCTACTATGCCATGTGGCGGGACATCCTGATCCAGCCCTTTGACAGCGATATGCCCTACGATTTTGCCGAATCAGAGCTGCACAAGGACGTCGCCGCCAAGACCACCACCGTGTTCAAATATCTGGATTACTTCAAACCACCGGTAGAGAGCATCTTTATCGACCGCATGATCGCCGGTCATTACTGGATGATGAAGCGGTTGGGGGTGCAGGCGGCGTTCCGGGAGGAATTGGAGAAGTACCTTCGGCGATCGCCGGACTGAGCTTTTACCCGGCCAAGACTAACTACCGCGACGTCAGCAAGTCATCTGTTTCAACGAGGCCAGATTTTAGGGGAAGGTCGCAGAAGGAATAAAGCTAAAACTCAGCACCCTCGTATAGATTTTTCAAGAAATCAACGAAATCACCGCCCGCTCTTTTGACTTCTTCAAGACTCATACCAATAAATGGTACAGCAATAATGTTCATCATAGCTGTACGCTTGTCGAAGCCAAAAGCAATATCCCCACCGTCTGAGCCTATCAATAGCAAACCTTCAGCAAACTCATCGACACCATATGCTTCATTTAATTCTGCCAGCTCATCCACCTTCCATAGCATTAGATAAAAATTTTCCCCAATATCGCCCTCAGCACCATTAGAAGTTCTTAAAAATTCTTTATAAGATGAAGGGAGCGTCACCTCTAATGTTTTTTCAGCATTTTCTATCTCATCAATTGATGCAGGATCATTGAGCTCTAAACTAGAAAGATATTTATCGAACGCGTTTGCCATCAATTTTTTCCTATTTGTTTAAATCCCGCTGTAATCGATTCCAAAACTTCGTATATTCAGCATGATCTTTCGGCGAAAGTCTAACCTTGTTAGCCGGGTCTGTTGGACTACCCCCAAATTTCACGGGTTTCATTTCATGAAGTTGCAAACCTTTTAGTGATGGATCTGACCGGTGAAGCCTTCTATTAGCGGAGTTCGCTGCCTTCCTAGCTTCATCATATTCAGTACCCTGCAACATTCGGAACGGCCCTTCCGGTTTCGGACCGTTCGGATACCCATTCCAATCTATAATCGAAAATTCGCCGGTCGTTGGGCTATTCTTAAAAAGTGAATCGGCGTGCTGCCCAAACTCGTCAAACATTCTAACAGTCGGCACCTTCTTTGCAATGGCCCCAACTGCAGAGAGCGCACCCTCCTCTACAAATGCATCATACACATTTGTGAAATCAACTTGTTCCAAGAAAACATTACCAAGATCGGATCCGCTATTATTGTAAACATCCCTGTTTTAGTTGCACCGCTGGTTAGAGTTTTCCGCCTGTTGGTATTTCGCCAGATATTCCCATGGCGTCAGGTCTTCCAATGAATCGTGGGGACGTTCATCGTTGTATTCCGTCATCCAGGATTCCGTT
>NZ_JBSXOB010000056.1:0-82343 GCF_056857915.1 Marinobacter sp. B-12 | reverse complement strand
CCTCTCAGGAACTCGCGGCCAATCCTTCTGGCAAGATTTCTTTCTCATGAAAAAAGGCACCATACTGTCTGGATATCCAGTAGTATAGCGCCTTTTCGGGCCGGGCCAAGCCGTTCAGATCCACTTTAAGTGAACGGCTTGTCCTTCGGGAGGCCTTTTTTCAGGATGATTTCAGGGTTTGTTGTGCTGTAGCCATTGCCCCAGTAGCTGGCGTTCCTCGTTCGTCATGCCGGTCAGGTTGCCCAGTGGCATGTAGTGAGAATCTACCGCCGCCTGGCGTACCTTGTCGGCGTGCATGGCAAGAAGCGACAGGTTCTCCAGTTTGATGCCCGCTGGCGGTGCCTGAAAGGCCGGATGGCCGGGGCTGCTGGCATGACAGGCCACACAGTGGGTGTTGATGAGAGCGATTGCGACCTCATTACTGACCTCCGGGTGGTCGGCCGTATCCAGCGTGGTTGCCGGGGCCGGG
This sequence comes from Marinobacter sp. B-12, assembly GCF_056857915.1. Classification (NCBI taxonomy): domain Bacteria; kingdom Pseudomonadati; phylum Pseudomonadota; class Gammaproteobacteria; order Pseudomonadales; family Marinobacteraceae; genus Marinobacter; species Marinobacter sp. B-12. Next base: position 81,874 of record NZ_JBSXOB010000056.1, on the reverse strand, counting down.
GCCACAAGCCAGATCAAGGCAGCGGTGAGCACTGCGGCGACCGCCAATATCCAGGGCTGGTTGATGTCCCTGTGCCGGAGGTTGAAGTAGTGCCGGGCGAAGGCCGTGATGAACCCGATGGCCGCCAGGATTGCCCAGCCGTGAGGGTTTCCATACAGCAGCGGGTAGTGGTTGCTGATCATGATGAAGATGATCGGCAACGTCAGGTAGTTGTTGTGGGTCGAGCGCAGCTTGGCGAGCATGGCCAGGCGAGCGACCTTTTCGTTGGCTTCTTCCCCCGCCCGGACCGAGTCGACCAGCGCCCGCTGTGAGGGAATAATGCCGAGAAAGACGTTGGCCACCATGATGGTTCCGATCACCGCCCCGACGTGGATAAACGCGCCCCGGCCTGAGAACACCTGAAACAGCCCCCAGTCGACGAGAACCAGAATGCCGAACAGAATTAGCGCAAACGCCTTGCCTTTGTCGGCAAGAGGGCTTCGAATCAGGGTTTCGTAAATGGCAAGAACCACGGCAATGCTGCCCAGGCCGATTGCGATGGCGGCACCGGTGCTGAGATCGGCCTTGGCCGGGTCGATCAGATAGCCCGGTGAGCCCATGTAGTAAACAACAAACAGCAGGGCCAGACCGCTAAGCAGGGTTGAATAGGCTTCCCATTTGAACCAGTGCAGTTCCCGGGGCATTTCCTTCGGCCCCAGTCTGTACTTGGCGATCTCGTAAAAACCACCGCCGTGAATGGCCCACAGGTCGCCCTTGATGCCCTCGTTTTTCTTCCATTCCGGTGGTTCCCGCAGGTGATTGTCCAGCCAGATGAAGTAGAACGATGCGCCGATCCAGGCAACGCCTGCGATAACGTGAAACCAGCGGACCAGAAGGGACAACCATTCGCTGAGGTAGGCTTCCATGGCTCAGGCTCCTTGCGTGAAGTAGGTGGTAGCAGCGTCAGTTCCTGCTGCCTGGTGGCGTAGTTCACCGGCCACGATAGAGGCGGTGATGGCTCGGTCGTCGCCCAGAATCATCAGATTGAAGAGAGTTTCGAAGAGCGTGTGTGTGAATTCCTGCTTCATGGCCAACTGCGGTGTTCCGCTCGGATCTAGGACCACGAAGTCAGCAAAGCGCCCGGATTGAAAACTGCCGGTCTGCTGGTCCTGATGCAGGACCCGGGCATTGCCGAGTGTGGCGAGATAGAACGCCTGCCAGGGCGTCAGGGTTTGGCCGCGTAGCCGACAAACCTTGTAGGCCTCGGCCATGGTGGTCAGCATCGACAGACTGGTACCTCCGCCAACATCAGAGGCCAGCCCGACCGAAACCCCAGCTTCGCGGGCTTCCCGGAAGTCGAGGAGTCCGCTGCCCAGAAAGGTATTTGAGGTGGGGCAGAAAGCGATGCGGGTGCCCGTCTCAGACAGTCGTTTGCGGTCTACATCATCAATGTGAATCCCGTGCGCCAGAACGGTGTGATCGCCCAGCAGGCCATAGTGATCGTACACATCCAGATAGCTGGAGCGCTCCGGGAACAGTTCACGGATCCACTGGATTTCGCCGGTATTCTCCGCCCAGTGTGTCTGCACCATGACATCCGGATGCTCTGCGGCGAGCTTGCCGGCGAGCGAAAGCTGCTCCGGCGTCGAAGTAGCGGCAAACCGGGGTGTAATCGCGTAGCGTTGGCGTCCGCGTTTGTGCCAGGTTTCCAGCAGCGAGAGGCTGTCGTCGTAGCTGCTCTGGGCCGTGTCCTTCAGGTTTTCGGGGGCATGGCGGTCCATCATGGCCTTGCCCGCGGTAAGGGCCATTCCCTGTTGCTCGCCAGCCTCGAACAGGGCATGCACCGACTCAGGATGGGAGGTGCAGAATACCAAGCCCGAGGTGGTGCCGTAGCGTAGCAGCAGATCGGTAAACCGGTTCGCTTCAGTCCGGGCCCAGTCCATGTCGCTGAATCGGGCCTCATGAGGAAATGTGTAGGTTTCCAGCCAGTCCAGCAACTGGGCACCGTAACTGGCCATAACCCCCAGTTGGGGCATGTGTGCGTGGGTGTCGATAAAACCCGGCAGGATCAGCTGGTCTTTCCAGTGGGTCACCTCAGTGCCTTCGGGCAATTGGTGCAACCATGCACTGGCGTCACCGGCTACCAGCACTTTGCCATGGTGCTCAATCAGCAGGCCGTCCTCGAAGAAGGCCACGCTGCCCGCCGCGGGCTCCGGTTCATTGCCCGGGTCTTCCAGGAAATGGAGCACTGTGCCCCGGTGAGCCTTGCAGCCCAGTGGAAGATATGGATCTGTCATTGTGGTCATCAGCTCCCCCTATACGTTGAGTAGCCCCACTGATTCAACAGCAGGGGAACGTGGTAGTGGGCCTCCGGATCGTTGACCCGGAACTCCAGGCAGACCTCGGGGAAGAAGGCGTCCATCCCGAGGCTGTGGTACCAGTCGCCGGTCGCAAAACGGAGCTGGTAGTGGCCGGCTTCAAGAGCGGTATCGAACCAGTCCATTACGCGGCCATCGGCATCGGTTGTGCCACTGGCAATGGCGGTATGACCCTGGCCCTGAACCCGATACAGGCTGACCGCCACACCGGCGGCAGGCTGGCCACTGCCGAGATCGAGAATGTGAGTCGTAACGGAGCTTTTTGCGCTCATAGCAGTTTCTCCAGTCGCAATTTGGTCATCCTGGCCTGCTCGCCAATGACCATGGCTTTGATGCTGGCATACGTTGCACGCAGACTGTTGATGTCTCCCATCTTCGGATGAGCCTCAAAGGCATCGAACCAGTCTTGCTCAGTCAGTTTTGGCCAGAACTCATGGCTGCGGGCGAGTCGGGCTTCCGCTTCCTCATGGTGCAGGGCGTTGAGTGCTTCAATGGTCATTCGGTTGTCTCTTTCGTATCGGTGTTCTGGATCAGCCCCCGCAGTTGCCGCCAGGGCAACCCTCGTCGGGCGGAAGTTGTCCGGTGGGGGGTGGTCAGAGCCAGCAGTTCGGCGCTGATCGAGACGGCCACTTCCATTGGCCGTTTACCGGGGACATCAGGATGGCCAACGGGGCAGCGGATGGAGTCGATGGCATCGGCACTGAAACCCCGGTGGTCCAGCCGCTTGCGGAATCGATCTGCCTTGGTTTCTGACCCGATCAGGCCCAGGCTTGAGCAACCGCCGGCGGTTAACAGGGCGCGGCAGAGATCGAAATCCAGTTGGTGATTGTGGGTCAAGATCAGAGCGTGTTTACACGAGCACAGGTTGGGTGCATCACCGACGGGGTCATCCGTGTGGTGGATATGGACATTGGCGGGTACATCAGATGGAAACAGCTCAAGACGTTCGTCCACCCAGGTGATTCGCCAGGGCAGCTGAGCGAGGATAGTGACCAGCGCTTTGGCGACATGGCCGGCCCCGAACAGTATCAGTTCCTGCTCACTCCCCGGGTGTGCTTCCAGTAGTACCGACACGCTGCCGCCGCAGCACTGACCAAGACTGGCGCCCAGCGGGAAGTGTGCGAGGTCGCTGGTATAGTCCTGACGAGCCAGCCTGTCCCGGGCTTGTTGGCAAATCTGGTACTCCAGGTGCCCGCCACCGATGGTGTCGTAACTGTGTTCACCAGTGACCACCATCTTGCTGGCCGGCTCCCGGGGGACCGACCCGGCTACGCCGAGAACAGAGACCAGGGCATAGGGCTCACCGCGTGCTTCGCAGTCGGCTACGGCCTGGTACCAGAGCTTTCGACGTTCCATCAGGATGCCTCCTGCTGCTTGCCAAGCCAGGCCTGGCTAGCGGTGACGGCACCCAGCACCCGTTCTGGTGTGGCGGGCGTGTCCAGCGGTGGGCTGAAGCGATAGTCGGTGAGGCTCGAGACTGCGTCCCGCAGGGCGCTCCAGACGGCGATGCCGAGCATCAATGGCGGTTCCCCGACCGCTTTGGAGTGAAATATCGTGGCTTCGCGGTTCGGGCTGTCGGCCAGCAGAGCAACCCTCAGGTCGGGCGGACAGTCCGAGACTGCCGGAATCTTGTAGGTGGCAGGGCCGGTTGTTAGCAGTTTGCCGTCATCCCTGTACACCAGTTCTTCCGTGGTCAGCCAGCCCATACCTTGGACGAACCCGCCTTCGATCTGGCCAATATCGATATCGGGATTCAGGGAGCGACCGGCATCAAACAGGATGTCGGTACGAAGGACCCGATATTCCCCGGTCAGGGTGTCGATCACTACTTCAGAGCAGGCGGCGCCGTTCGAGTAATACAGAAACGGGTGCCCCTTTCCGCTTTCCGGGTCGTAGTGGATCTTGGGAGTGGCGTAGAAACCTGAGGAAGACAGTGGTACCCGGTTCATATAGGCGGCCTGAACAAAGCTTTCCCATGGCATCTGCAGGTCGCCGATCTGCACCTGGTTATCCGAGAAATGGATGGCTTCTGGTGAGACCGACCAGTTCTGTACTGCAAAGTCTGTCAGCCCCGCGAGAATCTTTTCACAGGCGTCCAGTGCTGCCATGCCGTTCAAGTCGGAGCCGGAAGAGGCGGCGGTTGGCGAGGTGTTGGGCACCTTGTCGGTGCGCGTGGCGGACACTTTGACGCGCTCAAGATCGACCTGGAAAGCGGACGCAACCACCTGCGCCACCTTGATATAGAGCCCCTGGCCCATCTCGGTACCGCCGTGATTTACATGAATGCTGCCATCGGTATAGATGTGAACCAGTGCGCCCGCCTGGTTCAGGTGTTTGGCGGTGAAGGAGATGCCAAACTTTACAGGCGTCAGCGCCAGCCCCCGCCTGAGTACCGTGCTGGACTGGTTGAATTTGGTGATTTCCGAACGCCGTTGACGATAGTCAGAGCTGGTTTCCAGCGTCTCCATCAGCTTCGGAAGTACGTGCTGTTCAATGGTCTGGTCATAATGGGTGATGTCGCGTCCGGGCCGGTACAGGTTGAGCTTGCGGATATCCAGCGGGTCGCGGCCAAGGTGGCGGGCCATATCATCCATGGCCTGTTCTATGATCATCATGCCCTGAGGTCCGCCAAAGCCCCGGAATGCCGTGTTCGAAACGGTGTGGGTCTTGCAGCGGTGGCCGGTAACCCGGGCCTGGTTCAGATAGTAGGCATTATCGGCATGAAACATGGCACGATCGACGATGGCATCGGACAGGTCGGGGGAGTAACCGCAACGGCCTGCGACCATAATGTCGGCCGCCTGAATCAGGCCGTCATCGTCAAAGCCGATGTCATAGGTATTGAAGAAGTCATGCCGCTTACCGGTCTGGATCATATCGTCGGGGCGTGACAAACGGTACTTCACCGGTCGGCTCGTCGCATTGGCTAGTAGGGCTGCAATGCAGGCGACTGGGGCCGCCTGGGTCTCTTTCCCGCCGAAGCCGCCGCCCATTCTTCGAACCTCAGTCTGGACCTCGTGAATGGGCAGCCCTAATACCTCAGCGACCAGCTTCTGTACTTCGGAGGGATGCTGGCTGGAGGTGTGAACAAACATACCCCTGTCTTCGGTGGGTTCGGCTAGACAAGCCTGTCCTTCCAGGTAGAAATGCTCCTGTCCACCGACGACCTGTTCGCCGATCAGGCGATGAGATGCCTGGGAGAGAGCATGATCAGGGTTACCTCGCAACTGGGTCTGGCTGGGGCGAACAAACAATTCTTTGTCCAGTGCCTGGTTTACGGTAATGACCGCATCCAGGGGCTCGTATTGAACATTCGCCAGCTTCGCTGCCTTGCGTGCAGCTTCGTGGGAGGTTGCGGCGACGGCGAACAGGGGCTGCCCGATAAACTCCACGATCTCATCCGCCAGTACCGGGTCACCGGGGAACACCGGGCCGATGTCGAGATGGCCAGGCACATCCTTGGCAGTGACTACGGCGATGACACCGGGGTATCGGCGGACGGCCTCCAGATCCATGGACATTATTCGGGCGTGGGCCTGTTGGCTGTGACCGACCGCGGCGTGCAGGATGCCTTCCGGCATGGGTAAGTCGTCAATGTATCGGGCCTGACCACTGACGTGTTTCCAGGCGCTGTCGTGTTTGGCGCTTTGTCCGGCCAGCCCTTGGGCAGTGTGGGCCGGTGTGGGTGTGTTCAGGGGCAGTTTACGCATAGTCGGTCACCGTCAGTTGCTCGCGTGGGAGTGAATCCGAAGACAGCCAGGCGCGGCGCAGAAGGTTGCCGGCAACCTGAAGCCGATAAGAGGCCGAGGCCCGGACATCACTCAGGGGTGAAAAGTCGCTGCCAAGGACGTTAATCGCAGCGGCCACGTTGTTTTCGTTCCAGAGCTGCCCCTTGAGCGCGTTCTCCGTTTGCAGTGCCCGGGCGGGCGTGGCGGCCATGCCGCCGAAGGCAAGGCGACAGTCACTGATCACACCATCGGTTATGGTCAGTCGAAAAGCGCCCAGAACGGCGGAGATGTCGTCGTCCAATCGCTTCGAGATTTTGTAGATGTGCAAAGTTTCGTTGGTTTTCGGTGCCGGGATCCGCACAGAGTGGAGGAATTCGCCCGATTTCAGGGCCGTTTCTTTATAGCCCAGGAAAAAGTCTTCGATAGGCATCGAGCGCTGCCCGTCCGGGCCGTCTAGCACCAAAATGGTATTGAGTGCGATCAGCGGTGGCGGCATATCGCCGATGGGCGAAGCGTTAGCAATGTTGCCGCCCAAAGTGCCCCGGTTGCGGATCTGTAGTGAGCCGAGTCGCTCGAGCATGGCGTCGAACGCCGGCCAAAGTTCGCACAGTGTTTCCCTGAATGCCTGATAGGTAGTGGCAGCACCTATCACCAACTCGTCGCCCTCTAGGGCGCAGCCTTTCATTTCCGGTACGCGTTCCACACTGACCAGATGATCCAGGGAACTCAGCTGTTGAGTGATCTCCAGTGCCAGATCCGTACTGCCGGCGACCAGTCTGGAATCGGGATAGGCGCGGCGCAATGAGCGAAGGTCATCAAGGCAGACCGGCGCGTCATACCGTGAACCTCCGGCTGCTTCGATGGTGATGTTGTTCTGGTGAATCCGGCTCAGAGCAGATTCCGACGACCCGGGGGCCATGCCAGCGGCCGGGTGCTCAGTATCCGGTGTCCATTCTTTAACCATGGCATCCTGTCCTGCCTCAATGATCGGACGATAGCCGGTACAGCGACAGAGATTGCCAGACAGGGCCTCAAGAATCTGATGACGGCTGACCGTGCTGTTCTTGCGGTTGGCATGCAGGGCCGTCAGCGACATCACGATGCCGGGCGTGCAAAAACCGCATTGGGCACCGTGCTTCTCCATCATGCCCTGCTGGACCGGATGACGTGGTTTCTGCTGGAAGGCTTCGACGGTAATCAGTTCCTTGCCATGAAGGCTTCCCAGCAAGGTGATGCAACTGTTGATTGCGTCGTAATGAGTGTTGCCATCTTGGTCAGCTGTTCCTGTAATGATCGTGCAGGCACCACAGTCTCCGGAGGCGCAGCCTTCTTTGGTACCGGTAAGGCGCATTTTGGTGCGCAACCATTCCAGGATGCTCAAATTTGGGTCGAACTGGTCAACTTTTTCAATTTGGCCGTTCAGAAGAAATTCGATCATGGTTCTCTCCGCTAGCAGGCTATTTGCGGTGTATAGCGGCACCCCATTCCTCTCTTCAGGCAGGTTTTCCGCAGCGTTAGGAAGGGTTTCTGCAAAAAACTGACCAACTGGTTCAATTAAATAATTTTTCGATTTTATTAACTATTGGCAAGCATATTGCTCTCACCTGAAATGTTGATTACTTGGTCAGTTTCTTAATCGGCTGGCCAGGCATACATAACGGAATGAGAGGCTGTGTATGGCTGCGGCGTTGCGCCTTAAGCTGAAAAACATCGTCAAGGAATACCCGGGTTGCCGGGCCAACGATGGAATTGACCTCACGGTGGAAGCCGGTGAGATTCATGCGCTTTTGGGTGAAAATGGCGCCGGTAAGAGCACCTTGATGAAGGTGATCTATGGCGTTGTTCAGCCGGATGAAGGCCGGATGCTCTGGAATGGTCATGAAGTCAGGGTGACTAGCCCGGCTCAGGCCCGGAGTATGGGCATTGGCATGGTGTTCCAGCATTTCTCCCTGTTCGAAACCCTGACAGTCGCCGAGAACATCGCCCTCAGCTTGCCTCCTTTTGAAGCCCGGGACCGGAAGCGGCTCGACGAACGCATCCGTGAAGTGTCGGAGCGCTACGGTATGGCGCTGGATCCCCGTCGCTATGTCAGTACCTTGTCAGTCGGGGAGCGTCAGCGGGTGGAGATTGTCCGTTGTTTGATTCAGGAAAGCACCTTGCTGATTCTGGACGAACCGACATCGGTGCTGACGCCCCACGAAGTCTCTTCACTGTTTGCCACGCTGAGGCAGCTCGCGAGCGAAGGCTGCAGCATTTTGTTCATCAGTCACAAGCTGGAAGAGGTTCGCAACCTTTGTCACAACGCAACGGTTTTGCGCCAGGGGCGCGTGAGTGGCGACTGCAGGCCGGCGGAGGTGTCGGCGAACGACATAGCGCGACTGATGGTCGGTAACGATACGCCGATTTCAACTCAGGTGACCGCAGCGGAGCCCGGGGAGGTTCTGCTCAATGTCCGGGCCCTGAAATGGAAGAGTAACGATCCGTTTGGCACCAGCCTCAAGAGCGTCGCCCTGGAGTTGCGCAAGGGTGAGATTGTGGGCATCGCAGGGGTAGCGGGCAACGGCCAGGATGAGCTGCTGAAAGCCCTGTCTGGAGAGATTCTGGTGGATGCTGGCAGCATCAGTCTGGACGGCCGGGGAATTGAAAATCTGGCGCCGAATCAACGTCGGAATCTTGGTGTTGCGATTGTTCCCGAAGAACGCCTGGGAAGGGGGGCGGTTCCAAATATGACCCTGGCAGATAACGCACTGCTGACAGCCTCCGGTCAGGGGCTGGTGAACCGGGGGCTGATTCGTTTTGGTCGGGTCCGCGAATTTTCCCGGGAGGTGATCCGTCGTTTCGGCGTCCGGTGTAACGACGAAAGCAGCACCGCCGGCAGCCTCTCGGGAGGCAATCTCCAAAAGTACATTATTGGCCGCGAAGCGTTACAGAACCCCCGTCTGTTGGTGGCGTCGCACCCTACCTGGGGCGTTGATGTCGGCTCTGCGGTGGCTATCCATGAAGCTCTGGTCCAATTGCGGGATGCCGGGGCTGCTATTGTTCTGATTTCGGAGGACCTCGATGAGCTCTACCAACTCTGCAATCGGCTGGGTGCGCTGTGTAACGGGCGGCTTTCACCCCTCGCGTCTACCTCTGAACTGAGCATCGAACAGCTTGGCCAATGGATGGCGGGAGAGTTCGAGTCTGCGGAGGTGAACCATGTTGCTGCTTGAGCGTCGTCCCGTTGATTCCTCTCTGATGAGGTGGACATCGCCACTGCTCGCCCTGGTTCTGACAGTCACTACCGGCTTTGTCCTTTTTCTGTCGATGGGCAAGGATCCCATGGATGGCCTGAAGTTTTTCTTCATTACACCGATCAGCGACCTGATGGGGCTTGCAGAGCTCGGGCTGAAAATGGCGCCGCTGCTTCTGTGTGCGGCGGGGCTGACCGTTTGCTACCGGGCGAAACTCTGGAACATCGGTGCTGAAGGGCACTTTCTGATGGGGGCTTTAGGTGCCAGCATCATGGCGGTCTGGCTGGTTGATGCAGACGGCTTCTGGGTGCTGCCAGTAGTTCTGCTGGCGGGAACCCTGGCGGGAATGTTGTGGGCGGCCGTTGCGTCAGGACTGAAAACGCACCTGCATTGCAACGAGATTCTCACCACCATCATGCTCAATTACATCGCGCTGAATCTGCTGCTGTATGTGGTGCACGGTCCTCTCAAAGATCCTTATGGTTTTGGCTTTCCCCAGTCCGTGATGTTTGCTGACTCGGCCCTGTTGCCAGCGCTGATTCCCGGCACACGCTTGCATCTGGGGCTGGCGTTCGGGTTGCTGGCTGCGGTCTTGGTCTGGGTGCTGTTTGCCCGCAGTTTTATCGGTTTTCAACTCAATGTGGTAGGGCAGGATCATCGGGCAGCCGCTTTCGCAGGTTTTGGTGCCCGACGGCTGACCTGGTTTGCTTTCCTGGTGGGTGGTGCCACCGCCGGCCTGGCCGGGGCTTCGGAGGTCACGGGCCCCATTGGTCAGCTCGTTCCGCAGGTGTCTCCCGGGTACGGCTACACCGCCATCATCGTTGTTTTCCTTGGTCGTATGCATGCTCTTGGCATCGTTGTTGCCAGCGCGCTGCTGGCATTGACTTTTATAGGGGGGGAGATGCTCCAGATCGCCATGAATATGCCCAAGGCTGTTACCGGTCTGTTTCAAGGCTTGCTGCTGTTCTACCTGCTGATCTGTGACGCCTTTATCCATTACCGCATCCGCCTGAAATGGCCGTCGCGGCAAACCACCATCGCAGCCAAGACTGTCACTGGAGATGCCTGAAATGGAACTGCTGACGAACGTGCTGGCTGCCACTGTTGTTGCGGGTACTCCGCTGCTGCTGGTGGCGCTTGGTGAGCTGATCTGCGAGCGCTCCGGGGTCCTGAACCTTGGGCAGGAAGGCATGATGCTGATGGGGGCCGTCGCGGGGTTTGTAGCGGCACTGACCAGTGGCAGCCTGGTGGTGGGTGTGGCCGCTGCGATACTGGCCGGGATCGGCATGTCGTTGTTGTTCGCGTTTATGGCGGTGTCCCTGGCTGCAAACCAGTACGCTGCAGGATTGGCACTGACCATTTTCGGGACCGGCTTAAGTGCCTTCCTCGGAGCAGGCTTTGTGGGACAATCCATCGATGGCTTCACGCGTGTCGCAATTCCCTTCCTGAGCGATATCCCGGTGCTGGGGCGTGTTCTGTTTGATCAGGATCCATTAGTGTACCTGTCCCTGATGGCCTTTGCCGGTGTGGCCATTTTCCTCCGTCAAACCCGTGGTGGCCTGTTGTTGCGCGCGGTTGGGGAAGACCCGGAAGCGGCCAACGCCAACGGCCTGAACGTGTTGGTTTTACGGTATCTCGCGGTGGCGTTCGGCGGCGGCATGGCCGGCTTGGCTGGTGCGTACCTGTCACTTGCCTATACCCCACTCTGGACCGAGAACATGACGGCCGGGCGGGGCTGGATAGCCCTGGCGCTGGTCGTTTTCGCTACCTGGCGCCCTGAGCGGGTAGTTCTCGGCGCCTACCTGTTCGGGGCAGCCAGTATTCTGCACCTGGTTCTACAGGGTCTTGGTTGGAAGAGCTCCACGGAACTGCTGGCGATGTTGCCCTACGTCGTCACTATTCTGATGCTGGTTCTGTTGTCCTGGAATCCTGGCCGAACCCGATTGAATACCCCCCTTTCCCTAGGCCAGCCCTATCGGCCGGGACGCTAACAATAACCATCAAATGTGCACCAACAATGACTCAAAAAGAACGTAAACTGAGAGGTAAATCCATGAAAGCATTTAGTAAAATACTGATCGCCGGCTGTGTGGCCGCAGCGTCTTTTGCCCCAGCAGCCCAGGCGGAGAAATTCTTCGGCTCATCGAGCATCTCCATTCTGCACAGTGACCAGTACCAGGGTGTTCAGTTCGACGCCGGCGGTAACGGCGGCTTTGAATACGAAGCCACCTATTTCACCTTCGAGAACGCGACGGCTCACAACTGGGGAAGCACCTTCTTCTTCATCGACCGTGATCAGGGACAGGGCGATGTTGAAGGCTCTGACAATGTGTACGGCGAATTTGCGCCCACCCTGAGCACAAGCTGGTTAACCGGTGCTGACATGAGCTTTGGTCCGGTCAAGGACGTCACTTTGGGCGCTCAATACGAATTCGGCGGAAGCACGCAGGTCAACAACTACATGGGTGGTTTGGGGCTGGCCTGGGATCTGCCTGGCTTCATGTATTTCAACACCTCCGTTTACTACGTCGATAACGATCAGGTCAGTGATGATTATCAGTTGACCGTTACCTGGGGTGCTCCGTTAGAGATGGGTTCGGCCCTCTTTCTGATTGACGGCTACATTGACTGGTCCACAGCAGAATCTGACCACAAGTCGGAATTTCAGTTCGTGCCTCAGATCAAGCTGGATGTGAGTAACTTCTGGGGAGCTCCGGGGGTTCTCTACGCTGGTGTTGAATACCAGTACTGGAACAACAAGTACGGTCTTGGCGATACGCTGATCGATGATCAGAGCTCCGTCAGTGCACTGGTGAAATTTCACTTTTGATCCTGAACAGGAGTCCGGCAGAATCTTATTGCCGGATTCCTGAACAACTGGACAACAAGTGAGAGGCTCATGACCAACATTTCTGTTGCAGAAAGCTCCGTTGCCGTAAAAAAAGACAGCAAAGGAAAGAACCGGACGTATCGCCCGGGAAGGATACGGGAGCGTAACCGGGAAAGAATACTGATTGCCGCCGAGGAAGAGTTCGCTCTGAACGGCTACAAAGGTACGACGATCCAGAATATCGCCGAGCGGGCCGGGCTGCCAAAGTCCAACGTACTGTACTACTTCAGCAACAAGAAGCGCATGTACGGGGCTATGTTTGACGACATTCTCGCGCGCTGGAACAAGGTGTTCACGGAGATCAGTCCGCAAGACGACCCGTCGGAAGCCCTGGCGACGTTTATCCGGAACAAGGTGGAGATGTCCCGCAAGTACCCGCTGGCGTCCCGATTGTTTGCCATGGAAATTATCCAGGGTGCACCGTTCCTGCTTGAGCACCTGCGCACGAATATGCGCGAGTGGGTCCGGGGCCGGGCGGAGGTTATCCAGTCCTGGATCGACGACGGGCGCATGGCTCCGGTCGACCCAGTGCAGCTGATTTTTCTGATCTGGTCTTCAACCCAACATTACGCCGACTTCCAGGTGCAGATCCTGATGGTGGAAAACAAAGCCGAATACGAGAAGCGCGACTTCGACCATGCGGCGGATTTTCTGACCGGTGTGATCCTCCGGGGGTGTGGTCTTGAGAGTCCGAGATGAAAAAATGTGTTTCATATCCAAGGGATATGCGGGGCTATGGTGAACACCCTCCTCATGCCCAGTGGCCCGGAAATGCCCGGGTTGCGGTCCAGTTTGTACTGAATTACGAAGAGGGTGGGGAAAACTGTGTGCTTCACGGTGATGAGCACTCAGAAACCTTTCTCTCTGACATCATTGGCGCGGTTGCCTACCAGGACCGGCACATGAGTATGGAATCCCTCTATGAGTACGGATCCCGTGCCGGTGTCTGGCGTATTCTGAAAGAATTCCGGAAGCGGGAACTGCCGTTGACTGTTTTCGGGGTCACCATGGCGTTGGCCCGTCATCCGGATGTTGTTCAGGCGTTCCTGGACGACGGCCATGAAATTGCCTGCCACGGTCAGCGCTGGATCCATTACCAGGACATGAGCGAATCGGAAGAGCGCCGGTACCTCGAACGGGCAATCGAGCAGCATGCCGAACTCACCGGAGAGCCTCCTCTGGGCTGGTATACCGGTCGGGACAGCCCGAATACCCGTCGACTTGTCGTGGAGCAGGGCGGCCTGGAATACGACAGCGACTACTACGGTGATGACCTGCCATTCTGGACCACCGTCGAGACCAGCACGGGCGAACAGAAGCCCCATCTCGTGGTGCCCTATACGCTGGAGGCGAACGACATGCGTTTTTGTTCACCCCAGGGGTTTAATTCCGGAGAGCAGTTCTTCCAGTACCTGAAAGACAGCTTTGACGTGCTTTATGAGGAAGGTGCGGAGGCTCCGAAAATGATGTCTGTTGGCCTGCATTGTCGGGTTGTCGGGCGTCCGGGCCGGTTCCGTGCGTTGCAGCGATTCCTTGATTATATCCAGCAACAGGACCGGGTCTGGGTATGCCGGCGTATCGATATCGCCCGCCACTGGAAGCAAGTGCACCCTTACCAACCCGATTGATACCGGAGTGTTCGAATGACCGATGCAGTTGTGGCCCCTGTTGTGGATGGGCCGGAGTTTACCCGCTTGGGCCTGAATCTGGCAGATCGCAGTCTGGGAGCGGAAGTGACCCGGGTGACGGATGAGTTTTTTGCACCCAGGGATCGCATGCTGAACCCGGCACAGCCTGTATTCTATCCCGACCGCTACGACGACCATGGCAAGTGGATGGACGGCTGGGAAACACGTCGCCGAAGGACAACCGGCCACGACTGGTGCATCGTGCGTCTGGCCATGCCGGGCGTTCTGATGGGCGTTGATTTTGATACCAGCTTTTTTACCGGAAACTTTCCTCCGGCGGCCTCTCTGGAAGCCTGTTTCAGTCCGGACGGCGATCCGGATGAACACGCAGGCTGGCAAGTTTTGGTGCCCGCTACCGGGCTGAGCGGTAATGATCACCGGTTTTGCGCCATTGAATCCGGTCAGCCATGGACGCACCTGCGCATGCATATCTATCCGGATGGCGGACTGGCGCGCCTGCGAGTCTATGGCAAACCCTTCTGTGACTGGGAAATAATGCTGGCGGCCGGTGAGAGCCGAAATCTTCTGGCACTGGAACATGGCGCAGATCAGGTGGCCTGGAGCGACGCCCACTACGGCGAGCCGCGCAAATTACTGAGACCGGGACGAGGCCTTAATATGGGCGATGGCTGGGAAACCCGCCGGCGGCGCGAACCCGGTAACGACTGGTGCATTCTGGCCCTTGGTCACAAGGGGGTTGCTGAACGCATAGAGGTGGATACAGCGCATTTTAAAGGCAACTTTCCGGCCGCCTGCTCCATTCAGGCGGCCTGCGTGGAGGATGGAGCCAGCACGGCACAGTCTCTGATTACCCAAAGCATGTTCTGGCCGACCTTGATGGATCAGCAGCCGTTGACGGCTGACCGTATCCATCAGTTCCAGGCGCTGGAGGACCTCGGGCCGATTACCCACATCCGGTTCAATAGCATTCCTGACGGTGGCGTCAGCCGCGTTCGCCTGTGCGGAACACCCGTGTCATGAAACAGTTCCGACGTCTTGTTGCCGAGCCTTTGACCCGCGAAGCTTTCGCTCCGTTCGGAGATGTGATTGATACCGATGGTGCCGAGTCTTTTCCCATTAACCAGGGGCGTACCGAGCGTTTTCATGCCTTGTCCACTGTGGCTCTATCGGGTGCTACAGATCGGGGCATTCTTTCGATTTTTCGTGGCCAGCCTCTTGTTCCTCTCGAACTAGATCTGATGGAACGTCACCCGTTGGGGAGTCAGTCATTCATACCCATGAACAACGTCGACTTTCTGGCAGTCGTTGCACTGCCAGGTGATTTCGACGAAACCGCCGTCCGGGTATTTCTGGTCAAAGGCCATCAAGGCGTCACATACCACGCCGGCACATGGCACGCACCGTTGCTACCTCTGAAAGCCGATGCCGATTATCTGGTGGTTGACCGTAAGGGGCCGGGTCAGAATTGTGATGAGATCAACCTGCAGCAAGTCATCAGACCCATTCTGGCTGCTGTTTAGGGTTTCCCCATGTCAGACCCTCTATCCGAACTGAACCCGGTGACCGAAAGGCGAGCGATTCGGGTTCTACGCCCCGATTCTCCCAGTGAAGCAGTCAGTCTGGCCCGGCGATTCAAGGTGCCATACATGGCGGGCGGGACATGGCTTCAGCCGACCCATGAGCGGGATCAGTGCTGGCCGGAAAAACTGGTGGCCCTGAATGCTGCCTGGCCTGCTTTCCGGGGGCTGGAAGATGATTCACGGGGGCTCACCGTGGGTGCGCTGACGTCTTTGTCGGAGATGGCTCGGCATCCTCTGGTCCGAGAATATCTGCCTCCGCTGGCCTTGTTTCTGAATCGGGTGGCAGGGCCGGGTGTCCGGGCCCTGGGAACCGTTGGCGGCAATCTGGCTGTGGGTGGAGATCTGTCTGCCCTGGCCATGGCGCTTGATGTTCGGGTGGACGTCCTCAACCGCACCGGAGAGCGGACACTGCCACTTTCCCGGTGGTTGAGGGAGCGGGCATCGGACGATCTGTTGCGTGGCTTTACGATTCCGGATTGCAGGGGTTGGCGGATCTCGCTGGAAAAACTCGGCTATCGGGAAAGGTTCAGTCCGACTCGCGCTACTCTGGTTTGTGTTCATGATGGTGATCGGGTGCGCCTTGCGGTGTGTGGCGAGGGCGGCCTGCTTCGCCTGGTGGCGCCGGAAACGTTTGTTAATGATCGGGCTGATCTGGCATCGGGTGATGTCGGGGCGGTGATCGACCGCGAATTGGCTGCTCATGGTTGGCAGGACGCCCATCTGCGGATGGCGTTGCGACGAATGACAACGGGGCTTCTGTCGGAGGTGGCTCTTGGAACTTAAACCCCAACCCGGTATGGCGGAAACCAGTGTTCTTGAACGTATAGAGGGGCGGTTTGGCTACGCCACGGATCAGCAGCACCTTCCCGGTTTATTGCACGGGGCCATCTTGCGCAGTCGGCATGCGCACGCCCGTTTGCTGCGGGTAGATACCTCCCGGGCCCGATTGATGTCCGGCGTCAGAGCGGTGGTGACGGCAGCAGATGTGCCGGGCCTCAACCGCCTTGGCATTGTTGTGCGTGATCAGCCTGTGTTGTGTGAAGACCGCGTCCGCTATGAGGGCGATGCCATTGCGGCGGTGGCCGCCGATACGGTGGAGCAGGCCCGGGCGGCGTTGGAGGTGATTGATGTCGACTACGCGCCCCTGGCGGTCGTCGATCAGGCTGAAACGGCAGAACAGATGTCGCCCCTGCATGGCGAGAGCAACCTTCTGGCCCGGGAGGCCTTTGAGCGGGGCGATACCGACGCAGCCTTTGCCCGATGTGCCGTGATCGTGGAGCATCACTACCAGACGCCCCGGCAAATGCACGCTTTCATGGAGACCGAGGGCGGTGTGGCCATTCCGGATAACAACGGTGGTGTGATCTTTCGGGTCGGTTGTCAGTCAGGCCACCGTGATGCCGAACAGCTGGCCGACATTCTCGGACTCAAACCCTCTCAGGTGACGGTGGAGGCAACCCCGACGGGGGGCGCATTTGGTGGTAAGGATGAGCTGACCATTCAGCCGGCGGCCGGCATCCTGGCCTTACAGACCGGTTCCCCGGTTCTGATTCATCTGGATCGTTTCGAGTCCTGTCGCACCGGAATCAAGAGACACCCTGTGTCGATGATCATGACCACCGGGTGTGACCGCCAGGGCCGGATTCTGGCCCACCGTGTCGACGCGCTGCTCGATACCGGTGCCTACGCAAGCCTGGGGCCGGCGGTGCTGGAAAACTTCCTGGATCATGCCACGGCGCCCCTGTACCGGATCGAGGCGTATTCGGTTTCCGGACGGTTGGTTTACACTAACAATGGCGTTTCCGGAGCCTTTCGGGGGTTTGGCGGAAATCAGGCAACGTTTGCCGTGGAATCACAACTCGACGCCCTGGCCGAAAAGCTGGCTATGTGCCCGTTGGCGCTTCGCAGAATCAATCTGCGCACGGTTGATGAACCCGGCAGCCGGGGCCAGGTGGTGCGCTGGAGTGCACCGCCGACCGATGTTCTGGCCGAGGCTGGCGCCTCACCCCTCTGGGCGCCCGCGGTTTCGGATGCCCGTAGGCGTTGGCTGACCGGTACCGGCATGGCGATGGGGGCTCAGGGTAACGGACTTGGCGACGGCTTGCCCGACAGAGGCGGCGGTCGGGTGAGTTTGAGCGCTGAAGGCCGGATCCGCCTGGAATTTGGCTTCTCCGACTATGGCCAGAACCTTGCCGAAGCGATCACCTGCCTCGTTTGTGAGACCCTGGGTTGCGTGGCCGGCGATATCGACGTGGTGCTGGGGAACTCGCGGGGGCCGGATTCCGGTCCCACCAGTGCTTCACGCAGCTCTGTTCTGATTCATGGTGTTCTGGCCGACATTCTCCCCCGCTGGAAAGACCGCGTGCGGGATCAGGCTGCAGTGCTGACCGGCCTGCCTTGTGATCAACTGTACAGCGGCCCGGGAGGCTTGTTCGCCGGGGGGCGCCAGGTGCTGAGCTACAGGGAACTGGCTGAAAAAGGGCAACCTGAACAGACTCGGGTTGATGCCAGTCAGGCCTTTCCTGTTGCTCCGGAAGGAAATCAACTCGTGGGTCGTTACCTTCAGTTGCAGATTGCGACGGTGGCCAGGGTTGCCGTAGACCGCCTGACCGGTCGGGTCCGGGTGACTGATCTTCACCACATAACCGCGGCGGGCCGTGTTATCTATCCTCCCGGCTATCTCGGCCAGATTGAGGGAGCAGCCATCATGGGGCTGGGCATGGCGCTCAGCGAGGACATGCCGACCCGGCAAGGACGCTACCTGGCTGACAATCTGGACCAGTACATAATCCCCACCCTGCAGGATGTGCCTGACCAACGTGTGGATGTTCTGGATAACACACCGACGACTGATCGCTTTCCGGTTCGAGGAGTTGGAGAACTGGGTATTGAGGCGGTGGCGCCGGCCATCTGCTCGGCGATTGAGGCGGCCACCGGTATCCGGGTCCGGCACCTTCCGGTGGATGCCGGATACCTGTTGGCCGAGCTTTGTGCCCAAGAGGAAACCTGTTCATGACCAGACAGACTCAGCCGGAACCCTGCGCGCCGGAACACGTGACGTTTGAACTGAACGGCGACGTTATTTCACAGTGGGTATCGCCGGCAACCACGTTGCTGGACATCCTGAGGGGCTCCGGGCGGATCACCTCTGCCCGGGCCGGTTGCCGTATCGGCCGGTGCGGGGCCTGCACGGTGTTGTTGAACGGTCAGGCGGTTCCCGGGTGTCTGGTGATGGCCTGGCAGGTCTCGGGATGCACGGTGGAAACGGCTGAAGGTTTGGCCGAAGCCTCTGATTTTGCTCAGGTAAGAGACGCCCTGGCGACCGAAAGCGCGTTGCAGTGTGGCTATTGTACGCCGGGTGTCGCGGTATCGCTGGTTTCAGGTTTGCGTCAGCAGCAGAACGGTGATGTCGTTGATCTTGAAGAGGCGGTGGCCGGCAACCTATGCCGATGCACCGGATACGGTGGTCTGAAACGTGCCATTGCTGTGCTCACAGAGACGAGTTCTGAAACCTAGGGGGAGCTATGTCCAGTTTTGCAATCCGTCACGCCGCGATCTTCACTGTGGACCCGGACAATCGGGTGATTGCCGATGGTGCACTGGTGGTCGAAGACGGGATGATTCGCCAGGTTGGCGATGTCAGGGAAGTGACTATCCCGGAAGGCGTAGAGGTGATCGATGCCGGCGGCCACGCCTTGCTGCCCGGCCTGATCGACTGTCATTCCCACTCCAGCCTGATGCGTGGTGTGACCGAAAACATGCCTCTGATGGACTGGTTGCCCTGGTACCAACTGGAACACCGGGCCATGACCGAGGAGTACGCTTACCATTCCGCCCGCCTCTGCTACCTCGAGGCTCTGCAGTCCGGCATTACCTGCGTGATGGATATGTTCCGGTACATGGATCGCTGCGCCGACGCTGCGGCTGACCTAGGGCTGCGGGTGCAGTTGGCACCATATGTGGCCGACCGGCCCGGCAAGGATTTCTTCTCGACCCGGGAGGAGAACCGGCAACTGATCCGGTCTCACCATGAAAGCCAGAATGGCCGCATTCGTGTCTGGATGGGGCTGGAACATCTGTTTTACTGCACGGAAGATGCCTACCGGGACGCCGCCCGATTAAGTCGTGAGTATGGCGTGGGCATCCATACCCACTGCAGTGAGCAGAAGGAAGAAGAGCAGGCAGTCACGGCCGAGTTTGGCCGTCGATCCCTGGCGATGCTGGATCACTACGGCATTCTTGGGGAGCGGACCCTGCTGGCCCACTGCGTGTGGCTCAATAATGAGGAGATCGCCCGGGTGGCGGATACCGGCACCAGCATCGCTCACTGTCCGGTAAGTAACGCCAAACTGGCCAGCGGTGTGGCCCGTGTGCCGGAAATGCTGGCGGCAGGTGTCACCGTGGGCCTGGGTACCGATGGGCCGGTCTGTAACAACAGCCTCAGCCTGTTTGAGGAGATGAAGTTTGCCTCCCTGATTCAGAAGGCAACGCGGCTGGATGCCACGGTACTTCCTGCCGAGCAGATTCTGAGGATGGCAACGATCAACGGAGCCAGGGCACTGGGCCTGGATCGGGAAATCGGCTCCCTTGAAGTGGGCAAGAAAGCCGATTTGCTGTTGCTGGATCTGGGTGGCGCCAATATGGCACCGGTGTCGGTGAACGAGCAGGGAGGAAACCTGATCTGGAACCTGGTGTTTGCGGCCGGTCCGGGCAATGTGTCCGGTGTCTGGGTGGACGGGCGGCAGTTGCTTCGCCGTGGTGAAGCGGTGCAGGTCAGCCAGCAGGCGGTCATTGCCGATGCCCAGCGGCAGGGGCTTGCTCTGCATGAGGCCTGTCGGAAACTGGCCCACACACGAATGTCCATGGTCTGACAGCGAGCATATTCAGGAGATCACGATGTCTGCATTACCCATTATTTCCCTGGCCGGCCTGCGCAGCGACGTCCCGGCTCAGCGTCGGGCCACCGCCGCTGAGCTGGGGCGGGCCTGCAGGGAAGTCGGCTTTTTCTACGCTACGGATCACGGAATCCCCCAGGCGGTCTGCGAGGATGCGTTTACCCTGGCAAAGGAACTCTTTGCGCTGCCGATCGCCGAGAAAGAAGTGCTGTCGATCAAGCGCTCGCCCCACAACCGCGGATACGTGGCGATGGCGGATGAGAAGCTGAATCCGGAGTCTGGTGCGGATATGAAGGAAGCCTTCAATATCGGAACGGACTTTCCGGAGGATCACCCGGATGTCCTGGCAGGAAAACCGTTTCGCGGCGTCAACTTCTGGCCCCCGATCGACGGCTGGCGTCAGCGTGCACTGGACTATTTCAACCACTGCCTGGAGCTGGGAAGAACTATTCATCGTGGTTTCAGTATGGATCTGGGGCTGGATGAAGAGTTTTTTGCCCGGCATCTGTCATCGCCGATTGCCACCCTGCGCATGCTGCGCTATCCACCGAGCGCCGGCACCAACACCCGGGAAGACGGTGGTGCTGGAACCCACAGTGATTACGGCAACATCACCATTTTGGCGACAGACAAGGTTGCCGGGCTGGAAGTGCTGAACCGACAGGGCGAGTGGATTCAGGCCCCCCACGTGCCGGGAGCCTTTGTCTGTAACATCGGTGATTGTCTGATGCGCTGGAGTAACGACGTTTACGTCTCCACCCCGCACCGGGTCAGGCCGCCTGCGCAGGAGCGGTACTCTATCGCGCACTTTCTGGAAGTAAACCCGGACTCGGTTGTGGATCCCCGGGATGTCGTACCGGACCAGGCGCCAAAGTATCAGCCGATTACCTGTGCGGATTATCTTGCGTCACGGTTGAACGCAACGTACGACCACCGGGAACCGGAGTGATCAGGATGCTGTCCGCATCACGCTGACGTGGGCAGCGACAACCTTCCAGCCATCCGGGAACCGTGCCAGGTTTGCATCTGTAAGCCCAGACCCGCCGGGTATGTGAGCTGGTGGGGAAAGACCGTCGGCAGTCTCCGGTGATGGATCTGGTGGACGGCCGGGACTTTGGTTTCGACCCTCCCGAGCGCAAGTATGAGTCCGGTCAGGAGTAGTCTCTGATTTGATGTCCTGACGGGCCGGGAGTTACTCCCGGCTCTGCAGCCTCTGCACAATATCGTCCGTGCTTGTCACCTCACCGAATTCGTAGGCAAAGGTGGTCAGGGCGACCTTTTGAACCTCGTCTGCAGTAACGGCCCCCCAGCCAAGATCGGGATAGGGCATGGCGGCGCTGGCATCGCTCAGCGCGATAACCTTGTATTCCCGGTGAACGGCGTCGCGAATGGTGGTGTCACAGCAAACATTGGTGACGGTGCCACAAACGATCAGGGTATCCACATCCCGGGAACGTAGTATGGTGTCCAGGTCGGTGCCGTGAAAGCCGCTGTAGAAGAGTTTGTCCACCACCACATCTCCGGTCAGCGGCGCAAGCTGCTCGATAATCTCAACCATGGGATTGTCACGCGCCAGAACCTCGTCGACATCCGGATACATATCGCTCATGCGCCCGGTGTCAGTGCCGTCACCGCGAACGATGTGACGCAGATAGATAACGGGGACTCCGTTCTTCCGGCAAACGTCGGCCAGTTGCTGAATTCGTGGCGTGATTGCTGTGGTCGATGGAACGTAAAGATCTCCCTCGGGCTCACAGAAGACTCGCTGCATGTCCACCACAATCAGGGCGGTACGACCCGTGACGACCGGCCAGGCATATCTGAGTTTCGGCATGTTCAGGCGTCCTGTTCGTGGCTCGGGCTCTGTTCGCGATGAATGGCATAGGGCCCCCAGGCTTGCCGTACCGGTACCATTTCCACACGATTGATATTGATGTGGTCGGGCAGGTTGGCGATGTGGGCAATCTGCTCGGCAATGTCTTCGGCAGACAACGGCACGGTTCCCTCGTAAACAGAATTTGCTGCGGCCTTGTTGCCGCTGTTACGAACTACCGAAAACTCGGTTTCGGCAATGCCGGGTGCCAGATCGGTGACGCGCACCCCGGTGCCCAGGAGGTCACAGCGGAGGTTGTAGGAGAACTGTTTGATAAACGCCTTGCTGGCACCGTATACATGGCTGCCAGGATACGGCCACTCACCGGCAGTGGAGCCGATGTTGATGATGTTGGTGCCGGCCCCGGTCTCAATCAGTGTGGGCAGCAGGGCATGGGTCACATTGACCACCCCGGTAATGTTGGTGTTGATCATGGTGTGCAGGTCGGCAAGCTGAACATCCTGCATGGCAGCCGGTGCCAGTGCCAGGCCGGCGTTGTTGACCAGGGTATGAATCCGACGAAAGCCTGAAGGCAGCGAGGCGATCGCCTGTGTCACCGCTTCGGCGTCCTGGACATCCAGTTTCAGAGGATGCACCGGTGTCAGGCATCCAAGCTCATCGGCCAGAGCGTAAAGGCGTTCTTCCCGGCGGCCGCAGATAACAATGGACCAGCCGTCGGCGGCAAACCGCCGGGCCGTGGCGGCGCCAAAGCCGGAGGTTGCACCGGTGATAAACAGAGTCTTGCTCAAGGTACTCTCCTGGTGATCGGTAGGGTGTCTGTTCTGCGCCGGATCAGGTGCGCTCTTCCCGGATAAAGGGTGCCCCCAGGGCGCCGGGCTGACTGTTGCTGTCCCTTTTTGATGCGGCCACCCAGATCATGACACCGAGGGTGATGGCGTAAGGGGCCATGAACACAAAGTATTGCGATAGCTTGATGCCGGAAGCGGCCAACTGAGGAATTAGTGCTTCAATGCAGCCGAACAGAATGGCCCCGGCCAGTGCTTTCCAGGGTGACCAGCGAGCGAAAATAACCAGTGCGACGGCAATCCATCCCCTGCCTGCGGTCATGTTTGAAATCCAGAGTTTGGTGCTCAGAACGGCAATGAATGCACCGGCCAGACCAATCAACGCGGCGCCGATCACAATGGCCGCCAACCGGTAGCTCAGTACCGGGATGCCGGCAGCGTCCGCTGCCTGTGGATTTTCGCCAACGGCGCGCATGCGCAGTCCGGGCGTAGTGCGATTGAGGGCCCAGACGGAAACCAGAAAAATCACAGGGATTAGATAGACCACGGGATTCTGAATGAAAAACCGGCCCAGGTAGGGCAACTCGGAGAGTGGCCAGAATGCGATGGTCTCCAGTCCGGGCACAGGCTGGTTGGTCCAGCCCATCAGTGTTCCGGTCAGGGTTGTCAGTCCCTGGCAGAAGAACACCAGTACCAGACCCGAGATTACCTGGTTCATGCGCATGACCAGAACCATCAGGGCAAACAGCAGGGAAACCACGCTGGCGGCAAACATGGCCATGATCAGCGCGAGCGCGGTGTGTTCGAAGGTCAGGTAGGCACCTATCCCGGCAACGGCCCCAACAAGCATCAGCCCCTCGGCACCCAGTGCCAGAACACCGGATTTCTCGGTGATGATCAGTCCCAGAGCCGCGAGGGCAAAAGGCACGGCAAACTCAGGGATGTTACCCATCCAGCTCGTAATCAGGTCCATGATCAGTCTTCCCCTTGCACGCGGCGAATACGATGTCGAATAAAGAAATCTGAAGAGGCGACGCAGATCACCAGTACGGCCTGGATCAGTTGCACCATGGCAAACGGGATTTGATAGAACACCTGAAGGCTTCTACCCGCAACGAACAGGGTGGCAATCAGCAACGCGGCGCAGGTGGCCGCAATGGGATTATTTCGGGCCAGAAACGCGATCAGAATGCCTGAAAACCCATAGCCCACGTAGAAGGAATGTGTGAGGCGACCCTCCTGGCCCGCGGCGACCATAAGGCCAGCCAGTCCCGCCAGGGCGCCGGAAAAGAGCACTGCCATCAGGATGGTTTTGGCAACAGGAACCCCAACGGCACTGGCGACTTTCGGGCTCTTGTCCACGAACCGTAGATAGAGACCGGCGCGGGAGATGTTGACGAACCAGAGTACGAGTAGGGCAATGACAATGGCGATGGGGATCGACAGGCTGAGGCCATTTCCCAACTCCGGCAGAAGCTCGAAGCTTTCATACTTGGGAGAGTATGGGAACGCGTCTTTGGGGTCTTTCCAGGCCCCGTACATCAGGTGCAGCAATACGTTAATCGCAATGTAATTGAGCATCAGGGTCGAAACAATTTCATTAACCTGAAGCTTGAGCCGAAGAAGTACCGGGGCAACCGCCCACAATAATCCGCAGGCCATGGCGGCGGCGATCATCAGTGGAAGACGCATGCCCGGAGCACCGATGTCCCACATGGTGATGGCAGTGGCGCCAATGGCCCCGAAGATCATCTGGCCTTCCAGGCCGAGGTTCCAGAACTTGGCCCGGAACGCCAGGCAACCAGCCAGGCCCACCATAATCAGCGGTGAGGCCTGAAAGAGCACCGATGTCAGGCTCTGGCTATCAAACAGAGTGAGGATCACAAACTCGTTCAGCAGTTCGCCTGCCGGAACTCCCGCGACCACGAGGATGGTGCCGGAAATCAGCAGGCCTAGGATCATGGACCCGGCCAGAATCAGTGCCTGCCAGTGCCAGGCCATCTGCTGGCGGACTTCCAGGGTATATCTGCGCTTTATGAGCGGGCGTTGTAATGCAAATTCAGACATGGTTCACCATTGCTTGGCCAATGGCCTGACGATCGGCAGGCTGTGAAAACTCGTTCACGATACGTCCAGCGGACATGACGCCTATCCGGTCGGCCATGGCCATGACTTCGTCCAGATCCTCACTGATAAGGAGAACCGCTGCGCCATTATCCCGGGCTGCACGCAGCCGTTTCCTGACAGCTTCGGTCGCTTTGACGTCGAGGCCCCGGCTGGGGCTGTGGGCGAGGACAAGTTTAGGGGGATGACTGAACTCCCGGGCGATGACCAGCTTTTGTGCGTTCCCTCCGGAGAGCAGTGCCGATTTCTGTTTCAGCGAACGAACACCCTGGACATCGAATTGTCGAACGGCTTCCGCCGCGTCTGCTTCGATGGCTCCGGTTTTGAGATACCAGAACGGGCCATATCGTCCGGAATGGATGTCGCCCAAGGCAAAGTTGTCAGCGATAGAGAGCGGGCCGGCAAGAGCAGAACCATAACGGTCTGCAGGGATGGCGGCGACGCCGATGGCGCGGCGCCGGGCTGCATCGAAGTCGGCCAGATCGCCTTCGCCGATCAGCTTCATGGTGCCTTCGACACCCTCTGGAATGCCCATCAGGGCGTTGGCCAGTTCGCTCTGGCCGTTCCCGCCGACGCCGGCGATACCGTATATTTCCCCCTTGTTCAGGGTCAGGTCCAGGCCATTCAGGGCCCGGTGGTCACCGGTGCTGGTGAGACCCTTGACGTTCAAATAAGGCTCACCAGATGTCCGTTCCTCTACAGGAATCCTCTGCTCCGGTGCTGATTCGCCGACGGTCAGCTTCACCAGTTCATCCACGGATACCGAATCCGGCTTCAGGCTTTTGATGGTTCGGCCCGAACGCATAATGGTGACCTGATCGGCATAGCGCAGCACGTCGTTCATTTTGTGGGTTACAAGGATGACAGCAGCGCCCTCATGGGCGAATCCCCGCACGGTCGTGAGCAGGTTTTCGGCTTCTTCTTCGGTAAGCACGGCGGTAGGCTCATCCAGAATCAGTATCTTGGCGCCGGCCAGAAGTACTTTAAGAATTTCCACGCGTTGCTGTTCTGCGATGGAGAGTTGATCAATGCGGGCGTCGGGATCAATCCTGAACCCGATGCGCTCGGCCATGGCACGGATGTCGTCAGACACCCGGCGTAGGCGTTCCCGATAAAGCCCGCTGGCCTGGATATGACCCAGGTTCAGCAGGATATTCTCGGCAACGGTGAAGGGAGTCACCAGTTTGAAGTGCTGGTGAACCATTCCGATGCCGAGTTTGGCGGCTTCTTTCGGGCCTTTCAGTTTTACTGGGTTGTCGTCGATGAACAGCGATCCGCCTTCGGGACCATAGAGGCCGGCCACGATGTTCATCAGGGACGACTTGCCGGCTCCGTTTTCGCCGAGCAGGGCGTGAACTTCGCCCCACCTGGCGGTGAAGTCAGCGTCGGACAGGGCCTTGAAACCGTCGAAGGTCTTGCTGACGCCGCTCAGCTGGATCGCGTTCTGTGTACTCATTGCTGGGTAATCACTCCGTCAACAAACCAGTCCATCTGCCACAGGGCGCCATCGGATACGACTTCGCCTTCTGCTGCGCGAACGGTGCCGTTCTGGTCTTTCAGCGGGCCGGCATAGACCTGTAGTTCACCATTCATCAGCTTCTCGCGGGCCGCCATAATCTTGGCTTCTTCTTCCTCATCAACGTTCGGCCCACAGCAGGCGATGTCGGTACCGCCTTCTTTCATGGACAGCAGCGCTCCATGGGGGGCTGGTACCCAGTTGCCGGCGATGATTTTTTCCAGTTCGTTCTTCAGGAAGCGATCCCAGACCCAGACTGACGAACAAACCGTAGCCTTCGGTGCGAACTCGCGGAAATCACGATGGTGACCTGTGCCGTAGACGCCATTTTCCTGGGCAACCAGTTGCGGTGTCGGGGTGTCTACGTGCTGGCCGATGACATCGGCGCCCTGATCGATCAGGGCCTTGGTTGCGGAGCGCTCTTTGGTGGGGTCATTCCAGGCGCCGGTATAGACCACGGTGACGGTTGCATCGGGGTTCATTTCACGGGCACCCATGGCGTAAGCATTGATGGTCCAGTTCACAACACCGAACGGGTTGGCAGCGACGAAACCGAGCTTGCCGGATTCAGACGCTGCGCCGGCTGCCATGCCACAAAGGTACTGGCTCTCGTAGGTACGGCCGTAGTAAGACAGCAGGTTGGGGCCGTTGGTGGTGCCAGAACCGTTCAGGAAGGCGACGTCCGGATAGTCTTCAGACAATGATTTGAATGTATCGGAGTAACCGAAAGCGGTACCGATAATAATGTTGGCGCCACGTTTGATAAAACGCTCGACGGCCGGCCGGATGGCCGAGGCAGATTCAGGAACGCTTTCCACGTACTGAATCTTGATGTCCAGTTCATCCTCCAGGCGCTGACGGGCTTCATCAAAAGCCTGAGTCCAGCCGCCGTCATTGGTCGGAGAGATATAGAGCATGGCGATCTTTGGGTCACTCTTGAGAGTGAAGCCTTCGGCGTGAGCGGTGTTCAATAGGCCCAGGAAACCGGCCAGTGCAAAGCAGGCACTGAATATGAGTTTTTTCATGTTGGTACTTCCTTTGGTTGGGAGAAACGGCTCTACATCATGTGATTGATTCGGAAAACGTTACCTTCCGGGTCCAGCATTACAGCCTGGTACCAGTTGTAATAGGTGGTGTAGGGCTCTTTGATGAGCGTTGCACCAGAGGTGAGAGCTTTGGGAACGTACTCGTCCACCTCTTCCTTGCTGTCCACATCAATGTTCAACAGGAACTTGCAGCCTTTTGTGTCCGAGTAATCATCGAGCTTGAGCAGTTCGTAGGCATCCAGCGCATTGAAACCGATGCAGGAGCGCCCCGTGTCCAGGCCGCGGAAGATGGGTGAACGGATCTCCGGAATTTCCTTGAATCCGAACAGATCCCGGTAAAAAACACTGAGGGCTTCTATATCTTTGGCGAAAACATTGACGTAAGAGAGCGTCCCCATATCAAGCCACCTCCTGGGTGCCACCAAAGGTTGTCTGTTTGACGAATTTGGATTTCAGGTGGTCACCGGAGCTGACAGCCGGGTATTTGCCTTTGCCAGCTTCGTCCAGACAACTGGGCAGACATTCGATCATGGCGTCGTAGTTTGGCTGGTGGAAAAAGACAATGGACTGGCGCGGCTCGGCGGTCTTGGCGTCCAGCGGCGGATTGACAACACGGTGGAGGGTCGAGATCCACTGGTCATTGGTCCATCGCATCATGAGGTCGCCAATATTGACCGCGAAACTGCCCTCCACATAGGGCACGCTGACCCACTCCCCGTTCTGGTTGCATACCTGCAAACCACCCGGTGAGTTGTCGGGTTTGACAATGGTCAGGCTGCCATAGTCGGTATGGGCCCCTGCACGCATCTGGCCAGCTTCAATGTTTGTCCCCATGTTGGGGTAGCTGAGGGTGCGCAGCATGCTGATTTCTTTGTCGATCTTGTCGTCGAAGAAATGCTCGTCCAGCTTGAGGGAGAGGGCAAAAATACGCATCAGCGAACGGGCCAGGTCGCTCATGGCATCGAAATAGTCTGAGTAGGCTTCTTTGAAGCCTTCAATGGTTTCCGGCCACACATTCGGCGCAAAGTGAGGGCCTGCGGCGGCGCCCCGGTGGTACTCGTCGTCCGGTACGTCTGTGGGCCCGATGGAAAAGGATTCTTTCAGGTCTCCCGGCGCGGCTTCTTCCATCGAATAGGACAGGCTTTCTTCGGCAATGGCACTATAACCGCGCACCATATCAGGGCTGGGACGATCCACTTTCCGCTTTTCGATCATGGGCTGGTTGAAAAACTTGCGGCTCAGTGAATAGACGCGATCCACCAGTTCGCTGGGAATTCCGTGGTTGGTGATGACCAGGAAACCAATATCCTTACAGGCCCTGTCGACCTCCTTCGCCACCTGGGCCTTCCCTTCAGGGGTGCCTTCGAAGTAAGGGGCAAGGTCGATCGTTGGTACGTGTTGCAACTGCATGGCACAACCTCCTTCAATTCAGTTTTGCGAGAAGGGCCCGGATAAAAAACAAAGGAGTCGTTCTCGCTCGCTGATTGACGTAGCAGCAAGCGTGCCATTTTTCGATTTTGTTAAAAAACAATCAGTTAGTGGTTTATGAAAAATTGACCCGGATCAAATGGTCTAAATTAGAGCGTATGGTTCTACTTTGAGCCCAAATTAGGGGCAGGAGAGTTTCGGGGAACGAGCTGCTCTCCGATCAGCGGGGGCGGACGCCGTTAAGAATGATGGTTTCGAGGCTACTGAGGGTTTCCTGAAAGAAGCCCGGATCTTCCAGCGTTTTCCCGGCAACGGCTTCTACCTGTACGCGAAAGTCGGCGTAGTGCTGGGTGGTCGCCCATAGCGAAAAAACCAGGTGGTAAGGCTCTACGGGCGCCAGTTTGCCCTGATCAATCCAGGTCTGGATAACCTCTATTTTGTTCTCGACCAGATCGTGCAGTGGCTGTTGCAGTTCGGTCAGCATTAACGGCGCGCCCTGCATGACTTCCATGCAGAACAGTCGGGATTCGGCGGGGTGGTCCCTCGAAAACTCCAGCTTGACCCGAACGTAGTCCCTGATGGCCTCTATAGGATCCTGCTCGACCGTGAATGCCCGCAGCGGTTTGAGCCATAAATCCAGAAGCTCTCGAAGTACGCTGACGTAGAGCTCTTCTTTACTGCTGAAGTAATAGAAGAGGTTGGTTTTGGATACATCGGCCTGAAGTGCAATCTGGTCGATACTGGCGCCGTGCAATCCGTATTTCGAGAAGGTGCTTAGCGCAGCATCCAGAATAGTTGCCCGTTTCTTCTCGCTATTGCGCATTCTTCTATTGAGCGCCGCAGCGGAGGGAACCCGCTGTGGCTTCCGTTTGCCCTCGCTGGCTGTTTCCTTGCCCTTTCTGATGACGCTCACGTAGTTCTCCGCTGGATTGACCGGACGCTCATTCTAGCACCGGATTTCTCGGTGAATAGGTCTTTTAGATGCGATCAGCCGGTTTGCCCCAAAAACGCCCGCAGTGCACAAACCGAGTGCTCTATTTCAGACCAAATGGTCTGAAATTATTAAGTGAAAAGTTGCAGGTAATTGATTTGTAATAATAAAAAGCATTATGGCCGACATTATGCGTTGCTGTTGGGGAACGTGAGTCACAGGTGGTGGCCCGAGTGCGCCATCAGACCGGAAACATCAAGGAGAACCCCATGAGCGAACAGATGAATATCGGCGTCTTCATTCCCATCGGCAACAATGGTTGGCTGATCTCGAAGAACGCGCCTCAGTACATGCCGACGTTCGAGTTGAACAGGGAGATTACCCAGAAAGCAGAGGGCTACGGCTTCGACTTCGCGCTGTCGATGATCAAGCTGCGCGGGTTCGGCGGTGAAACTGAATTCTGGGAGCACAATCTGGAGTCGTTCACCTTGATGGCGGGCCTTGCTGCAGTCACCAGCAAAATCCAGTTATTCGCCACTGCGGCAACACTGACCATGCCGCCGGCCATCGTTGCTCGTATGGCCTCCACCATTGATTCCATCTCCAATGGTCGTTTCGGGGTGAACCTGGTGACGGGCTGGCAGAAACCGGAATACTCCCAGATGGGGCTATGGCCGGGCGATGAATTCTTCGGCTCCCGCTATGAGTATCTTGGTGAATATGCCCAGGTGCTGCGGGATCTCTGGGCGACTGGCCACAGTGATTTCAAAGGCGAGCACTTCCAGATGGATGATTGTCGTGTTAGCCCCGTACCGCAGGCCGACATGAAAGTTATTTGTGCCGGGCAGAGTGAGGCCGGGATGGCGTTTACCGCCAAATATGCCGATTACAACTTCTGCTTTGGTAAAGGGGTGAACACGCCAACTGCCTTTGCGCCAACCGTTGAGCGCCTGGTTAAGGCTACCGAAGAAGCCCAGCGGGAGGTCAGTTCCGTCGCCCTGTTCATGCTGATTGCCGACAAAACTGATGAAGCGGCGCGGGCCAAGTGGGAATCCTACAAGGAAGGTGTCGATGAAGAGGCGGTGGCCTGGCTCGGTGAACAGGGTGCCGCGGACAAGAAGTCCAAATCCGATACCAACATCCGTCAGATGGCAGATCCGACGTCCGCAGTGAACATCAATATGGGCACCCTGGTAGGTTCCTACGAGAGTGTCGCTCGGATGCTGGATGAAGTAGGTACGGTTGAGGGTGTCAGTGGCGTAATGCTGACCTTTGACGATTTCGTTCAGGGCATTGAGGACTTCGGCAAGTACATTCAGCCGCTGATGAAAACGCGGGTACATATCAACCAGGAACTGGAGCAGGCCGTATGAACATCGAAACGGAGCAATCGGGCTACATCCTGAATACCGGCGCGGAACCTGTTCTGGAATTGCCGGGAAAACCGGAAGCCCTGAATGTCCGCGCCAGTGAGTCGGCGCTGGTCGTGGTGGATATGCAGAACGCGTATTCCACGATCGGAGGTTATCTGGACCGGGCCGGCTTCGACGTTTCCACAACCGGACCTGTCATCCAGCAGATCAAAAAGGCGATCGCTGTGGCGCGGGCGGCAGGCATTCCGGTGATTTTCTTCCAGAACGGCTGGGACCCAGAGTACGTTGAAGCTGGTGGCCCCGGTTCCCCGAACTGGTACAAATCCAATGCCCTGAAAACCATGCGTAAGAAACCGGAACTCAATGGCAGCCTTCTTGCCAAGGGTACCTGGGACTATGATCTGGTGGAGGAACTTCAGCCACAGCCCGGCGATATAGTCATACCCAAGCCCCGTTACAGCGGTTTCTTCAACACCTCGTTTGACAGCATTCTGCGCAGTCGGGGTATTCGCAACCTGATCTTTACCGGCATCGCGACCAACGTCTGTGTTGAATCGACCCTGAGAGACGGCTTTTTCCTGGAGTACTTCGGGGTGGTTCTGGCCGATGCCACGCACCAGGCTGGCCCGGAGTTCATCCAGCAGGCCGCGTTGTACAACATTGAAACGTTCTTCGGCTGGGTGTCCAGCACAGAAGATTTCTGCCAGACCTTCGGCGGCGCTACAGGCGACGCAGAAACAGCTCAAACTGAATCCACAGCTGCATAAAAGACGGAGATACACCATGCCAAAGACTTCCATTATTCCCGCAGGTTCAGGAAAACCGCTGGCTCCTTACGTCCCCGGCTCCATGGCCGATGGCGTTGTGTACGTTTCCGGGACTTTGCCGTTTGACAAGGACACCAACGTGGTTCACGTCGGCGACGCAGAAGCCCAGACCCGGCACGTACTGGAGATCATCAAAGGCGTTGTTGAAGCGGCGGGCGGAACCATGGACGACGTTACCTTCAACATGATCATGGTCACCGACTGGGACAACTACGCGGCGGTCAACAAGGTGTATGCCGAGTACTTTCCGGGAGAGAAACCGGCCCGTTATTGCATTCAATGTGGCCTGGTGAAGCCGGATGCATTGGTTGAAATCGCCAGTATTGCGCACGTAGGTAAATGATGACTGGTGCCGTAAGCTCACTTTATTGGGAAATCCATGGCCCGGCCGACGGTGAGCTCGTCGTGCTCAGTGCCGGGCTCGGTGGGTCAAGGAATTACTGGGCGGCTCAGTTGCCCGCTCTAACCAAGTATTATCGGGTGCTGGTCTATGACCATTTCGGCACCGGGCGCAGCCGGGGTGAAATCCCGGAGCTCTACACGGTTGAAGCGATGGCGGCAGAGCTTGGCGGGTTGCTGGAGGATCAGGTGTCCGGGCCGGTGCATTTCATTGGTCATGCACTGGGCGGGCTGATCGGTCTGGAGTTGGCGCGACGGTCGCCGGAGTTGGTTGCCAGCCTGCTGTTAATCAACGCCTGGTCAGAACCCAATGCGCATTCCCGGCGATGCTTCTCGGTGCGCAGGAAGTTACTGCTGAATTCCGGGCCTGAGGCGTATCTCGAAGCCCAGCCTCTGTTCCTGTACACGCCGGTATGGATAGCCGCCAACACTGAGTGGCTGGAGCAGGAGTCTTCTCATGCGTTGGCCAGTTTCCCGCCTCCGGCAAATGTTCTAAGGCGCATCGCGGCGCTTCTGGCCTGGCAACCGGCTGCGCAGGAGCTGGCCAAAGTGCGTGCAGAGACGCTCGTGCTTGCGACCCGTGATGACTCATTGGTGCCTTGGACCTGTTCCCAGAAGCTGGCGGCCCGTCTGCCAAATTCCAGCATTCGGCTTCTGCCCGAAGGTGGTCATGGGGTCAATGTCACAGAGGTTGAACGGTTCAATGAACTGATGCTCGATCACCTCAGGAAACATCGTTTGCCCGCAGCGGCGTTAACCACCCAGGAGGCCCTATGAGCCAACAACTTGATGAAAAGGCCCTCGGTCAACTGTTTACCGAGGCGCGCACCCACAATGGCTGGTTGGATCAGTCCATCCCGGAAGACACGCTCCGGGCGTTATACGACCTGGTGAAAATGGGCCCGACATCTGCCAACTGCAGCCCGGCTCGATTTGTGTTTGTCAGAAGTGCCGCTGGAAAGGAGAAACTGGCGCCCTGTCTGTCCAGCGGTAACCTGGACAAGACAATGAGTGCTCCGGTCACGGTGATCGTGGCTTATGACGAAGAGTTTTACGAGCGACTGCCCGAGTTGTTTCCCCATGGCGATGCTCGAAGCTGGTTTACCAGCAGCCCCGAAATGGCTTACGAAACTGCATTTCGTAACAGTTCAATGCAGGCTGCCTACCTGATACTGGCTGCCCGGTCGCTGGGCCTGGATACCGGGCCAATGTCCGGCTTTGATCCTGGCAAGGTCAATGAGGCGTTCTTCGCTGGGAATACGTGGAAAGTCAATCTTCTGATCAACCTTGGCCACGGCAATCCGGACAAGGTCTATGGCAGATTGCCTCGCCTGGAATTCGACAACGCTTGCCGACTGGCATAAGGAGAGAATGATGAAATCTCAACCGCAACTTCGTGAGGTGCTCACCATGCCGCCGCTCGTGGACAAGCAGTCGTTCCGCAATGCCATGTCCACCCTGGCCGCAGCCGTCAATGTTGTCACTACCGATGGGCCGGGTGGTCGAGCGGGATTCACTGCTACGGCTGTCTGCAGCGTTTGCGACGAGCCGCCTACCCTGTTGGTGTGCCTGAACCGTGGCGCATCGGTGTACGACGCCTTCCGGCAGAATGACAGCATCTGCGTCAACACGCTGGCTGATCACCAATCCGATTTATCGAATCTGTTCGGCAGCAAAACGACCATGGAACAGCGCTTTGCCGGCGCAACCTGGAGCACCGCGGTCACCGGCGCACCGGTATTGGAAGAGGCGCTGGTGAGCTTCGACTGCACCGTGAGCAAGCGGGTAAGTGTGGGTACTCACGACATTCTGTTCTGTGAGGTCGCGAACGTCCGCCATCAGGATGATATCGGTGGTCTGGTCTACTTTGATCGGGGTTACCACCGTCTGAAAAGCGAGTGACGGGGTCTCTTGCTGTCCGGTAACCGACCGCCCGGACAGCATGGAACGTTAAGCCATCAGTTGTTCCGCCATCCGGTTCTGTTCTTCAATGATGTGAGGCAGGGAACGGGTCAGCAGGTGGCCCTCTTCTATCACCACACGACCATTGATGATGCTCCATTGCACGCGCGGTGGTGTGCAGAACACCAGCGAGGCCAGTGGATCGCTCTGGCCGCCGGCCATGGCAATATCATCGGTGCGAAAAGCCACGATGTCCGCGCAGTAGCCCGGCTGAATTCTGCCCAGGGCATCCCCCCGGCCGAGCACTTCCGCGCCACCACGGGTAGCGATCCGCAGCGCTTCCCGGGCGGTCATGGCGCCGGGCTCCTGATCCCTCACGCGGGCTGACAACATGGCCAGGCGTGCCTCATCCAGCAGGTTGCCACTATCATTTGAGGAGCTGCCGTCCACGCCGAGTCCCACCTTTACCCCGGCATCCACCATTTTCCGGACCGGGGCAATGCCTGAGGCTAATCGCATGTTTGAGCAGGGGCAGTGAGCGACGCCAGTACCGGTTCGAGCGAACAGAGCAATGCCGGGGTCATCCAGGTGTACGCAGTGGGCGTGCCAGACATCCTCTCCGACCCACCCGACCTCTTCCGTATATTCGGTCGGCGTCATGCCATAGCGTTCCTGGCTGAAGGCCAGATCCTTCCAGTTTTCCGCCGTGTGGGTATGTAAGCCTACCTTCAATGACCGGGCCATGGTGGCGGCGTCGCGCATCAGGTCGGTTGTTACGGTAAATGGCGAACAGGGTGCCAGCGCCACCCGAGCCATGGCGTCCGGGCTGTGATCATGGTGTGTTTCCACGACTCGCAACATGTCCTTGAGGATCGCACTTTCATCCTGCTCCACCAGTTCATCCGGTGGCAACCCACCCTTGCTCTGGCCCAGGCTCATGGCGCCCCGAGCGCCATGGAAACGGATGCCCATTTCTGCGGCCGCCTGGAAACTGTCGTCCAGAGTGATGCCGTTGACATGCAGATAGGCGTGGTCGGCGGCGGTGGTGCATCCCGATAGCATCAGCTCCGCCATGGCGGTTCGGCTGGCAGCTCGTTGCATGGCCGGGGTGATGTTTCGCCAGACTGGAAACAGGGCGCTCAGCCAGTCGAACAGCTCGCCATTCTGTGCAGCGGGCAGCGCACGAGTTAGAGACTGGAACATGTGGTGATGGGTATTGATCAGCCCCGGACTCACCACATGACCCTTCAGGTCGATGGTGCGATCTGCAGTATCGGGGCAGTCGTCGGCAGCGCCGACCGCTTCAATACGGTTGTTGCGGACCAGAATGTAACCATTCTCGATCTCTCTGTCGTTGTCGTCCATGGTGGCGATAACGCGAGCATTTTTAAGTAGCAGAGTTTCTGTCATTGCTGAAATCGTCTTGGTGGTAAATGGGGCTGATTACTATGCAAGAGCAATGCCTGTCTGGTTTTCGGTAAAAGCCTGACCTTATGGTCAATTAAATAGCAGTGTGCACTTTTTTGAGGCGGAATATCTGTTAAAGAGTCCGATAATGGGGCTTTTAAGGCGGATTTTTATGGCATGTCATTTGCAAATTATCTGACCAACTGGATAACAAAGCATGGAGTGATGCAGGAGAAAACATGCCGAACGAGACACAGGAAATACCCGTAATTCATTTTGAGCGGTTCTTGAACGGAACCAGTGCGGAACGTAAATCGGTGGCGGACCAGATGCGTCGGGCCAGTCAGGATTGGGGGTTTTTCTATCTGTCGGGTTGTGGAATGCCAGATGAGCAGCTGGAAGCGGCATTCTCCGGTTCGAAAGCGTTTTTTGCTCTGCCACAGAAGGATAAGCAAGGGGTCGCCTGGCAGAACCCGGAGAGTAATCGAGGTTATGTTGGGATCAAGCGGGAAAAGCTTGATCCCACCCGTCCGGGTGACTTGAAAGAGGCTTTCAATCTAGCGCCGGAAGGCCCCGGTCCGGACACCCATAAAAACCTCTGGCCCGCCGGCTATCCCCGTTTCGAGACTGTTATGACCCGGTTTCTCGGGGAGTGCATTCTAACCGCCGACCGGGTGCTACAAGCTTTCGCCCTCGCGCTGGGGCAGCCGGAAGATTTCTTCAAGAATGCCCACAACGAACACGACCATACCCTGCGGCTGTTGCATTACCCGCCATTACCCGAAGGATTTGAGCCGGAAGACGGTGAAAGTCGTGCCGGAGCCCATACCGATTACGGCAGTATCACCCTCTTGTTCCAGGATGATGTTGGCGGTCTTGAGGTCTGCACCCGCTCGGGAGAATGGATCCGGGCGACGCCGATACCCGGCACCGTTGTGGTCAATACCGGGGACCTGATGCATCGCTGGACCAACCATGTGTTCTGTTCGACGCCGCATCGGGTGAACGTCGCACCAGAGCATCGTCATCGTGATCGTTATTCCATTGCCTTTTTCTGCCACCCCAACAAAACATCGGAAATAGCCTGCATCGAGAGTTGCGCCACCGCAGACAACCCTGCGATTTATGGGCCTATCTCGGCAGGGCAGCACCTGAATGAAAAACTCACCAACACCTACGGGGCCCAGGCCCAGAACTGAGGAATGACAATGAAACAACTGAAGAACATTGCGGCGGGTCTCACGCTGTCGTTCGGTGCTGCCGCCGGTTTCGTCCAGGCAGAGGAACTGACCCCGGTAACCGTTGCCACAACCTGGTATGCCCAGGCCGAACACGGTGGTTTCTATGCCGCAAAGGCCATGGGGATTTATGAAAAGCACGGACTGGATGTCACCATCAAGATGGGTGGCCCCCAGGTGAACAATGTGCAGTTGCTCATGGGTGGGTCGGTGGATTTCATCATGGGCTACAGCCTGCAGTCGCTCAACGCCGTTAACCAGGGAATCCCTCTGGTAACAGTCGCCGCATTCTTCCAGAAAGATCCGCAGTCGTTAGTGGTTCATGAGGGTGTTGGCAATGACTCTCTGGAAGCCATGAAGGGCAAATCCATGCGTGTTCCTACCGCAGGACGGGTTGCCTACTGGCCGTGGCTGAAAACTGAATATGGTTACACCGATGACCAGTTGCAGGCCTACGACTACAGCTTCGCTCCGTTCATCCAGGATGATCAGACGATTCAGCAGGGCTACGTAACCAATGATGGTTTCTTCCTGGATCAGGCCGGGGTCAAGGGAAAAAGCCTGCTACTGGCCAACTATGGCTGGGAGGCCTATGCGGCCACGCTGGATACCACGGCTGACAGGATCGAAGAGAATCCGGAGGTTGTGCAGAAGATGGTTGCCGCAACAGCGGAGGGCTGGAAGGCCTATTTCGAGAATCCGGCCCCGGCGAATGCCCTGATCAAGGAAGACAACCCCGAAATGCAGGATGCGTTGCTGGCCTACAGCCATGCGAAAATGCAGGAGGAGGGTATTCTTCTGTCCGGCGCTGCCGAGGACGGTCGTTACGGGATGATGACCCTGGAACGTTGGCAGGCATTCTTTGAGGATATGGTTGAAGCAGGCACCCTGCCGGAGGATCTGGACTGGAAAAAGGCGTTTGATCTGTCCTATATACAATCGGTCTACGCCGACTGATCAGCGTACCCGATAGTATGAATCAGAAGGACGGCCCGAAAGGCCGTCCTTTTTTACATCTGGCTGGCTACAAATTCCGCCAGGGCAAGGGCAACACAACCAGGTGCTGCGACCTGGGGAACGTGACCGGTATCCAGAGAAACGATCGATGCGCCCGGGACCAGCTGCTGCATTCGCCGTTGCACCGGCAAGATCACAGAGCGGTCTTGCCTCGCCTCGATGTACAGCCTTGGCAGCTTTCCAAAACGGGCGTCAGTCCAGTGAGGCACCAGCATCCGGCTGCCCTCGGCCTGTGGATTGAAGCGGGGAATTGCCTGCTCGGCAATGGACTCACTGACGTCTTGCAGGAAAATCTGACGTATGGCATCTGCCGGTACGCGGGAAACCTGCCCGTTGTCTTCCCAGGTCAGAAACGGGCCAATGCCGGAGGCTTCGGGGTACTGTTCCCGCATGTCGCTGACGATTTGGCCAAAACCCGTACCGGAAGGCAGCATCATGCCCGCCAGGTAGGCAACGCCAATGACTCGTTCAGGAATGGCTTCTGCCAGTTGGGTTGCAACGGCACCGCCCCCGGAATGCCCCACCAGTAGCAGTGGGCCTTCGACCTTCTGAAGCATCTTTTCCAGGTCGTCGACGCATTGGCTGAGAGAGGCGTCGGCCGGGTTGCCCAGGCGGCTTCCGCACCCCGGGAGATCCGGTGCCATAACGTTGAAGCCCTGCTCTTTGAGATAAGGGGTGATGGTTTCCCATACCCAGCCGCCGGCCCAGGCGCCATGGATCAGAACGGCGGTCGTCATTTGTTCAGGCATAGGTTCTCCGGTACATCTCCATCAGGTGGGCTTCAACCGTTGTGGACGGGTAGTGAGGTTGCTCACCCTCGGAAAGGCAGGTAGGCAGGCAGGTGACGGTGTGGTCGGGGTTGCCGCTGAAGAAAAACGGCACCGAGTAGCGTTCGGCGCCCGACGTATTGACGACCCTGTGCAGGGTTGAGCGGTAACAGTCGTTGGTCCAGCGGGCGATCATGTCGCCAAGGTTGACCACAAAAGTGCCGGGGATGGGTTTTGCTTCGATCCACTGCTCACAACGGACATCCCACACCTGAAGCCCCGGCTTGTCGTCTAACAGCAAGACGGTGATGCCGCCAAAATCTGTGTGGGCTCCGCACCCTTTTTCCCCGGGAGCCGGCTGGGCGGGTTGAGGTGGGTAGTGCAGCAATCTCAGGGTGGATAATGGTTGGTGGCAGAAGTCCGTAAAAAAGTCCGGTTTCAGATCCAGGGTTAGGGCCAGAGCCTCCATTATGCGGGTGCTGAGCTGGTTCATGGCGTTGAAGTATGAGGTCATGGTGTTGCGGAAGCCGGGCAGTGTTTCTGGCCATTGGTTTCCACCCTGGTTGAATCGGCCGGCCTGTACGCGGGGGTCGGTTTCGTCCAGCTCTTCGCCTATGTAGAACCCTTCTTTCAAGTCTGGGGGCGCGCCGGTCTCCAAAGTCTGCCCCCTCATTGATTCATAGCCTCGGTTCGCTCGGGAGTGAGCCTTGTGGATCGCCTGTTTGTGTTCTTTTGGCAGGTTGAACAGAGCCTGTGACTCCCTGAATACCTGATCGATCAGCTCTGGGGGGATGCCATGTTCGCGGATATAGAAGAACCCCGTATGCAGACAGGCTTCGGTCAGCGAGCTCGTCAGCGCCTGCCTTTGTTGCTCGGTTCCCGAGAGTAACGACAGGTCAATGATGGGTAATGAACCGCCTGTTTCATTCGTGCTGCTCATGCTTTAACTCCGGTTTACGATTCTAAAACTGTCCATGTGGTCAGTAATTCACAAAGCGTGCCAATCAAGAAATATCGTTGGTCGGGCGGATGGCCGGAAATACCACGGTTTTCGAGGGTTCAGTGGCGTTGCAGCGGATTTCGTAAAGGCTTCATATCAGGGCGGCTCCCCATTTAATGCACCAGATTCGCGCGCCATAAAACGCGGTCCAGCGCTTGTTTGGGCTTACATGTAGAGATGTGTGGGCTGGCCTTCCACACGCAACACAGGCCCGGAAACTGGAGTGTTTTCAGCGGTAAAGGTGAGGTTTCCAACGAATTGTGCGGTAACAGACATATTCTGGCCTGTCCTTTGCAGTTCAGTTTTAAAACCTGACCGAATGATCAATAAAGCTCGGAAAGATTAAACCCGAAGGAGAATACTCATGCACAAAGGTTTCAAACGCTCGATTCTGATCGCTGCCTCACTGGCTGGCGGGTTGATGGCTCAGGCAGCATTGGCGGCCGACAAAGTGGTTTACCAACTGGATTGGCTGCCAGGTGGGGATAAGTCACCGG
Organism: Marinobacter sp. B-12; assembly: GCF_056857915.1. Taxonomy (NCBI): domain Bacteria; kingdom Pseudomonadati; phylum Pseudomonadota; class Gammaproteobacteria; order Pseudomonadales; family Marinobacteraceae; genus Marinobacter; species Marinobacter sp. B-12. Next base: position 41,451 of record NZ_JBSXOB010000056.1, on the reverse strand, counting down.
TGTATGTAGGTGTACAGGAGGGATTCTTTGAAGCCGAAGGCCTGGAAGTCAAAATCGCCAGTGGCCGGGGTTCGACCGACGCGATTACCAAGATTGCCACCGGACAAGCCGACATCGGCAGCGCAGACATCGGGGCGCTGATGGCAGCCAAGGTCCAGGACAATAGTCTGCCGGTGACAGCCGTCTATAGCATCTTCAACCAGGCACCTCATGCGTTCTTTACCTTGCAGAAGGCCGACATCAGCGAGATGACGGATATCGAGGGCAAGAAAGTCGCTACATCACCGTTCACATCCTCCAATGCGTTCCTGCCGCTGGTGCTAAAAGAGAACGGCATGGCTGAGGATGCGGTGAGTTTGACCAAGGCTGACCCAGGTGCCCTGGGGCCGATGCTGATGAACGGTGGAACCGACGCCATCATTGCCTGGGTCACGAATATCGCCCTGTTTGCAGATCAGGCCAAAGCCACCGGTAACGAGCTGGTGGTACTGCCATGGTCCGATGCCGGACTGGAACTTTACTCGGCATCCGTGGTGGCCAGCGAGGCCTTCCTGAGTGAGCGTCCGGACGTGGCCAAGCGCTTCTTGCGGGCTTTTGACAAGTCTCTCAAGTTCACCAGCGAGAATCCGCGCAAGGCAGCCGAAGCTCTGAACAGCATGGTGCCGGAAGTGGATGTCGATGTAGCAACCGGCCAGATTGGCGACACCATGAAGTTGGTTATGAACGACGTCAGCGACCGGGATGGCCTGGGAGCCCTCACTGAGGAACGTGTGGCGCTGACCTGGAGCTGGGTGGCGCAAGCCGAGAAACTGGCCGGTGATGCACTGGACCCGGAAATCATCATCGACCGGACCCTTTTTGAGGCGCTGTAAGCATGACTGAGCCCGCCACTAATCGTCCGTTTGTGCGGCTCTCCGGAGTCGGGCACCGTTACGATCCCAACCCGGCAATCCCGCCCGCGGTCACCGGTATTGAACTGGACATCCGCCGTCACGAGTTCGTGGCGGTGGTGGGACCTTCCGGCTGCGGAAAATCCACCTTGCTGCGGATGATTGCCGGGCTGTTGACCCCAACAGAGGGACAGGTCTCGGTATTTGGAAAGCAGGTCTCCGGACCCCGGGACGACGTTGGTATCGTGTTTCAGAAACCAACGCTGTTGCCTTGGCTGACTGTCCGAAAGAACGTGCTTTTCCCGCTCAAGCACAAGTTCGGCCGTTACGGTCGTGACGATGAAAAGCGTGCGGACGCCTTGCTGGCCATGGCGGGCCTGGAAAGTTTTGCCAACAAGATGCCGAATGAGCTCTCTGGCGGCATGCAGCAACGGGTCGGAATCGTTCGGGCGCTGTTGCTGAACCCGGATATTCTGTTGATGGATGAACCTTTCTCGGCACTCGATGCAATGACTCGGGAGCAGATCGGGTTCGATCTTCTGAAAATCTGGCAGGAAAACCCCAAGACCGTGCTATTCATTACCCATTCCATCGCCGAAGCCGTGCTGCTGGCAGACCGGGTGCTGGTGATGAGCAAGCGCCCCGGTACCGTGTTGGAGATGGTGGATGTGGACCTGCCTAGGCCACGCACGACCCAAACCATATCCGAACCCAGATTCGGCCAGTTAACTGAGCGACTGAGGAAGCATATCTATGAGCCTGAAGCTTGAGAATAGGGCCGGCCGCTCCCTGTTGACGGCGGCGCCCTGGTTGTTCTTTGTGGCGCTGGTTCTGCTATGGGAACTGGTTTGTCAGGGGTTCTCTTTGCCGGCCTATGTATTGCCAGCCCCCTCGGCCATCGTCGAGGCTTTTTTCAATGTGGAGATGAGCCGCTGGTTTACCCATCTGTGGGCGACCCTGCGGGTGGCTTTGATGGGGTTCGCGGCGTCCATCCTGGTGGCGATTCCCATTGCCATCGCCATGATGCGATCGGAGCTGCTGTCGCGCACTCTCTTTCCGTTACTGGTGGTGGTTCAATCCACCCCGGTGGTGGCGGTTGCGCCACTGATCATCGTATTGATGGGGTCCGATGACCCATCACGGGTATTGATTACCTGCCTGCTGACGTTCTTCCCGCTGGTGGTTTCGACTGCGACCGGGATCAACGAAACCCCCGATGAACTGGTTGAATTGAGTCGTTCGCTGGATGCCCCGCTGCGTAGGGAAACCTGGCAGATCCGGATTCCTTACGCCATTCCGCATATTTTCAGCGGCCTGCGCGTGGCCATCACTCTGGCCATTATCGGCGCCGTGGTGGCGGAATTTGTTGCCGCCGAAGAGGGACTGGGTTACTTCATTCAGTTCTCGACGTCGTTTTTCCGGATTCCGCAGGCCTTCGCGGGGCTGTTCTTTCTGGCAGTGGTCAGCCTGTTGCTGTTCAAGTCGGTGCACTGGGCGCAGCAGATCTTTTTCCCATGGAGCCTGCCCAAAAAACAGGGCTAAGCATGTCATAAGAGGTTAACGAATTGTCTGAACAGGAAAGATTGAACAATACCGATCTGGCAATGATGCAAAAGGTCATCGCCATGGCAAACGGGCTGGCGGAAGACGGAGTACATCCGTTTGCCGCCTTGTTGGTCGACAGTGAAGGCTCTGTCTTGATGGAGCAGGGCAACGCTTACCTCCCGGACCGTGATATGACAGGTCATGCCGAGCGCGTTCTGATGACTCGGGCCAGCAAGGCCTGGCGTCCAGACTTTCTGGCCGGTTGCACCATGTACGTATCCGCAGAGCCTTGTTGCATGTGTGCCGGTTCGGCCTACTGGGCCGGTTTGGGGAGAATAGTCTACGGGCTCAGTGAACACCGGCTGAAGAACATTACCGGCAACCATCCCGAAAATCCGACGCTCGATCTGCCCTGCCGGCAGGTGTTTGATTCCGGACAGCGCGAAGTCGAGGTGATCGGGCCGGTCCTGGAGGACGATGCAGCAAAAGTGCATGAAGTATTTTGGCAGAAGCACGGACAATGAAGGAGGGCGTCATGACAGCAAGCCGTGTCACCGTGGTTGTTGATTCCCGATACGGCAGCACACTGGCGCTCGCCCGAGCAGTGGCGTCAGGCGCATTGTCGGAAGGTGCGGAAGTTCGTCTTTGCCGAGTGGCCATAGATGAGCCCGAATTCAGTGTGGACTCGGAACGGGCTGATTTTATTGCGGCCCAGGCAGAATTCCGTGCGCTACCCAGAGCCACTGCCGATGATCTTGACTGGGCAAAAGGAATTGTCTGGGGGTCTCCCACCCGATATGGGTTGATGAGTACACCGCTTAGGGCGTTTATCGATGAAGTGGCACCTCTTTGGCGGCAAGGTGCCTTGATCGGCAAAGTGGGGGCTGCGTTTACCTCCACGGGAGGTATGCATTCTGGAAACGAGATGACGTTGCTCTCTCTTTTATTGCCCTTCATGCAGCATGGGATGGTGTTGGCCGGTGTTCCCCACAGTGTTCCGGAGTTGGTGCGGACCGAAAAAGGAGGTTCGCCCTATGGGGCGACAACGGTTACTGGATTCGATGGAAACAGGGGAGTTGACGAGAACGAACTTGCCATTGCCCGTGCATTGGGGGCAAGGGTGGCGAGACTGTCAGGCTGGGTAACACTCGAGCCATCGTCGGTTGAACTTGCGGCATACGCCACCTAGGTCGAGGGAATGGTGTAAGCGTGACGTTGTGTAGTCCTTTTGCCGCCTTCGGGCGGTTTTTTTTGGCTTGTTCAAAAGTAGAGCAGTTGGCCAGAGTTTGTTTAAAACTGGTGCGTTTTTCTGTGTTCTATATTTTTTAAGCTAATGATATTAAATAATAAAAACTTATTTCTTATATGGCATGAAGGTTGCCTTATAAAACCTGAGCAATTGGTCAATTAAAAGAGGCGTAAACCGCCTGGTCTAGGAGAGTATCCATGAAGATGAAGCTAAGCACCGTTCTGGGTGGTTCGATCATGATGGCCGGCCTGGTCGCTTTTTCGCCGGTAAATGCGGACGAGTTGGATAAGGTCGTATTTGGAACCAACTGGTATGCCCAAGCTGAGCATGGTGGCTTTTATCAAGCACTGGCAACAGGCCTTTACGAGGGGCACGGGCTGGATGTAGAAATCAGAATGGGTGGCCCGCAGGTAAACGGAACCCAGTTGTTGGTAACTGGGCGCTATGACCTGCTCATGGGCTATCCCATTGGCAACATTAACGCGGTCGAGAAGGGCTTGCCCGTTATGACCGTGGCTGCCTCCATGCAGGGAGATCCTCAGTCATTGGTTGCGCATCCCCACGTTGAATCCATTGAGCAGATCAAGGAAGAGGGCCTGCCCATTTATCTGGCAACCCATGCCCATTCCACCTTTTGGCCATGGCTGAAGGCAGAGTACGGGTTCGAAGACGATGTTGTGCACGCCTATACCTTCAGTGTTGCGCCATTTCTGACCGATGAAAGCATTGTTCAGCAGGGCTACCTCTCGTCGGAGCCTTTTGCAATCCAGAAAGGGGGAATTGAGCCGAACGTCTTCCTGTTGTCGGACTACGGTTACCCTCCGTACGCCACCACCATCGAAACCACAACCGACATGATTGAAGAGCGGCCAGACGTGGTCAAACGGTTTGTGCAGGCAAGCATGGAAGGCTGGCAAAGCTACCTGGAGAACCCGGAGCCCGGGAACAAGCTCATCATGCAGGAAAACCCTGAGATGACGCCTGAGCAAATTGCCTATGGCATCGAAAAGATCAAGGACTACGAACTGGTGACTGGCGGCGACGCGGGAACCCAGGGAATTGGAGTGATGACCGAAGAACGTTGGACGAAGATCAAGGATTTCATGGTTGGCGCAGGCCTTGCGTCGGCAGATCTTGATCTCAGCAAGGTTTTCACCCTGGAATTTCTGCCCGAAGAGCCGGTGCTGCCGTAAGCATCGAACCCTATCCTGATGCCGGTCGGTGACGCCATTGATCGGCCCTGGAGATATCATTATGACAGCGGACAAAGTAACACCCCTGAATCCGGCCCGGGAGCCGAATGTTATGGCTCCAGCGCCAGAGGCGCTCGCCCCGGGCAGACCGGTCCTGCAGGTGGACGGGGTTAACAAAATCTACAGCAATGGCACGGTCGCTCTGAAAGGAGCCGATCTGACTATAAAACAGGGGGAGTTCGTCAGCCTCCTGGGGCCTTCCGGGTGCGGCAAGAGTACCTTACTCCGGATTATGGCGGGCCTGGGTGAAGTGACCACCGGTACGGTCAAATGGTGGGAGCAGGATTACGGAGTGGTTGGCAGCAAGGGCCGGAAGCTGGCCTTCGTGTTTCAGAATGCCACGCTGATGCCCTGGGCTCGGGTACGTAAAAATATTCGTCTCCCGCTGGATCTGGACCACGCTGGTAATGCACCGGAAGTCGAGAAAAAGATTGATGACGCCCTCGATATGGTGGGCCTGACGGGGTTTGATGAGAGCTTCCCGAGAGAGCTTTCCGGCGGCATGCAAATGCGAGCGTCCATCGCCCGGGCCATGGTAACCGAACCTAACCTGTTGTTGATGGATGAACCTTTCGGAGCCCTCGACGAGATGACCCGCAACAAGCTGAATGACGATGTTCTGAAGCTCTGGCGAGAAAAGGGCTGGACCATTGTCTTCGTGACTCACAGTGTTTACGAGGCGGTCTATCTGTCCAGTCGGGTGGTTGTCATGGCGGCTCGCCCCGGACGGATCGTGGATGACATCGAAATCAAAGAACCCTATCCCCGTTCCCCTGATTTCCGGGTATCCACCGAATTTGCCGGATATTGTCGGCAGGTGTCGATGGCTCTTGAGCGAGCCAGTGCCATGGGAGAAAGCAAAGAGGGGAGTGATTCATGAAAACACCATTGATCCAGAACGAGCGCTTTGTTCAGGTCGCTGCCCCTTTGCTTGTGGGAGTCTTGGTGCTTCTGATGTGGCAATTGACGGTGGTGGCGTTTGAAGTACCGAAATACATTGTGCCCAGCCCCGTGGATATCGGGCAGTCGCTGGTGTCTGATTTCAATTCGCTGTTTAATGCCTTGATGATGACCCTCAAGGTAACCTTCCTGGCCTTTGCTATTTCGGTGGTTCTGGGAGTGGCGGCCTCGTTGCTGTTCGTGCAGAGCAAGTGGATTGAGATCAGTCTGTTCCCCTATGCGGTGCTGATGCAGGTAACACCGATTGTGGCCATTGCGCCATTGATCATCATCTGGGTAAACGACACCACGTGGGCTCTGACCATCTGTGCGGTGATCGTAGCTATTTTCCCGATTATCTCCAACACCACACTGGGGCTGCGAAGTGTCGATCCGAACCTGTTGAGCATGTTCCGGATGTATCGCACCAGCCGCTGGCAGGAATTGGTGCGTTTACGTGTTCCGAGCGCCCTGCCTTACTTCTTCGGAGGCTTGCGCATCAGTTCCGGGCTGGCTTTGATCGGTGCGGTGGTGGCCGAGTTCGTTGCTGGTACCGGGGGAGCCAAGGCCGGCCTGGCCTACATGATCCTGCAATCCGGCTACAATCTGCAGATTCCCAAAATGTTTGCGGCGCTGATTCTGATCACCGTAACGGGAATCCTGTTGTTCGCACTGATGGTCTGGATGTCCGACCGGGCACTGCGTAACTGGCATGAGAGTGCATTGAAGGTCGAGCACTGACCATGTCGCGGTCTACTTCGGTAATGCCTGCATCGGGTGCCGGCTATGCTTGGCGCAACGGGTACCTGCTGGTGGCCTTTACCGCACTGGCCTGGGGGATTAATTTTCCCATCATGAAGATAGGCCTGGCCTACAGCCCGCCGCTGTTGTACACGACCTTGAGGATGGTCCTCGGGACCCTCACCATGTTCTTGATTGCGCGAATGATGGGCATTCTCCGGATGCCGCACCGGGCGGACATACCGGTGGTTTTCTCCGTGGGCATTCTTCAGAACATGGGGTTTATCACCTTGGTGACCTTTGGCATGCAGTATATGCCCGCCGGTCGGGCGGCGATTCTGGCCTATACTTCACCAATCTGGGTGGTGCCGGCAGCCGCCTTGTTCCTCGGCGAGCGCTTAACCTTGTTCAGGGCATTGGGTGCCGGATTTGGACTCGCTGGACTGCTGGCTATATTTAATCCACTGACCGTCGACTGGCACGCTGAAGGGATGGTGACCGGGGGCGGATTGATCGTTCTGGCGACGATTGTCTGGACGGCAGGACTGATTCATGTCCGTCGGCATCAGTGGCGCGGGGATGTGCTGTCGCTGATACCCTGGCAACTGCTTTCGTCATTGCTGCTATTGGTACCCTTGGCCCTTTTCGTGGAAGACCTTGCTACCATCCGATGGGAGCCAGCTTTTCTGGTGAACATCTTCTTCAGCGGCGCCATTGCATCGGGCCTTTGCGTTGCAGCTCAGGTCGGTGCCATCCGGTCTTTACCCGCAGTGACCATGTCGCTGAGTTCCGCCGCGGTTCCAGCGGTTGGGCTGCTCTCATCTGCCGTTGTTCTGAATGAACAGCCGAGCGGCTCGGATATTTTCGGGTTCTGCTTGGTTGGTCTGGGAATTCTGGTGGTCGGGCTAGCGGATCGACGACAGGCTCAGCGCGCGCGGAATATTGCTTATCAGAATGGAATTAATTAAAAAAGTCTGGGTACCCCCCCAGCGTCGCTGAGGGGCCGATCGACCCAATCCCGACGTTCGGAAATTTTGTCGCGATCGTCGTTGGATACCTCTGGCGCGGAACGTCGTTATTGGCTCCGGCCCGCCAGAGGATGGTAATAGGCGGTCGCGCAATTAGGCTTTTGAAGCCATGGTTTCGGACAATAGTTCAACTCGATCCTGGCCCCAGAACTGTTCGCCATCCAACACATAGGCCGGAGCTCCGAGAATCCCATCGCCAATCGCTTCGTCGGTATGACGGTCGTACTGTTCAGTAACGTCTGATGACCGGGCCGCTTCAAGCAGGCCTTCTGCATCCAGTTCAAGGGTGTTCAGGATGTCACGAATTACCGCTTCATCCGCGATGTTCTTCTCCTCTGCCCAACAGGCTGCCAGCACTCTCTGCACAAAATTTCCAGGATTCTGGCCTGTCGCTTGGAGGGCAATGACACAACCGTCAGCCAGACTCGGGTCTGCGGGAAAATACGCTGGTTTGAGGTTGACGGACAAGCCGCGTTTTTTTGCCCATCGTTGGATTTCAAGCAGGCGGTACTCTTGGCGGCATGCCGGGCGTTCGGGTAGCGGTTTCGCGCCCGAGTTGGCGAACACCTTTGGCAGCCTTATTGGCTTGAAGTTGATGCTGGCTTTCGCCTGTTCTGCGGTTTCAAGGAAAGCCTTATGTCCCAGGTAGGTAAACGGTGAAAGGCAGCTGAAGTAATAATCAATGGTGGGGCTCATTGCTGTTGACTCCTGATCAGTGATTCTTGGATTTTTATGACTGCCCGGTACTTTAGCTTTTATTGAGTGGTCACTCAATAAAGTTCGGCCGTCATCCACGAGGGCATCATAGGGGCTCTTTTGCACCAAACAGTTCGCTACCAAGCACCCAAAACATTTGCACCACTGATAAGAGTTTTTCGTCTGTTGCGGACAGTCTTGAAATACTTTCCGAAATTAGTTGACCACTACACAGAGTTTTCTTGCTGAAAGGAGCTTCTTCAATTGAGTGGATGCACCATGGACACAATTTGGCCATAGAATCAGTTTCTGGGGGTATTACACCAGAACCAGGATGAATGTCATTGCCTAGGTTGAAATTTGAAAGGGAGTAAATTTGAATCTTGAAGATGATTAAAGGCGGGAGGTGTAACTTACTGATTTTTCATGAAAATGGCCCGCCCGTCAGGATTCGAACCTGAGACCTTTGCCTCCGGAGGGCGCCGCTGCTACCCGGTAGCAAGTGGGGATAATCGACCAAAAATCCGCATGATCAATTAGTTACTCTAAAATTTAACACTATAAAAAATCACGATAAAACAGCATTTTGACCGATTAACGCCGATTTTTGGCACAAGACTGATAGGGTTTGGATGTCCGGGAACAGGACATTTGATCGGTGCCCCAAACCGGCTTTTGGCCTTGGTGATGCGTAGTTTACGCTCCCATGGCTCGTCCGCAACTGTTAGGTTTCGAGTGTCCCGAAATCGGACAGCGACGAGGTCGTTGGCCTCTTCTAATCGTATTCGCGAGTTAACGGTAGAGCCGGCTCGCCGGTTTTGCTGGACTGGCTTTCTGATGCCATTGGGTTACCTAGTGAAACGTTTTCGTTGAGTTTGTAATCGGTGCCCCATCCATGGAGCTATACTTTTATGGCGGTACATTATCTCCAAGCATGCCGATGCCATGGGCGAAAAAATCAGGCCTGTTTTTGCTTTTTCGACCAAGCTATAAGAAGGGCATCACGCGCTTATTCGAAGGCTGAGCAAAAATTAATTTGCCGGGGTACTCAAGGAGGGTCGGTATCATGGTTGGAAACTATAGGCTGCAAGACAATCTTGGCGAGACAGGGCAGGATCTTCTTGGGTTTACTGATATCGCAGGCCGGCTGGCGGATGTGCTCATCGACCCTGCGGTCGCTGGGGGCATCGTACTCGGGCTTGAGGGTACGTGGGGGTCAGGAAAGTCGCACTTGGTAGGACTGACGAAACGGGAGCTGAGTAAACGGCAAGGCGCGGTTTGTTTTGACTTTCGACCCTGGCTCGTCGGGAACCGCGACGAGCTCTTGGACGCTTTCTTCGCTGATTTGCGCAGTGTAATCGAGCTGCACTGTGATAACGGCGGTGCCGTTCGGAAAAATGAGGTCGACAATGTGCTCAACAAGCTACTAGGTTACTCGGCTCGATTTGGGCGGTTAGCTCCGCTAGTGAAGCTGTCTGGTCTGGTCGGTGTACCTGGGGCAACACAAGTCGAAACTTTTATGCAGCAGCTCGCAAAGCTCGGCGAGCTCGGCAAGGGCGCTGAGCCGCTCTTGGTTGTGAAGGATGAGATAAGTACGGCTCTCGCAAAATTTTCTACGCGCATCGTCGTTTTTATCGATGACGTAGATCGTCTTGAGCCAAGTGAGATCATCGAGGTTCTTAGGCTGGTGCGTTCCGTGGCTGACTTCCCAAACCTTGTCTATGTACTTTGCTATGACGCGGCAGTGGTCTCCGAAGCAATTACCTGTGAGACGAAGGCAGGAGATGGGCGCGCCTATCTTGCCAAAATCGTCCAGATCCCCGTGCTGGTTCCAGAATCTGAGCCGTTTGCGCTCCGTCGTATGCTGGAGTCTGGACTGGCTGAGATATGGGATGGCATAGATCCCAGCTCGGCTGAACGACTCCCGATACAGCTTGATTATTCGACGCACCGGCTTCGGACGCCGCGCGACGTGAATCGAGTTCTAGACGCCGTTCGCTTTCTTTGGCCTGCGTTGCGTGGCCGCGCCGACTTTGTGGATCTTTGCGGGCTGCAGCTCATTAAAAACTCGAATCCAGCGCTTTATCAGGCGATCGAGACGCTTTGCGCCTACTTCGCCGAGCTCCAAATAAGCTTCAACAGGAGGACCTCGCCAGAGCGAGAGAAACAGATTCTTGAGGATATGAGAAAAGCGCTCCTTACCGAAGGATTAACGCTTGCGGAGATACCTCGTGACGTGGTTGCTTTGGCCCCGAAGTTTACTATCAAGTTGTCGACGGACTCGTCAAAGATAGACGAACTCAATTCGCTTCGCTTTAGCATGCAGGAGGCGGCACTCGCATCAGCGGCGTCCGGTAAACGGCTGGCAAGTCCGGATTACTATCGGCTGTATTTCGCTCTAGCCGCACCAAAAGGGGCGCCTCAGAAGGACGACTTTGATGCCCTGCGAGACGCCCTGAGAACCAAGGGAGAAGAAGCGTCCGACCTACTTCAAAGATGGTTTGAAGAACCTACGTTCTACGACGGGACGACGAAGGGTAGGGAAGTGTTAAAGCGGATCGAGAGGCAATCTTTCGGGAGCCTGGACCACGACGAGGCGAAGGTTTTTATTGTGGCGTTGGCGAAAACAATGGATCAATGCGCGCCGGCCGAATGGACGATGCATGAGAGGCCGGATGACTGGTACTATGCAGGAAAGGCCCTAGGATTTCTCGCTAGCTCTAATCCAGGAAACTGGTTCCGTTCCGCGATCGACTCTGCCTTCAAAGACGGCTCTACGATCTGCTGACTTACATACACTCTGAGATGGGATCTCTTGGTCAAAGACGGGGCGCGCTCAGGCAACTACCTTCCGGCATGGGCGCTGCAAACAGCCTGCGAAGCGTTCGAGTCACGCCTCGACGGCATGACTTGGAAGCAGGTCTTTGATACCAGGCGCCCGCTTTTCCTTCTCGACTGTTGGCTGCTGCTCGGGCATGGCGACAAGTCACGAGCCTTGTTCATCGAGGGCACAAAAAGCGACGAGGACTTCGTCTCTATTCTCGAAGCCATGGTTGAGACAGTGGATGATGCGAACCGCGGGCAGGTGAATGTTGTGCGCCACTCAGTCCTCACCGTCGTTATCGATCCAGAAGCGGCCAAAAAGCGTCTTGAACTTATTGTGAAGGACCATCGATCGCTGGGTAGTCGCAGCAGCTCGATCCTGGAGAGCATTCGTTTGGGAGTCGATATGGTTGAGCGATAGTTGGCCCCTTAAATGAAACACATCTTCATACTCCGAAATGGCAGCGTCAAAGGTGTTGCAGGCGAGCCTAGTCGAAAGCATGGCGTTTTCGGTTCAGATCGAGCGCTCCCGTCGCGCCGTTGCGGCGTCGTAACGGGTTTGATCTGGGCAAACCTACTCGGCGGGCTCCCGCTTGATTGTGGAATCATCTATTCATGATGAGTTTGTGGAGAAAGTTATACAAAAGATGCAGCGGCTCACAATTGGGCCTAGTATCGATAATCCGGATATTGGTCCAGTTATATCGAAAAAAACAATTGGATAGAATTCTTGACTACGTGCAGGTCGCCAAGGCGGAGGGCCTGAACATCCTAATCGGTGGCGATCAGTGGGCAGAAGGCGAGTTAGGGAAAGTATATTTTTTCAAGCCCACCCGTAATTGATGGTGTTTTATCGGCAAACCGTGTGACTTGTGAAGAAGTCTTCGGCTCAGTACTCTCGGTTCTTTCCTTTTCGAACTTGCGTGAAGCGCTTACTATCGCCAATAGTACGGAATATGGATTGTTGACTGAAGTTTGGACAGGGGATATCAATAAGGCGCATTACTTGGCAACCAAGATCAAGGCTGGTCAGGTTTATATTAATAGTTATGGAGCTGGGATGGTGTTGAGCTGCCTTTCGGGGCTACAGGAAGAGTGGGTTTGGGCGTGAAAAGGGAATTGAGGGCTTAGGAGTTACCTACAACTAAAAAATGTGGCTGTTAAGATAAATATTTGATGTCGGGTAGGGGCGGTCCATGCTGATGTTGCTTTCGGTTTATAGGCTACGATCCAGTATTCCTGAGGGAGCTTACGAGGAGTATGCATAATATAAGTTGGCTAAATTTGTGCCACACTTTTTATAATGGAATGCCTAGCCCGTAAAACGTTTACGGCGCGGGTTGCGAGCATGGCGTTCCGGGACACGCCGTAAATACGTCCATGTAGGCTCGTAAAAAACATCCCTGTTTTTTACGGTCCCGGACAGACAGGCCCGCTCCCCACTTGATCATGCGCAGTTACCGCCTAGGGCCTGGCCTACTTTTGAGCCGTTGTGGCGTTTTAACTGGGTGCTGATCCATTCGCCGGTTGCTACTAATTTGTCCAGATCGACGCCGGTTTCTATTCCCAATCCGTTCAGAAGGTATAGCACGTCTTCGGTGGCTACGTTGCCCGACGCGCCCTTGGCGTAGGGGCAGCCGCCGAGGCCGGCTACGGATGAGTCGATGACAGCTATACCCTCTTCCAGTACCGCGTAGAGATTGGCCAAAGCCTGGCCGTAGGTGTCGTGGAAGTGAGCGGCCAGTTTTTCGATGGGCACTTCGGCGGAGACGGCTTCGAGCATGCGTTTGGCTTTCAATGGGGTGCCCACGCCGATGGTGTCGCCGAGGGAGATTTCGTAGCAGCCCATTTCGGCCAGGGCCTTCGCTACCTTGGCGACCTGTTCGGGGGCGATGTCGCCTTCGTAGGGGCAGCCGAGGACGGTGGAGACGTAGCCGCGTACCGGTATGTGGTGTTGTTTTGCCGCTTCCATCACCGGCAGGAAGCGTTCGAGGCTTTCGGCGATGGAGCAGTTGATGTTTTTCTGGCTGAAGGACTCGGACGCAGCACCGAAGACGGCGACTTCGTGGGCCCCCGCCGCCAGGGCGTTTTCGAAGCCCTTGAGGTTGGGGGTGAGTACGGAGTAGCGCACGCCTTGTTTGCGTTTGATGCCGGCCATCACATCGGCGGCGTCACCCATTTGTGGTACCCATTTCGGCGACACAAAGCTGGCGGATTCGATGTGGTTGAGGCCACAGTCGGCCAGCCGGTCGATCAGTTCGGTTTTGATGTGGGTTGCAATGACCTCGCCGGGCTCATTTTGCAGGCCGTCGCGGGGGCTCATTTCAACCAGTCTTACCTGTTTTGGGAAGGCCATCAGCCTGCCTCCTCTTCCTCGTCTGCAGTGACTTCAATCGCAATCAGCTCGGCCCCTTCGGAGACCTGGTCACCTTCGGCGAAAAAGATGTCGGTGACCACGCCGTCGGCCGGGGCCTTGATGGCGTGTTCCATTTTCATGGCTTCCATGATCACCAGGCTCTGGCCGGCGGTGACGGTGTCGCCCACTTTGGCCTGTACCGCGACGATGGCACCGTTCATGGGGGCAGCCAGGCTGCCTTCGCCGGCCATTTCTTCGAAGCCATAGGTTTCACGATAAACGGTGCACTGGAAGGTGTCACCCTCGTAGAAAAGTACCAGCTGGTCGTTGTGCAGGTTGCCATGGATGCTGATGCGGTGGCCGTTGATGACCGCCTGCAGGTAGTCGTCGTCCAGGCGGGCGGTGAGGTTGTACACGCTGCCGCCGACGAACACCTGGTAGCGGTCGTCTCGCTCTAGCACCTTGAGTTCGTGGATGTCGTCACCTACCTGCAGTTGCAGGGGCTGGGCGTATTCGGAGTTCATGCGCCAGCTGTTCTGGCGGCCGAATGGCGACCAGGGGTCGGTGCTGATCACTTCCCGGGACTTGCGCTGTTCCAGCACGAAGCCGGCGGCCAGGACCAGCGCCTTGTGGGTGTCGAGCCGGGATTTCGGGAACAGCAGCTCCCGGTGGTCGTCGATAAAGCCGGTGGTGAGCTCAGCTTCCCGGAACGGCTGGGCGTCGGCCAGGGCGTGGAGGAAGCGGATGTTGGTTTTCACGCCGGCGATGCGGTAATGCTCCAGGGCCTGCACCAGGCGGTTGATGGCCTGGTCGCGGGTTTCGTCCCACACGATGAGTTTGGCAATCATCGGGTCGTAGTGGATGCTGATGTCGTCGCCTTCGGTGACGCCTGTATCCACCCGCACATGCGCGCTTTCATCAGGAGTACTCAGGTAGCGCAGGTTGCCGGTGGCGGGCAGGAAGTCCTGGTCCGGGTCTTCGGCGTAGATGCGCGCTTCCAGGGCGTGGCCCCGGGTTTTCACCTGGGACTGTTCCAGGGGCAGGGGCTCGCCCCAGGCCACTTTCAGCTGCCATTCCACCAGGTCCTGGCCGGTGACCATTTCGGTAACCGGGTGCTCGACCTGCAGGCGGGTGTTCATCTCCATGAAGAAGAAAGAGCCGTCCACGTCGTAGAGGAATTCCACGGTGCCGGCGCCCACGTAATTGATGGCCTGGGCGGCTTTGACGGCGGCCTCACCCATGGCTTTGCGGGTGTCGTCACTCAGGCCCGGGGCGGGGGCTTCTTCCAGCACTTTCTGGTGGCGGCGCTGCACGGAACAGTCCCGCTCGGCCAGGTACACGCCCTTGCCGCTCTTGTCGCAGAACACCTGGATTTCCACGTGGCGTGGCTGGGTCAGGTAGCGTTCGATGAGCATGTCCGGGTTACCGAAGGCGTTCTTCGATTCCCGTTTGGCAGCGGCCAGGGCGTCGTCAAACTCTTCCATGCGTTCCACGACGCGCATGCCCTTGCCACCACCGCCGGCGACGGCTTTCAGCAGCAGCGGGAAGCCGCATTTTTCGGCTTCTTTGCGCAGGGTTTCCGGGGCCTGGTCATCACCATGGTAGCCGGGTACCAGTGGTACGCCGGCTTTTTCCATAATCGCCTTGGCGGCGGATTTGGAGCCCATGGCGGCAATGGCGGAAGAGGGCGGGCCGATGAACACGATGTCGTTGGCTTCACAGGCTTCGGCGAACTGGGTGTTTTCCGACAGGAAACCGTAGCCCGGATGGATGGCCTGGGCGCCGGATTCTTTTGCCACTTTGATGATCGTGTCGGCTTTCAGGTAACTCTCGGAGCTGGCGGCCGGGCCGATGTTAAAGGCTTCGTCGGCCATGGCCACGTGCCGGGCGTCGGCGTCGGCGTCTGAGTAGACAGCAACCACACGAATGCCCATGCGGTGGGCGGTCTGTATGATCCGGCAGGCGATTTCGCCGCGGTTGGCTATGAGAATTTTACTGAACATATTATTCGCTCTCCGGAATCCAGTTGGCGCGGCGTTTGTTCAGGAAAGCACTCAGGCCTTCCTGTCCCTCTTCGCCCACCCGAATGTCGGCGATGCGCTGGGCTGTTTCTTCGATGACGTCTTCGCCGATGACCTTCTGGCTGACCGCAAACACCAGGCCCTTGGCGGCCTGCATGGCTTCGGGACCATTCAGTGCAAGCTGCAGCAGCAGTTCGTTGCAGCGGCGTTCCATGGCGTCCACGTCTTCACACACTTCGTGCACCAGGCCGAAGTGTTCGGCTTGCTGCGCCGTGAAGATTTCGGCGGTGATGAAATAGCGGCGGGCCTGGCGTTCGCCAATGGCGCGTACCACATAGGGGCTGATCACCGCGGGTATCAGGCCGAGTTTAACTTCGCTCAGGCAGAAGCTGGCTTTTTCGGTGGCCAGCACGATGTCGCAGCAGGCGGCCAGGCCGACGGCACCGCCGAAGGCCGCGCCCTGTACCAGGCCGATCACCGGCTTGGACAGGTGGTTCAGCACGTTCATCAGCCGCGCCAGTTCCCGCGAGTCGTCCAGGTTTTCCTGGCGGGTGTTGTTCGCCATGCGGCGCATCCAGCCCAGGTCCGCCCCCGCGGAGAAGTGTTTTCCTTCGGAGCGGAGGATGACAACGCTGGTGCTGTCATCGGTGTTCACGTCTTCCAGCGCGTTGATCAGTTGCTGGATGATCACGTCATCGAAGGCGTTGCGTTTGTCCGGGCGGTTCAGCACCACTTCGGTGACCCCGGCGCTGCGGCGATTGAGCAGAACTGCGTTTTCCTGTTCGGTCATGGAGTTCTCCTCCGTTACATGCGGAACACGCCGAAGCGTGTTGGCTTGGCCGGGCGGTTGAGGGTGGCGGACAGGCTGAGGGCAACCACTTCCCGGGTCTGGGCCGGGTCGATCACGCCGTCGTCCCACAGGCGGGCGCTGGCGTAGTAGGGGTGGCCCTGGTGCTCGTAGGAGTCGACGATGGGTTTCTTGAACTCGGCTTCTTCTTCGCTGCTCCACTCCTGGCCTTTGCGCTCCAGACCTTCACGCTTGACGGTTGCCAGCACGCCGGCGGCCTGTTCGCCACCCATCACCGAGATGCGGGCATTGGGCCACATCCACAGGAAATCGGGGCTGTAGGCACGGCCGCACATGCCGTAGTTACCCGCTCCAAAAGAGCCGCCGATCAGTACGGTGATCTTGGGCACTTCGGCGCAGGCCACGGCCATGACCATCTTGGCGCCGTGCTTGGCGATGCCTTCGGCTTCGTGCTTCTGGCCCACCATGAAGCCGGTGATGTTCTGCAGGAACAGCAGCGGGATGTTGCGCTGGCAGCACAGCTCAATAAAATGCGCGCCTTTCTGAGCGGACTCGCTGAACAGGATGCCGTTGTTGGCGATGATGCCCACCGGGTAGCCGTGAATATGGGCGAAGCCGGTCACCAGGGTCTGGCCGTAGTAGCGTTTGAATTCGTCGAATTCGGAGCCGTCGACGATGCGGGCGATGACGTCGCGCACGTCGAACTGCTTGCGCAAATCGGTACCGACGATGCCGTAGATTTCCTCCGCGTCAAACAGCGGGGCCTTGGGCTTGCGGATCTCTACGTCGGCCGGTTTGCGGCGGTTGAGGTTGGAGATGCAGCGCCGGGCGATTTCCAGGGCGTGGGCGTCGTTTTCGGCGTAGTGGTCGGCAACGCCGGAGACTTTGCAGTGCACGTCGGCGCCACCCAGGTCTTCGGCGCTGACCACTTCACCGGTGGCGGCTTTCACCAGCGACGGACCGGCCAGGAAGATGGTGCCCTGGTTGCGCACGATGATGGATTCGTCGGCCATGGCGGGTACGTAGGCACCGCCGGCGGTGCACAGACCCATGACGACGGCGATCTGGGGGATGTCGTCGGCTGACATGCGGGCCTGATTGAAGAAGATGCGGCCGAAGTGGTCGCGGTCCGGGAAGACTTCGTCCTGTCTGGGCAGGTTGGCGCCGCCGGAATCCACCAGGTAAATACAGGGCAGGCGGTTCTGCAGGGCGATTTCCTGGGCGCGCAGGTGTTTTTTCACCGTCAGAGGGTAGTAGCTGCCGCCTTTTACGGTGGCGTCGTTGGCGATGATCATGCACTCGGTGCCGGAGACGCGGCCTACGCCGGCGACCACGCCTGCGGCGGGAACTTCTTCATCGTAGACGTTGTAGGCAGCGAACTGGCCCACTTCCAGGAAGGGGGAGCCGTCGTCCAGCAGGCGGTTGATGCGCTCTCTGGGTAGCAGTTTGCCGCGGGCGATGTGGCGTTCCTGGTAGGAGGGGCCGCCGCCTTGCTGGATGGTGGCGACTTTGTCCCACAGGTCTGCCACGGCTTTTGCCATGGATTCCTGGTTGGCCTGGAACTCTTCGGACCTTGGGTTTATTTTGCTTTGGAGTATTGTCATAGCTTTTTAGTCCGTGCCTCTTTGTCCGTGCCTCGGCACTGGTGGATGGGGCTTCCGAAACACGCCGTGAATACGTCCCTGTAGGCTCTCAAAAAACATCCCTGTTTTTTACGGTTCCGGAAGCCCCATCCACCAGCGCCTCGATATGCATGGGTGCTGGCTGCCGACATTACTGCAGCTAGCGCCCTTATTTGTTCAGGTACAGCTCACGACCGATCAGCATCCGGCGGATTTCGGACGTGCCGGCTCCGATTTCGTACAGTTTGGCGTCACGCAACAGACGGCCTGTCGGGTATTCGTTGATGTAGCCGTTACCGCCCAACAACTGGAAGCTTCAGCCGTACCCGGTCTTTAGCTCTGAAGAAGCGGTCTGTCCGCGCCGAGTGGGGTGGATCAGGCCCTGATCTTCGTAAAAACGTACGCTTCGCGTAGTGACATCGAACTCCTTGGCGAGCTCATTAATGTTGTAAGTTTTCTTGATGCCCATAGCGCTTCCTTTTAGCTTTATGCTAGTTTCAGTTTACGTAAACGTCAAATAATTTATGGGTTGAGTTCGGATAGTAGGAAAAAATTTTTCAAGGTATGGTGAAAATGTCAAAACTGGTCCGTTGCCCTATAGTCATGGGCACACGGTACCAATCCAGAACAACAACACTTGGAGATCCGTATGGTTTCGATCTTTGATCAGGGCCTCGAGCCCACCGATGCAAACCACGCGACCCTGAAACCGCTGGATTTCCTGGTGCTTACGGCCAGTGTGTATTCGGAATACCCGGCGGTGATTTATGGCGAAACGCGCAGTAACTAGCGGGAGACCTATGAACGTTGCCGTCGCCTTGCCTCCGCGCTTTCGGCAAAGGGGATACGATGCTGCCGAATATTCCCGACATGCTGGAATACCACTTTGGTGTTCCCGTGCTGGGCGGGGTGCAGAATGCACTGACTACCCGACTGGATGCCGAAGCCATTGCCTTTATGCTGGAGCAAGGCGAGGCTAGGGTGTTGATTGCAGACCGGGAATACGGTGAGGTCATCAAGCAACCCGTCAGCCAGCTCTATAACCCACTGAAGCTGGTTGATGTTAACTATCTCTAACTTGTTTGTGGTGACGCCCAGGTGATTGATCTGGACTACGAGGATTTCCTGACCAGGGGTGAGCCGGAATTCGAATGGCAAAAGGTGGCGTCGGAATTGCCGATCTTGCGTCATACCTCGGGGATCGGGGTGTCAAACTCCGCTTGCTTCAGGGCGAAAGCGATCTGCTCATCGGTGCAACGGGATCGCTATTCGGCATGATCTCCTGTTCAAGGGTCTATCATGCCGGATTTTCCAGTTTTAAACGGTTAAGAATTCTGGGTCAAGGTCAGGTCACCGCTTCAGGTGGTTGGTGACTGGCTTTACGTCCGGGTCTTCCAGGGCACCGTCAGGCTCGTTTTTCGGCTTAGCACGTAGTTCAGCGCTTTGGCCAGCGGATCGCTGGGCAGCAGGTCGCCCTGTTTCATCTGAACCCGGCACCACTGGAAGAAGTCGCTGACCACCCGCCCGGTGAGCTCCAGGCGGTACTGGCGTTTCTTCTCGCCGGACAGCCCCTAAGCTTTGATGACCTCTTCGATTTTTTACAACGTTGCGATCCGCAAAAATGCCTCGGTGGCTTTCTCCCGGTGATCCTTCTGTGCCTCGATAAAGTAGCGCCGGCTGTGGGCCTTATCCGAAGGTCCGCATAAGGCCCATTATCCCGAGTTGATTTTTATCCGGAGTAAAGCATCAAACTATAGGGCCAGTGGGAGCTGCATAGCAGTGTTTGCCGGGAAAAAATACCAGTTAGAGTTCTATGATACAGGCATCAAATGCAACTCCGATTCGAGACATCCCACTCAGGCGAAGCCTATGTGGCGGCTCAAGAGTGGCGCATGGCGAGATTGCCAAGCTGCCGCATCCGCAAGGCGGCTGCTCGTTTTCCAGACACGGCACCTACAATCGTGTAACACCTGCCGGTATATGGATACCGCGCTGTTACTATCCGGAAGGTCATCGCCATTTCAACCTCTCGGCGGTTCCTGTTTCCTCAGAACGCAAAACCGTGATAGCCCATTCCCAGCTTGCTCGTCTTCCTGGCGCCGCTACAGCGAGCGGTAGTTTTATCCTGTGTGAAGGCAACCCCATTACCGCATGAGAACTGGCATCTTCAGAGTCCACTCCAGATAAAATTCGACACGGGATAATGAACCCAGCATGGGGCGTTTGTGATGCCGGCTTGTTGTTCAGCATACCGGTCATAGGCCGCATAGCCGTCGCTGATCAGGGTGCCACTGAACTGATTGCTCAGCACCTGTTCGATATGGGCAGTAAGCAATTTGAGTTTAAAACGCCGAAACTTTCGAATACGAAGTAAAGCTCGTCAGGACGAAACCAGTCATCGCACCTACTACACCAGGTGGGGCGAAATGAGCTCGGTAGAAAGTGTCGGCAAGATCTCTTTGTAGTGGTTGTCTGGCTCCGTCTCGTCATCGACATAGGGTAAAGCCTCTGATTCGGCTAGGAACGGACCTAAGCTGAGAGTCAGTTCGTATTTTCCTGGTCACCAGACACCTCGCTTACGGTCCGATAAGATCATCGACGTTGGGGGCCAGATTCATCGATCCACTACTCAATCCGCACTTGACGTTTACGTAAAGGTAGACTAGTTTGGCTAAAGAGCTCTTTTGTTTAAATTCCATAAACTAATCTGCTCGTTTATCGCACCAGTTAATCATTAAAATTAACGGAGTCTAACTAATGGCTGATTTTACAAGAAGAAAGTTTATCGGAACTGCAGCTGTCGGTATGGCATCTGCTGCAATATCTGCCCCTACTATAGTTAAAGCTTCCACCGGTATTCGTTGGAACATGCCAACGAGTTGGCCTCGCCATTTGCTTCTACAAGATTCGGCAACGATTTTTGCAGAAAAGCTACTGCAACTAACAAACGGTGAATTTGAGATAAGAGTTCATTCAGCTGGAGAGTTGGTTCCTCCCGTTGGTGTTTTTGACGCTGTACAGTCAGGAACTGTGGAGTGCGCACATAGTTGGAGCGGCTATTATATCGGCAATAATAGCGCATTTGGTATTGATGGCGGTTTACCGTTTGGTATGACTGCAGAACAGCATCGCATTTGGTGGGAAAAAGCCGGTGGACGAGAACTCATGCAGGAAGTGTATGATAAATTTAACATGAGATCTTTTTTGGTCGGTGATACCAATGCGCAGATGGCAGGATGGTTTAATAAAGAAATAAATTCACTTTCTGACCTGGAAGGTATGAGGCTGCGTATTGTGGGCCTCGCTGGCAGGCTTTATGAGAGGCTAGGAGCCGCTACACAAGCAATTCCAGGTGGGGAAATTTTGACTGCCATGGAGAGAGGTGTTATCGACGGAGTTCAGTTCAATACGCCTCATGATGATATGAACTTAGGTCTACATGATGTTGCCAAGTATTATTATTATCCTTGCTGGACCCATCCTTCTGCACCACTTTCTATATTTGTTAATAAAGGCAAGTGGGAAGGACTTCCGGATGACTTTAAGACAGCATTTGAAGTGGCAAGCCTTGCAACACACGCAGAGCATGTCGCCCAGTCTCAGAATAAGGACAGAATTGCTCTTAAAGATCTTATGGAGGGAGACTATGGTGTTGAGGTGAAAGGTTTGCCAGAAGATGTTCTTGAAGCTGCTTATAAAGTAAATACTGAGATGATGGATGAGTTCTCAGATGAAAACGAAGACTTCGATAGAATTTATCGACATTGGAAAAGCTTTCTGGATGAATTACGAGTATTGCATGGAATAACTCGCTATCCACTGGACCAATTTGCTTATCGCAAATAACAGCGGTAGCGCAAGTAGCAATGGTTACGGCAGCTTCTTGAGCCTCTCGGAAGTTGCCTCTTATTCTTTTTGATGAATTCTGGTTATATGCTGATGAGAGAGGGTCCCACATGAAAGACAACCACAGTGCAATACGTAAAATAAATAGCTTCCTGATAAAGTCAATGGGATGGCTTACATTTTTAATGATAATTTTAACATTTTCTGGGACAGTGCTTCGATATGTAGGTCGATCCATAGGTACAAACCTAACATGGTCTGCAGCGATCGACTTGCAGTGGTACATTTTTAGCGTAGTCTTTTTAATGTTAGCAAGCTATAATATTTTCCACGATTCTAACGTCCGAGTAGATATATTCTATTCAAAATTTAGTGATAAAATAAAAAGCCTTGTCGATGTTTTGGGGCTTACTTTATTCGTACTGCCGTTTAGCTTTTTAATAATATACGTTTCATGGCCATTTGTTATTAATTCAATTACTGTGTTTGAAGGGCCTCCTGATCCTGGAGGCCTTCCAAGATGGATTATTAAGCCTCTCATACCAATAGCCTTTATGTTTGTTTTCTTACAGGCCAGCTACGTGGCTTGGAAGCATGTACTGTTTTTGTGCGGAAAATCAGATACCCCCCCCATTAAAGTTAATTACGAGGAAGAGATCTGATGGATGGATGGCTCGGTTTAGGGATGTTTTTATTGCTGATGATGCTAATATTCAGCGGTTTCCCTGTTGCGTATATTTTGGGAGGGGTGACGATAATTGCGTCCACCGTTGGGATTTTAGCAGGCGAATTTAATTTCATTTTTTTGCAGACCATCCCCTCTAGAATATATGGAATAATGCAAAATTATATGCTTCTTGCTATTCCTTTTTTTATATTCATGGGTTTAGTAATGCAGAAGTCGAAAATTGCTGATGACTTATTGGTTACTTCAGGCATGTTGTTTGGCAGAGTTAAAGGTGGAATTGCTATAGCTGTAATATTAATTGGCGGAATATTAGCTGCAAGTACTGGTGTTATAGGAGCGACGATAGTAGCCATGGGGCTAATTTCCCTACCAGTAATGCTGCGTTATGAATATGACGATAGTCCGGCAACTGGGGTAATTATTGCTGCTGGTTCGCTTGGTCAGATTATGCCTCCGAGTATCGTATTGATTGTTTTAGGGGATCAGATGGGGGTGTCCATTAATGATTTATTTGTAGCTGCTCTTTTTCCAGCAGCACTACTCGTGATTTTATATATATTATATGTCCTTGTGCTAGGATGGTTTAAGCCAGAATCAATGCCAAGAATTCCAGCAGAAGATAGTACCGGTATAAGCATATACAGGATTGCGTTTAGTATTATAAAAATTCTAGTGCCGCCTTTAGCTTTAATAATTTCAGTGTTGGGGAGTATTTTTTATGGGTTTGCAACACCGACGGAAGCTGGAGCTGTTGGGGCTGTAGGCGCACTTTTATTATCCATGGCTAATAAAAGGTTTAATATTAAGTTATTGAAAAGCTCATTGGAAGAAACATCTCGAATTACAAGTATGATAATGATTATTTTGGTAGGTGCTACAGCCTTCGCAATTGTATTCAAAGCATTAGATGGCGATTGGCTAATTAGAGATATTTTCGCGGCTATACCTGGTGGTCAGGTAGGCTTCATAATCGTATCACTTTTCTTGATCTTTATATTGGGCTTCTTTATAGACTTTTTTGAGATTATTTTTATAGTTATTCCAATCATATTGCCAGCAGCCATATTTATGGATATTGATTTGCTATGGTATGCAATCTTAGTTGCGCTAGTTGTACAAACATCATTTCTAACCCCACCATTTGGCTTTGCGCTTTTCTATTTAAGAAGTGTTTCGCCATCTTCAGTTTTAACCTCTACTATTTATAAAGGAGCGATCCCTTTTATTTGCCTTCAAGTTTTAGCTATTTTAATTGTTTACTTTTTTCCAAGCGTAGTACTTTGGCTGCCTTCGTTAAGATAATTTAAAAAACTTAGTAAGTCAGTTGCAACAGGAGGCTTAAAATGAAAAATGTAGTTAAGGATAATAAAGTACAGCCTAGTCCTAATGATGTAGTGATGCCCTATTTGCTTGATAAATTAAGCAACGATAGGCCAAACGATAATTTTGCTGAATTTGATAGTGGAGAAGAATGGAGCTATCGACGTACGGCTCTATTGGCTTCTAGTGCGGCTTTGGCTTTAAAGCGTCTTTCAGTCAATAAAGGTGATAAAGTTATTGTGTGGTTGCCCAATGGCGAGCTATCACTCAAAGCTTGGTTCAGTATTAATTGGATCGGTGGTGTTTCAGTAGCTATAAACACTGCATATAAAGGAAATCTGTTATCTCATGTTTTGGAAAACTCAGGAGCCAAGATTGCTTTTGTTCACCCTAGTTTACTGGAAAGACTTCTAGATCTCAAAAGCACACATGGGCTTAAGTGCATTATAACTGATAGTGAACATGCTTTGCGATTTCGAGATGAATTCGCAAAGTTCGATATATCTCTAGTCCCCTTTGACATTCTTGAAACTGATTCAACTTATGCTCCTCCTGTCAAGGGGCTGAAACCTTGGGATGAGCAATCTATTTGCTATACGTCAGGTACAACCGGCCCTTCTAAAGGAGTTATATCTAGCTATATGCACTTGTACTCTATGGGTCTTAATTGCACGATAGGAGTTGATGCTAATGATAGGTTTTTAATTAACTTGCCACTCTTCCATGTCGGGGGAACTTTATTTGTTGCCGGTGCGCTCGCGAGAGGTTCATCCATTGGAGTTGTCCAGGCTTTTAGTAGTGATGAGTTTTTTAACGTCTGTAAGGCGATGAGGATAACGCAATGCTTGCTCCTAGGAGCTATGGCTGGATTTTTAATGCGTTCTCCAGCTTCTCCAAAAGACAAGGACCATTACCTTCGAAGAGTAATGGTAATTCCTCTTTCTGAAGAACCGTCTAAAATGACTCTGCGATTCGGTTTTGATGTTTATACGTTATTTAATATGAGCGAAATTTCTGCGCCAATAGTCTCTGATTTAAATCCGAATGCTCTAGGAGCGTGCGGTAAATTGTTGCCTGGCTATGACGCAAAAGTAGTAGATGATAATGATTATGAGGTTCCAATTGGCTGTCCGGGAGAATTAATATTGAGGTCAGATGAGCCTTGGGTTTTGTTTTCTGGATACTACAAAATGCCAGATGCAACAGCTAAGGCATGGCAAAATGGATGGTTCCATACCGGAGATATGTTCAAAATTGATGAGCAGGGGAATTATTACTTTGTTGATCGAGTAAAGGACGCTATACGTCGGCGTGGAGAAAATATTTCATCTTTTGAAGTGGAAAGCGAAGTTTTAGAGTATCCAAATATTCTTGAAGCCGCTGCTGTCGGTGTGCCTGGAGATGGTGGTGAAGAAGAAGTTATGATAGTAGTTGTACCTCAAAAAGGATTTGAAATCAACTGTGACGACCTTATTTTGTTTTTAAGTAAGAGAATGCCCCACTATATGGTTCCAAAATATATCAAGATCATGAGCGAGCTGCCTAAGACACCTACATCAAAAATTGAAAAAAGAAAAATACGAGAGGAGGGGGTTACAGATGGCACATGGGATCGCAGCAATTCCTCAATAAAAATCCGCCGTGAAAAGTTCTGATACGAGGCACTGAGATGAAAATTAAAGAAATCCCCATCATTGTCAATGATGAAGAAACCTCTATCATTCAATATGACAAAAAAGTAACCAAACGAGACTCTATGGCCTATGCGGCTGGCATAGGGGCTGTCGATGATATTTATCTTTCAGATGATAGACCTCAAGGAATAGTTGCTCCTTTAAGTTATTCTGCTGCCTTGGAATGGCCAATTTTTGAAAAAGATGAATATTTGGACTTAATAGGCAGAGACTCCCATAATATTTATAATAAATTTGTTCATGGATTTCAGGATAGTATTTTTTACAAGCCAGTAAGGCCGGGGGACGATCTCTCTATTTCTGGATGTATTGTGCAAGCACGTGATACAAGTGCTGGCACTTTGTTAGTCACTAAATTAGCTGTGTCAGATCGAAACGGGGGTGAGTTATTAACTGAAAGCTGGTTTGGATCAATGTACATGAAGACGCCGTTAACCACTAAAGAATTTAATAATGGCCGCCAATCAAATTTGCCAAGCAACTTTCATTTAAAAGACTCGAATTTTGATAAAGAAGTTGTTATTAACATACCAAAAGGACAAGCGCATGTTTATACGGAGTGTTCACAAATATGGAACCCTGTGCATACTGAAAGAGAGTTTGCGCATGCATCCGGCCTTGATGATATTATTCTCCATGGAACCTGTACTTGGGCCAAATCCCTTCAGGCTCTTGCTAAGGAAATTGGAAGATCTGAATTTGAAAAGCCATTCTTCAGATTTGGTGCAAGATTTACTGGCTTCGTAATTCCCGGAAGCGATGTTTTAATAAAATATCGTATTATTAGAGAGGGGAAGTTAGAGTTTATAGTTATAAATCGAGATAATAAAGTCGCACTTAATGGAGGCGTTGCAGAATACGATTAAGCTTTGGGTCTAGATTCATAGAATATCCGTACCGCTTTGGGCGACACTGTAGAAGCTGGAAGACGGCCCATGATTGAAATGCGGACCCGGCGGTGAGGTGCTCACCGGAGGGCACCGTGCTATTGAACCCGCACTCCAAAAAGCGCCTACCCGGGCCATGGGCTACGTGCGGCTCCATGAACTGTGTCATCTCGTTGAAGACAACCACTGCCAGCGATTCTGCGCCCCTTAATTACATTGATATCGGTTGCGACAACATAGCGGAATGGCAAGCCCGCTAACGACTTCAGCTGCGGTGCGCCCGGGGTAGTATCCGTTTACGATCTCCAAGTCTGGGCCATGAGCACTCGGGACAACGCCGTTACCGCTTACCTAGCCATGGCAGCCGGCGACATCTCCCTTGATCGCCTGTTGACGCTGGCGCCATATTCGATACTCCAACGATGAATCGTTGATATTAATTCGGTGCCCTTAAGCCAACTAGGTCTATGGAACCACTCCATGCTCAAGCTGGCCGATCAATGTCCTCACTTTTCGTATTCCTGCAGCTGTCCCCATTAAGCCAAATGGCGGTGTGTTGCCCAGCGCTCGCTGCGATGATGGCAGCCATCGTTCAGCGGCCCGCTGAACGCCCTCGAAAAGTTCGACTGGGACCATCGGCGGCGGCCAGACCGAGCAGTGCTATTTTCAGGTCAATGCGTCTAGCAAGCCGGTACGAATCGCCATCAACGAGCAGCAGACCCTGTCACTGGCCTGGGAAAAGGCGGTGACATTGTGGGGCGAGGCCTTTGATATCCGAGCTAAGGACGTGGAGGTGAAGAGGCAGAACCGTCCCTCGCCGGAGCAATTTAAGCAACTGCGCAAGCACATGAACGAGGTGGAGAGGGCCGGTCTGGGTGTTGGGGTTCTGCATCACGTTTATGCCGAGCAGCGCGCCGAGCTTGAGCGCAAGAAAGCCCAGTCCAGTCTCAAAGAGCAGCCAGTCGACAAGATTGATTTGCTGGATGTTCACTCCCGTTTGGAGCGAGAAATTAGCGAATATATGGAGAAGTCCGGGGCGCGAGGCTGATCTGGAGAAGGATATATGTGCTTACAGGCTCTCAGGGCAATCCGGCCGCTTTGTGACTTGGGCTTGGGTCGTCTTGTGGAATCGTGGTCATGCTCAAGTCGACGGTTTTTTTCAAAAGCAGCTGACAATTTAACGACCTCCTTCGAGTCAGCTGAAGCCTTTGATCTTGTTGGCTGGTAGGATCCGGGTATGCCAGTTGTGACAGATCTATGTGCACTATTTTACGGAGGAAGGGGATGCGTCTTTTCGCCTATAAGCTAGTCAGCGATACCGGTTTTGCCCCTAACCCTTTTGGCGAAACGCTGACATTGGCGACGTGTAAACCACAGATACGTCGGTGTAAGGAAAAGGGTGACTGGATAGCTGGGTTCACTTCAGTATCTTTGGCGGGTGATCCAGTGGGTGAGGAGCGGCTTATCTACCTTATGCAGGTCGCTGAGAAGCTGCATATCCGTGAGTACTTTGAGGACCCTCGGTTCCAAAGCAAGACTCCTGATATGACCGCAAAAGGTCCGGAAGCTAAAGCAGGAGACAATATCTATCGGCCTTGCGTTGTCGGCGCCTTTGAAGAAGAGCATTTTGAACAACTTCCAAACGCAAATCATTGGGGGAGCGATATGCCCAGCCAAGATGATTTGAGGCGGGACATATCCGGTCGGTACGTTCTGGTTGCAGGTGAGTTCTACTATTTTGGCAGAGATGCCTTGGTTGTCCCGCCAGAACTCCGTCCAGCTGTTCCCCGCGGACAATCTGCTCATGGTACTCAGACGGAAGAATCACTAGCATCTAGATTCATTGAATTTGTTCGAAGCCAATGTGCGCCTGGCAGGAATGGAGCGCCTCATAGCTGGCCGGCCAAATTGACTGCGAATAGGACTCCCTGCGGAGCACGCGGATGAAGCTGATCTTGAGCCGAAAGGGGTTTGATTCATCTGCAGGTGGATGTCCCAGTCCAGTATTTCCCGACGGCGCTTTTTACGCATTGCCAATCCCGGACAAGAAATCGCGTATTACCTATCAGGAGCTGAGCTACCAAGGGATAAACATCGGTAAGCTCGTTGCTGATCTAACGGGCGATCCCCGGCGTTTTGAGCATTACGCCCATCTTGATCCTGATCTCATTTCAGATGTTTACCCGCGAGCTGCTGACTGGCGGCCTCTGCTTGGGCAGGCAGGTAGCGCTCAAGGGCATTTGCGTAAGCAAGAAGTAGACGTAGGTGACGTTTTCTTGTTTTTTGGATTATTTAGACGTGTTGAGAAATGCGGTGAGGATTGGAGGTTCATCAAGTCGGCACCCCCGTTTCATGCGCTGTGGGGCTGGCTCCAGATAGAGCAGATCCACAAGGTTGACCAGTTAGCAGAGGAGGAGTTGGCCTGGGCCCGTTATCACCCCCACTTTCACGGTCAAATTGACGCAAGCAACACCCTATATCTTGCGTCTGAGACTCTCCGCCTGGACGGAGTGGATACTGGGTTACCGGGGGCGGGCACGTTCAGACAAATGCATGACCAGTATAGGCTGACTGCTCCAGGGGTATCATCACCAACACTTTGGCGCTTGCCGAGCTTCTTTTATCCCAATGGTTCTGGTTGCACATTGAGCTTCCATAGCAACCCTTCTCGCTGGTCTAAGGCTGGAAAGTACTGCCATTTAATGATTGCCTCCCGAGGCCAGGAGTTCGTTCTTGAAACCGCGGCTTATCCTGAGGCGATCTCTTGGCTGAATGGGCTTGTGCGGCGGTGATGAACTCTTTAGCAGTTTCTCTGACCTGAATCGCTTCCTCAATATCCTAAACGTCCGCTCATTGACTGAAATCAGACAACTGGACCCGACTGACGGCTTTCACAAGTACGTCTCCGTCACCTGGCTGTGTCTTCGGTGGCTTTGAGTTTATTCGTTACTCTCAGGTCGGTTCGATGTCAGTTGCGTGAATCCTTGTGTGGCCACAAGCAGCTCTCGGCTGATTACTCTGGCTGTCACTGGCCTCAGCTTCGTTGTTTAACCTTTTCATCGTCATTCCTGAAGTTTAGGGGAAGACGCCATGCTCAAGTTGCCCCACCAATCTGCGGACCTTCTGAATACCGGGCTCGGTCCCCATAATCGAAATCGGCGTATGGTTACCCAGACCACGGACCGAGGATGACAACCACTTACCTGCGGCGGTCCTATCTCCTTCGAACAGCTCTAGGATTTCATCGTAGGCAATCTCCCTGAGTTCTGCTGCCGTCTGCTTCTTTGTCATATCCGATACTCCAGCGATGTTTAAACCTCAGTTTTTCACAAGTTGGCCTAGCTGCAAGCAAATAGTTGGGTCATCTGGGAGTTATTGCGAAAAACCGTCAATTAGACCGAACACAGAGTGCTTGCCAACCTCGAAAATAGCCTCACCGTTAGTTAAGAGGCTGTACTGATGAACGACAAATTCAAAACGAAAAAGGTGAAGATTGGGGAGCTGAAACTCTCTCCTGACTTCCCATCCGAATACCGATCGATGCTTTTGGGGCTTGCTTATCGAGCGTCATGCTTTTCAGACGTACCTGAGCAGCTCTTGATTGATTACATCATTGCGCATCCTCCTGTAGGAGTGATCGGGGATGATGAAAAATTTTATGTAACCAGCAACATCCGCTCTCTGGCAATCAAGCCATTCTTGCCATCCGACACCAAGATTTTGGTGATGGTCGACATTTCCAGCCAACCCAACGATCTGGTGTTCGTATCGGCGCAAAGAGAAATTCTTAACTGTGTAGTGCCTGCTATGGAAAGGAAACTCTACAGTCGCGCTGTGGCTGCACTATGGAGCGTTATTTTGAAAGGAAGAGGCACACCGCTCGTTCCGACGAAAATTGCTCTGGCTCATCTTGCCGGCCTGAGGCGGCAATCCCTTTCGGAGAAGCGTGCTGAACAACCGGAAGCCAAATTCATGAAAGAAAAGGGTGGTTCGAAATGATCAACCAAGAAATGACTGAGACTCTCATCGATCTCATCGATCCACCGCCAGGGATGCTGGGAATTACTGGTGTCGCTCAGGTTCTTCGTACTGTTCTTGAACATGCGGAACAAATCACATTCACGCCAGATTCTTTAGGGCAAAAGCCGTTCTTCCTGGATGTGCTGCCGCAGCTGAAAGATTTTTGCTTTGCAATAACGACTCAAGCTGAGGGTTCTGCTGATTGGGTCGAGCAGCCTGGCGCGATCACTCAGTTCAAAACGAGCAATCCGATCTATGGTTCACTGCAGGAGATGTCGAAAAAGCAGAAAACGCCTTCGCAGGGTCGTTTGCTCTTATTCGCACATGCGCTGGTGGCAGCTCATACCGGAATACAGGTTGACTCTGTCTCCGCCAAAATGCCGGCAGCCAATATCCAGGCAGGCTTTCGTGAACTGCGTCGTCTCAGCGACAGGCTATTGGACTCACTGACGTTTGATGCATCCAGCCGCAAGGGTTGCTACCAAACATTACTTGAGGCTGAGCAGGCAGAGTCCAGCGAATTTAGTGCTGCCGAACTCGATCGACTCGGCCACATTCGCAGAGTGATTGGCTTATCGCTCGGTGCAGAAAAACCTCTTGAGATTTCCGCTCGCAAAAAGCAGGTAAATGGCTCCGGGCGGGTCAGCATAAACACAGTTTCGCCAGATCAACTCGGTGACGTTGGAGGAGTGGATTTTTCTTTGATGGAAGTGCCAACGTCATCGGTTGAACAAGAGAATGCTGCCCGATTAGAAGCCCTTCCGGTAAATGATCTTACAACGACTGCTGGATACGCTGTTCCATCAGAGCGTTCAAATCCAAGAGGTGGAGGGTCCCCGAGAAGTGGCGCATTCAAACGCCGCCACATTGCCGACCAACTGCGTCGCAGCGCCCAAGCACTGACTACCCGGTGGGATCGACTGACAGCGTATGAGATTGACTCGGTCATATCGGAGCTGTCGTGGGATGGTGCGGGTCAGAACCCGGGTGAGTTGGCGGCCGGGTTGGTTTTGCTGACAGGGCGACCATTATCAACAGTGTTGAATGCCCGTCTGTATAGCACTATTAACCAGGTTCCCGAGAACATATCGGATGATTCCATAGCGATTTGCAAAGAAGGCAGTTTCATTCAGGTTCACGTTCCTGTGCCGGAGCGCATGCGTCCTCTGCGTACAGAGTGGGAGCCAAACGTGTACCACACTCATAGTCAACTCCGTCTACCCATTTTGAAGCTGCTCTGGAATTTGATCATTCGATCTATTGGGGTAGCTGACTCACAATGGTGCGGATACCTGTTTCCGCGTCCCGACATAGCTGACATACAGGACGGTGTTGAGAACTTCATTTCTGAGTCGCGCTCTGAAAGCGGAGCCAGGATCACGCTCACCCGCCTGCAGCGCTGCATATACAACGAGATTGCGGATGTGCAGGGCGATGTCGCGGATGGTGTGTTTATCACCGGAAACCAACCTGCGACCGGGGCCCATGTGGGTATACACTATTATTGTGTCGCCGAATCCGACCTGCAGAAGCGTTACCTAACAGCGACACGCGACATGGTTGAGGGCGGGCATAAGGAACTGATGGAGCCGGTTACACCTCTCCAACAGCGTTCCTATTTCATCGGCACGCCGTTCTGTCTTAAACCAGAGCGCCTATCAGTGCTTATTTCAGACCTCCGGGATCGACTAAAAGCTGACTTGGAACAGCCTCTCGCTCCCGAAACCTTGATCGATATTCATAACAGCTTCACGTCCTATGTCCTGGTGTTTATGGCGTTTGCGACCGGCTACCGTAGCGTTCATGCACCATTATCGCGTAGTTCCGATCTCGATCCATGGTCCCGGATGCTCGTCGTTGCGGACAAAACCGATGCCGCGTTCAGTCACGCCAGACTCGTGCCGGTACCAGAACTTTTCTCTCTGCAGTTGGATTTGTACAGACAGCATCGCGAACGTGTTGTTGAGCAGATGTGGGCGCTTCTTGGTATTAAAGACCCGGGGCATTTTCTGTTTTTCCTTTCTAAAGCATCTCGCAGAACTAAAAAGTCCGAAAAGATTGTGAAAGTGCGGCAGGTATCTCCTACCACATTGGCTGAGAACCTGAATGGAATTTCGGATCTGCCACTTAACCTGAACCGTCATTTTTTGCGGAGCGAGCTGCGTCATCGTGGCGTAAGTGCAGAACTCGTAGACACTTGGATGGGACATTGGCTGGTGGGGCAGGAGCCAATGGGTCGGTTTTCAGCACTGAACCCCACCGAATATGTGTCGGAAATTGAGTCCATGCTCAACGTCATTCTTGACGACCTGGGCTGGACCGCAGAGGAGGGGCTGTTATGAATAAGAACATTCCGGTTGAGAACCGTGCACACGGGGATGAAATTCGGTCCGAGAACCGTCGACGGGTTATTGAGCACGAGTGTCAGATGGTGGACCAATACCTCGATAGGCATTGTGAAGACATCTTGCAGGGAGTTTGCGAGAACCCAGTCTCAGAACAACGAATTGACTCGCTTTTCGCCTCCGTAAAGGAGGGAGCGGCTGGGAAGGCGATCAAAATTCGGCACAACTATCTTGCTGAATGCTTGCATAAAATTGCTCGTGAACATGAGCTGGATCTGCCAAACCAACAGAGAATGTTGGTTTTGCATGGAGAGTCCGCCCCTACGACTCCTGCGGGATTCTATGACCTCTCGATTGGACAGGATTGGCTGAAGGAATTCTGGTCGGACATTGAATTTCCGCGCAAACGGAACGATGTCGATGAGCACAAAGTTGATGCGGGCCAGCTCGTATTCAGTTTTATTGTGTTCGGCGGTATTCACAGCAAGAAAAAGCTACTCTCTCTGATAGCAGCCATACCCAAAGGCGTTCGCCACTTCCACGGACTTACGTGGATGGACATTGAAACTAACCAGGGATTATGGCGCTGGTTTCCGGATCCCGTATCGCTGCTTTTGCTCAAGCGCTGGTACAAAATTCACGGTGGTGATCATTGGCCCAGCGGGGTTAACACAGATGTCAGCCGTTTGGCGTTCAATTTCCTGAAATTCTTAAAGGCTCTGCCCGGCGATTTGGCGTCGCCGAATCGTGTCTTACGCCTTCTGATTGAATCATCGTCGACCCGGGACGCCACCTGGATCGAGGGCGTTTTTCATCATATCCAACGCAGTCCCGGTGCAACTGTCTCTTTGCCCGCCGATGCATGGGCGAGGTTATTAGACAAAAAGGTGCCTCCACTACTTTCAAAGAAAATTGAAACTGATGAAAGCAAACCGGTATCGGATTTACGGCCTTTAAGCGGAAGCTGCGATTCAGACGTCTATGCCGGGGTACGGGCTATCCAAAGAGTTCTGAAACAGGCTACAAGAAAAAGCGCGGCTGGTGAGCGTGATAAAACCTACCAACTATTGAATGCCATTGCTGGTGATGAATGTTGGGCTCCCGTTGTCCGCGTACTGGCTAGCTGGTGTGCCAATATGCGGCGATATGGAGGGCGCCAGGGACGGTTGGTGATCAGCAGCATTCAGCGCTACTTCAGTACGATTGCCAATCCGCTGGCCACAATTCTCTCTATGACAGGTGACCTGAATGCCTTGGGGGAGGATGAGTGGGAATGGGTATATGACCAACTGCTCTCCAGTTCTCCGTCGGGTAAACGGCGGTCGGATCGAGCAATAGTTGCCGGCTGGTTCCATGCCTTCATGGTCGTCCAATTTGGAATGCCTGAGGTCGAGATTGAGGGCGCTACCGCTAACGGTGAGGTGGATGCTGACATACTGACCCCTGCGGAATACGTTCGGGCACAGAATATTTTGGCGCACTCGGAAGTTAGTAGACGCCTTGTGACAGTTCGGAAAATCGTTCTGACTCTGGGATATCGCTGTGGCTTGCGGCGCACTGAAATCCAGAAAATTCTCATCAAAGATGTGCAGGGGCTAATGGCCCCCGTCTTGTCACGTCCAGAGCTATTGACGCGCGGTAATCAGTTTGCGGGTCAGAAAAGTAACAGTGGAACGAGACGGCTTCCATTATGGGCGTTGCTGACGGAAACAGAATTGAGCCAGCTGCAGGACTGGTATCAGCACCGACTGAAGGAACCGAATACCAAGGAAAGCGATTTGCTGTTCTGCGCTCCCCAACGAGGGAACCAGCTAATTCCACAGCGTCATTTATTCGTTCCGATCCAGGAAGCGATGCGTGCGGCTTCCGGTACGGGTAGCCTGAGGTTTCATCATCTTCGGCACTCGTGTGTCACTCTGACTGGGGTAAGGCTGTTGGAGCGCTGGCCGGGAGAGTTGATGAAGGAGAGTTGGGCCACGGATGATGCTGAGAACATAGTGATGCCCCACTGGGGACGAGACATTTTTGCGATTGCCAACCGGTCAACAGAATGGGCGCCTACTCGCAAAAAGTTGTGGTTTCTGGCCTTGCTGGCAGGCCACGCCTCGCCGGGCCAAACGCTGCTAAGCTACGCGCACTTGATGGACTATGTAAATGGTGCCCGCCAAGCTGAGCGCAGGCTACCGGTTTTAACGTTGCGTGGGCAGAGCAGTCTCCTGGGCTCATCCACCGGATCCATGGAGGTGTACCGGAACCGGCATGGTCTGACTGGAGCCACAACGGCACGCGAGCTAGCGTGCACCGTGCAAAGAGGGTGGCCAAGCGGTATCTGTATCACAGCGGCGACGAATCTGACGGCTTTCAAAATGCCAGATCACCCGACCCTTTCTGCGTGTTTGGAGCCCGAGCCATACACGGCATTCATGATCTATGACGCTTTGTTCCAGTTCAATCGAATGGTTGCCGAGGGCCACAGCAGAGGCGAGGCCACCCAAAGAGTGGCAGACCGATATGATTTGGCAGTCATTACCGTTGAAGCATGGCTTAACCTCGGGGAGCGCCTAATGCAGCAGCGTGTTCGCGACGGTAGTCATCGTAGCGCGCAATCACAAAATCCGGGTAAGTCGGCGGAAACAGTCGCCTACAAGGACGGCATTGGCGGTGTCGCAATGCCTGAACTGCCGCAGTGTCCAGCGCCTCCCAAATCTAAACTGGCTCATGGGCACGTGGAGGACGTCTTTGAACGTGTGCGCCGTTGGATGAGAGAAGAGCCCGAACCCGCTCGCTCTGCCTTGCAGACGGTGAGTGATTCGGCGCAGCGAAGCAAGACGCAGCTCTCGTTTACTCGCGATGAAAATAAGCGGGCATACCTCGACCTTCTCAAAAATGCCGGGTTAATGCACCTAGTAAAAATCCGCGTAAGAGCTCCCGAGAACGGCCTCTCAGATCGCGATATTAAGACGCACTGGTCAAAGCAGTTCCAAGTGCCCCAAGCGCGGGTGGCAATTGCGTCGCAGAAATCTAAGGGCGATCGATTTCGGTATGGTAGCGCTCAGGTTGAAGTCAGGCCTGAGCCAACGCTTGGAAAGGGTGGGTCTCAGAACACGATGAGTGCGTTGAGATTTGCTGTTTTTGCGCTGGCGTTGGTGCGTGCTGGAGAAGCAGCAATTGAGGACGCTGCTAAGGAAGAAAAGCAGTAGTTAGCCATCCTTGGCCAATGAACTCAATCCTTTAGGAGGGGTAAAGCCTTTCCGTAGTTTGTCTTTGAACCCGCTAAATGTCTTTTCGCTGAGCCAATCAGCTCCGACTGGAGATGTGCCGCAACGAGGTGGGACGTTTGAACGACCATTGCCCCTGGATGAGGCTTTGTGCGGCTTCCGACCCGGTACATTGATGCGATGATGAACTGAATCATACGGGCTGCATCAGCTTGGAATTTCTCCAACCGTTTGAGCTCTTCTGAGAGCAACCCCAGAGTTTTCAGAGCCACCTTGAGATAATCCGGTGGCTTGGAATCCGTAAGCTCAATGCGGCCCAGGCCGTGCAGAAGGCCGGCGATGGAAGCCAGCCAGCGCTCCTCGTCAGTGTATCCGCGGCATGCATCGAACGACCTCATGGCGACATCAAGGCTATGCTGGGCCAGACTGCCCGGTGTCTCGTAACCCGGTTCCCACATTGCTCCATTCATAAATCGTATGCCCACTGATGGCCGACCGAGAACCCGCCGTACAAAGTCCTTTAGTGGCCGCACCGGGCATTGTGCGATGAACAATTCAATATCGGTAGCTATGTCCGGACGATGCAGCGTCGAATAGGGCAGATGCAACATCGTGTCCGGGGTGTCCAGCAAAATAACTGTATCCGAACGAGACACGGCATACTGATCCCTCGCCGTCCACAATACGAGTTGAACGGCAGCATCGGGAATTTTGGTCAGCCGGAGTTCCTGGTGTGGTTGGGACATAACCACATCATACCGCTCGAAAGAATTCTCAATCTGCAGCTCAAGCACAGGCAGATCTTCGCCATTGGCGATTTCTTTCAGATCGATGATGGTGCCGATGAAAATGTCTGGCTCGCTATCCCACCTGGTATTCACAAACAGAGTACCGCTCATACTGCGTCCTCCTGAATAGAGAGAAGCTCGCGCTCCAGACATGCAATCAGATAGGTCAGCGGGTCACGCATGCCGTCGCAATCGATCTGATCCAACTGGTCCTCCACCCAGGTCGCCAGGGCTGCAAGGTTGCTGGATTCGTCGCCATGGCCGAGGAGGCAGATAAATTCGGTACCATCGGGGATTTGCATCGTGACTGCCAATGCGCCCGCGAGCCGGTTAGCGACAGACCTGCGGCTAATAGAGAGAGTGTGATAAGTAGTGTGGTTCATGAGTTAGTTCCTTTTTCTGAATCGACTGGAGCATCAAATTCTTTGATGAGAAGGCGTTCGATTGCACTGCCATCGCGGCGCGTCAAATTGGGCACATATCGTGAGTAAATCCTGAACAACATCTCGGTGGTTGTATGGCCCATCTGCGCGGCAATCCATTCAGGGTTCTCGCCGGCTGCCAGCCACAACGTCGCAGCCGTGTGACGGGTCTGGTACGGACGTCTTTTGCGCAAACCCAAATAGGTGAGCAATGGATACCAGACTCTTTTGGTAATATTGTTGTGATTCAGAGGCCCGCCTGTTCGCGAACAGAAAACGAAATCCATTTTTCCAGTCGCGTTTTTTTGGTCGTTCAGCGCATCGAAAACCAACTGCGACATCTCGATGTGTCTGTAGCTGCCATCATTTTTTGTGTACTCCAGGCGGCCATCGACCAAAGCTTGACGAACCAGAATCTGACGACGTTGGAAATCCACGTGCTCCCATTGGAGTCCGTCAATCTCACCCGTGCGCATTCCGGTGAAGAAGCGAACGACGTAATAATTTCTGAAGTCCGAGCGGACGGTATCAATGACTTGCTTTACCTCATCGATACTGAACGGTTCGACATCTGTCCGACGTACACGCAACGATTTAATCCCGTGATAGGGTGAGCTAAACTCGAAGCGGTTGGCTGCTTCGCACAGGATCATGCGCAAAGGTGTCATGATTTTGTTGATCCGACTGGCAGAAAGACTTTTCCCACTCCGGGTTACAACTTTGGCGAGTGATGCCCGGAAACCGAGAATGTCTTTTTTGGTGATGCGGCCAACCTCTTTTTCCCCGAAATAGGGTACGAGGTAATTTCTAAGTGTTCCCTCTACTGTCTCGATGTGTGACTGGCGCCACTGAATTTGCATCTCTTTCATCCAATCACCCGAAAAATCCCGGAACAGTGGAGTTTGGTGGTATCCCGGTACCGAACTCCCAGTAGTAACCGCGAACTTTTCGACGTTGGGGCTGTTAGGGAAATAGGTTCCATACTCGAATGACCCAAGAGTGATTTCTGCTTCAATCCTCGCAAGGATCTGTTCGAGCTGTTTTCGGTTCTTTGGTGTTTCCGGCAACGCAGTTTGTTCCCTGCAGCGTTTTCCTCGGAATCGGAAGTCGAAGCAAAGCTTTCCGGTTTCAGGCCTCGTAACAATCTTACCCACGGCACACCCCTCCCCGAGCCATTGGCACGGCAAATGCGACACTGGTGGCCTGGTCAAACATGTCTTGCTCAACTTTCTCCCAGATATAAAGAATTTTTCGCCCCCCAAACGGGCGGATATAATGAACACCCTCAAGCAAGACGCTGTCTTTGAGCCGTTCACGAATCGTCCTTGGGTCATATTTGATCCGCTGGGACAGTTCTTCGGTAGTCAGATACTCCTGTGACATAACTTTTCACCTCTGCTATCGTTCAGTGCTGGAGGACATACCGCATGACTAGCGCCTCAAAATGTCCTCCTGTAGATCATTATGCACTCATAAAGACCTTTTGCAAGTCTTTTTGATCTCCTGCGGGTTAATTTGTTCTTTGGTGGGCCAAATGATTAAGTGCCATCTGTCTAAGCTGATGGGCGAGAAGAAACTCAAGATTGTCGATGTGGCGAGAGAAACTGGGGTTAACCGGGGCACCGTCACCCGGCTTTATCACGAGACCGCGAGTCGTGTGGAGCTCGAAACTATTGAAGCTCTGTGCCGATATCTGGGTTGTGACGTTGGTGATTTGTTCGAGTTTGTAGACGAGCAGTAAGCAAAGTTCTGGCAGGGAGTAGTGCAGGCAATGGCAATACCTGATTTTCAGTCGGTCATGCGTCCGGTTCTTCAAACGGTCAGCGACGGCCAGCCCCGGGCTTTGGCCGATGTGCGGGAAGCCGTGAAAGAGGCTTTTGAGCTGTCAGACGAAGAGCGAAAAGAGCGTTTGCCATCTGGCAACCAGACGGTGATCAACAACCGCGTGGGTTGGGCAAGGACATACCTCAATAAAGCTGGGCTTCTCACAATTCCGGAAAGAGGCATGGTGCAGATCACGGACCGTGGCCAGGATGCGCTATCCAACGGGCCGGAGCGAATCAGTGTTGCATGGTTAAAACAGTTTCCTGAATTCCATGATTTCCATACCCAGAAACCAAAACCTGTCACCGATTCATTGAAGCCGGTGGACGACATTATTGAAGAGGCCACGCCCGACGAACAGCTTGCCTCCGCCCACCAGTCTTTGATGGAGAATCTTGCCGACGAAGTGCTTGATAGTATCCGAAAAGCATCACCCTCTTTTTTCGAAACCCTGGTCGTCGATTTAATGATCTCAATGGGCTATGGCGGCTCCAGGAAAGAGGCAGGACAAGCCACACAAACGACCAACGATGATGGAATTGACGGAATCATAAAGGAAGACAAGCTGGGTCTGGATACTATTTACCTCCAAGCCAAGCGCTGGGCCAATACGGTACATCGCCCCGAAATCGACAAATTTATCGGTGCTTTGACCAGGCAGCGTGCACGCAAAGGTGTGTTTCTGACTACGTCTGATTTTTCCGCAGGAGCCCGAGAGGCCGCGGCTGGCCTGGACATGAAGGTCGTCCTGATCGATGGCCGGGAACTGGCTCAGCTCATGATTGAAAACAATCTGGGTGTTAGCGTGAAAGACATCTATGAGGTGAAGCAGGTCGACACTGATTATTTCATTGAAGAGTAACCAATTAAGTTTTCACTTGTCTGCCTGTCGTGGGATCTGAGGTGTCGCAAGCGGAGCTTCTAGGTTAAGTCGTCGTGACTTCGCCAGACAGACTTTTGGCTCCTTAACTGGTAAATTCCAATGCAGATCTGAAAAGGAGTTTACCAGTGTTCAAAAAACAGGTTCTGCTGACATGGCTGGGACGCCACGATCTCGATGGGAAGAGTGAGGTTCAGCCAGGCCCTATCGCCTCCGTGGCGTTAAATTCTGACTGGCCTTTCGACGAGATAAGGATTCTCGTCAATGGCTGGTTCGATGAGATAAGCGCATACGAGCATTGGCTGAAGGCTGTGGCAAGCCCCCGATACAGTAGACGCCTGATAGCGTTACACTAAACGCAAATCTACAGGTGTTGGTAATGAGCGGAAAGCGATACTCCGAAGAATTCAAAATCGAGGCGGTCAAGCAAGTCACGGAGCGTGGCTACAAAGTGACTGATGTGTGCCGGAGACTGGGGATTACCTCGGCCAGCTTGCACAAATGGATCAAGCTCTATGGTGATGCTGGCAGCCAGCACCAACAAATCAGCGAGCAGCAGGATGAGTTGCGCAAGCTGAGAGCAGAGTTGCGCCGGGTCAGTGAGGAGCGCGACATACTAAAAAAGGCCGCAGCGTTCTTTGCCAAGGAGTCCAAGTAAAGTATCGCTTCATCAGGGCTCACCAGAGTGAATTTCAAGTCCGCGTCATGTGTCGGGTTCTGGGCGTCCACTTCAGTGGCTTCTATGCCTGGCTAAATGCACCAGAAAGCCCTCGCACCAAGGCCAACCGCCGCTTGGTGGGACTGATCAAACAGGCCTGGCTCGAAAGTGGTGGCGTGTATGGCTATCGGAACATCACCCTGGATCTCAAGGACCTCGGCGAGAGGTGCAGTAAAAATCGGGTATATCGATTGATGAAGGCCGAAGGTATCCGCGCTCAGCGCGGCTATAAACGCCACAAAGGCTATTACGGCGGAGAACCCGCTCATGTCGCGCCCAATCATCTGGATCGCGATTTTGAGGCTCAGAAGCCAAACGAGCGATGGGTGACTGATATTACCTACATTCGGACTCACGAGGGCTTCTTGTATCTCGCCACCGTTCTGGACCTGTTCTCCCGGCAAATTGTGGGCTGGTCTATGAAGCCACGGATGTCGACGGACCTGATTATGGATGCCTTGCTGATGGCCTCATGGAGGCGCAGACCGAAACAGGAGGTCCTGATTCACTCAGACCAAGGCTCTCAGTACACCAGCCGTGAATGGAGAGACTTCCTGAAAGACCACCGATTGAAACCCAGTATGAGCCGTCGCGGAAACTGTCACGACAATGCGGTTGCTGAGAGCTTCTTCTCGTTGCTCAAGAGTGAACGAGTGAAACGGAAAATCTATAAGGATCGGGAAACAGCCCGGCAGGATATCTTCGATTACATTGAGATGTTCTATAACCCGGTTCGCCGACACGGCAATAACGGTGGGCTGTCACCGGTGGACTTCGAAAAGCAGTACTTCACAAAGCTGTCAGGTGTCTAAGATATCGGGGGCT
Source organism: Marinobacter sp. B-12 (assembly GCF_056857915.1). Classification (NCBI taxonomy): domain Bacteria; kingdom Pseudomonadati; phylum Pseudomonadota; class Gammaproteobacteria; order Pseudomonadales; family Marinobacteraceae; genus Marinobacter; species Marinobacter sp. B-12. The sequence continues at coordinate 5 of NZ_JBSXOB010000056.1, read as the reverse complement.
TGCCA